>CALEZI010000167.1 GCA_937928755.1 uncultured Rhodanobacteraceae bacterium | reverse complement strand
CGATGTCCCGCGCACGGTCAATCGCCTGTTGCTGCGTGTCATGGATGGAGGTGAGGCGGTCGTTGCCTTCTCCCCGCACACCCCACTGATCACCGCCGTTGATGGGTACGACCCATTGGTTCTTTCCGCTCATTTCAGTTACTCCAAAAATTGAAAAGGTCAGGCTCTTGAAGTCCGCGCGAGCCTCGGCGCATCGGGTGGTGTGATCACGTCATGGCGACCTCCTGTCCCGCTGCCGCACACGGCATCGCATACAGCCCCGCGCGTTGCTGCGTGACCACGAGCGCACCGTAGGCCGCGTGCTGCGCAGCAGGCTCCGGCTTGCCCTTGTCCTTCGTCTTGATCTTGAACAGGTCGCTCGGCTTGGCGCTGTCCAACCCTGCGCGCTGCATGATCCGGTCTGCCGTCACGGCCTCGCCCTTGAACGACCACAGCGCCCCGAAAACCTTGGCCTGCCCGTCGGTGCATCGAATTGCCGTGCCGTCACCATCCGGCAGCGTGACCCACTTGAAGTCAGCCGAGAACGGCCCGTTCACCGGTGCGGCCGGATCGGCGGCCACGGGTGTCACGGACGGCGACGTCGTGCCGAGGAGCGTGATCCCGCCGCCGTAGAACGTGAAGCGTTCCTCCAGCACCAGCCACTCGACGCCCGCGCCGAAGGGCGAACCGCGCGTCGTGCTCGGCCTCGGCGTGATCACCCGGATGTCGCTGCCCGCCACGCGCACGCGATCCAGCAGCGCGGGTTCGTGGAGCACGCGCGTCAGATCGCGGGCCAGCAGGACGGGCGACCGCCGGGCATCGCCCAAGCGCCACACACCACCGCCCAGATCATCGATGCCGTCGCGGCTCTCGATGTCGAGCGCGAGGCGCATCTTCGTGCGCAGCCATTCCTCGTCCAAGGCCAGTGCCGCGCCGTCGTTCACCTCGACGGCCACCGGCCCGCAGTCTGGGCAGCGGCACATCCGTCCGCCACGACCGTCGCCCCACACCTGCGCCCGATGCTGCTGGCAGTGCGGGCACAGCACGAAGGACTGATCCATCATCGTCGGCTTGACCGCCTTACCGAGGATGGCCAACGCCACCGTTTCGCGCGGCGACAACGTGACGCGCAGCGCGGGCGTGCCGCCCGCGAACAGGCGGCAGATCAAGGCCCAAGCGTCGTGCGCCGCCATCGGGTCAGTCCTCGATCACCGGCGTCGAGCCGACCGCGTCCGTTTCCGGCGGCATTTCGTGGGCGCTCAAGGTCTGGCCCTTCTGCAAGATGCCCACTGCGACCAGATAGCCTTCCAACTGCGCCTGCATCTTGGCGTCGAACTTGTGCAGGTTCAGCCGCCCCTTGCTGGTCACCTCGATGGTGACGACCTTCGCGCGCGTGCGGCCCGGCTCAGGCGGGTAGTAGAGATTGACCTGCGCCGCCGTCACCGTCCAGTTGCCTTCCAGCGGGCCGTTCAACTTCTCCTTCAGCAGTTCATGCACGGAGCGTTGGTGGCTGGACTGCATCGCGGTGCATTCGAGTTTCAGCGCACCGTCCGGGCTGAGGAAGGTCAGCGCCTTCAACTGCACCATCGTGAACCCGTCCGCGAATGCCTCCGGCACGTCGAAGCCGGTGCGCAGCATCGACAAGTCCAGCGTCGGCGACTTGATGCGGCTCGCGCTCGCCTTGACGCCCAGCACATGCTCGGCGAAGGCCTCGACCAGCATCTGTTGGTACTTCTGGCCGCCGCGCACCAGCGTGCGGACGACGCCCGTGGTCTTGGCGTACTCCAGCACCATGTGGATGTTGGGATTGCCGACGCGGCGCTTGAGGGTCGCGCCCTCGAACTCCAGCCGCAGCATGGCCATGTCCTTGACGTGGACGGTCAGCAGGAACACACCGGGGCTGCGTTCGACCAGATGCGCCACGCTGCTGTCGCCGCACTGCATCTCGCGCTTGTAGAAGGCCGAGATCGCGTTGCGCAGCGCGGCCAGGTTGGTGTCCGAACCGTTCGGCTGGCGCTTCAGGCCCAGATCGTATTGCTGGGTCTGCGGCCCGTGGTGCTCCCAAAAGCTGAAGTCGTAGGCGCGTTCGAACAGCGTCGGGTGGGTGACGTAGAGCCAGAACGAGCGGTGGACGTCACTGCGGCACAGCGTCAGGCCCGCCAGCGCGGCAGCATCCGAGACCACCGCCTCGAACATCGCCTGCTTGCCCGCCGGATCGCCCAACTGGACGCTGGCCATGAGGTTGGCGGTCATCTGGTCGCGGGCGGCGGTGTCCGGCCAGACCTTGACTGCCTCCACCAAGAACTGGCTGGTCTCCGGCGTGTCGTCCCACGCGAACCCGCCCGGCACGGGCAGACCATGTGAGGTCAGGAAGTCGCGCAGCGTGGCATCCACCGGCAGCTCGAGCATCACGTCGACAAAGGTTTTCTTCATCTTGTTCGTCCTTTCTGGATCGGCGTCGGAGGTCTGAGACCGGGATCGGGCTGCACGGGCCAGCGACAGAGTTTCTGAACACATACCACGCGCAAGTAAAGCCGCGAGATACAAGCGTGATTCTGTTCATCACATTCCCGCTTGTCAATCAACGTGGCACATCTAGCTGCACTGGGTATCTTGTGGCTATACTTGAGGGCTTGTCGAAAACCACCCTGACAGGAGCAATTCGATGGCTTCTGCATTTGGAGCACGCCTGCGACGCTTGCGCGAGGCGAAAAAACTGACCTTGCAGCAGGTCGCCGATGCGGTCGGCTGCACAAAGGCCTACATCTGGGAACTGGAGATGAAGGGCGGACAGCAGCGTCCTTCCGCCGAGCGGATTCAGGCCATTGCCAAGGTGCTGGGCGTGACGATGGAGGACGTGATGGGCGTTCCCATGCAGCAAGCGCCGAACGCCAGCCCCGAGGACGTGATCTTCTTCCGCGAATACGGCGGGATGACGGACGAAGAGAAGGATCGCTACCGGCAGGCGCTCAAGATCATGTTCCCCGACAAGGGCGACAGCGGGGGCTGACCATTGAGCGCAACACAGAACCTCACTGGCTCTATTGCCGCCAATACCGTCCAGAAGTGGCTGAGGACGTGGTACCGCGACGAGCACGTGCCTGACGCCATTGATCTGGAAGTTGTCCGTCAGATGCTGCCGGGCACGCCCTACGGCACTGGCGTTCGGGAGATCAAAGCCCCGATGGTGCTCGACGTCGATAGCTGCGAAGGCATGCTGGTGCGCAACCCGGAGGACACTGCCGAGTGGGGCATCTTTTACAACGGCAGCGCTAGCCCGGAGCGTCGCCGTTTCACCATCGCCCACGAGCTGGGTCACTTCATCCTGCATCGCGGTTGGCAGCAGAGCTTCAACTGCGACAAGGAAAGCGTCTACTCCGGCATCGACACCATCCGCGCCATCGAGCGCGAAGCCGATGATTTCGCCAGCAACCTGTTGATGCCCGGTGATCTGCTGCGCGACTGGATTTCGAACCAGCGCATCGATCTGCGCGTTCTCAGCGGGATCGCCAAGCGGTTCCAGGTTTCGTTCGAGGCGCTGTGCATCCGCTTCATCAAGTTCACCACGCAGCGCGCGATCCTCGTCTATTGGGACAACGGCTACGTGAAGTACGAGTGGCGCAGCAGTAGCGCCGTCAAGACGCGGGCGAAAATCCGGCGCAACGGCGATCCAGCCGAACCGCCACCGGACACGCTGGCCGTCGACGCCAGCATCACGCAGGAATGGGACGGCACGGAGATGTCCGCCGCGATCTGGTGCCCGGAAGAAGCGCAACACATGAAGCTGCGCGAGTTCAAGCATACCTTCGGCGCGCGTGATCGCGTTCTCACGCTGCTCCTGCTCGAAAGCGCTGAGCCGCGCTCATGGGATCGGTCGTGGCAGGACGAGGAGAGCTTTGACAGTTTCGATCAGTTCGCGTCGAACGGCCAGTTGCCGGTGCGCTGAATTCAGAGCCATCGCCGGGAGTCCTTTCCATGACCACGAATGCACAGCGATTGAGGGATGCTCTGGAGGAAACCCTTCGACTCCAGAATCCAGAAAGCGACGAATACAAGCAGTGGCTGCACGGCCCTCGAAGTTCGCCGTTGCCTCCCTCCCTCCCAGCGGAAGGCGGTAGCTTCTATCCAACCACTGATCGCGCAATTGGCTGCATTACGGAGATCATCGACAACATCCGCACTAATGACGGCGCGCTCGCCCGAACTCTCAGCAGAGATGAAATGTTCAAGCGGGCGATGCAAACGCTCGGGGCGAACCTTTCACCACTCGTCGAAGTCGCCGATGACAATGAGAGATGGAAGCAGTACCGGGACGTCATCACCGCCGCGTTCACCAGCCTCCCGACCTCGCAGACCGTCTATGTGCCGGTGTGGCTCTTTGTCCGTCAGGACTATGGAAATTTCTCCGTGGGGCCGGTCGAGTTCGTTGATCAGTCGGGATGGCTGGACAAGGTGGAACGAGTTCGAGGTAGCCGCCCGGCATGGCGATCAGGTGTTGAATCGACGTGGGGGCTGACTGGTAACGCTGGCGACGCTGCTGCTGGCAGCAGCGATCAGCTCGTCGAGTCCGCAATCAAGACGGTAACGCGCTTCGCGTTTGCCGAACAACGAATTGCATGCGTCGCTATCGCAGGCTTCGATGATCGAGAGGCAAAGCGTCGAGCACTGCTCGCTACCAGAATCGCCATCGACGGCATACGTCTGCTCATCCCCGGCAGCAACAAGAAAAGGATATTTACCTCAGCCGACCACGGCCCGCCTCGCGCCATCGAGCGACTACGGCAGATGGATGGGCATGACCTGACTTCAGATTCAGGAACGGAAATGCCCGGTGTTGGCGGAAAGCCCGGTGCGGCTCAGGAACTGATCGACACCTCCACGGATTTCCGAAAGGCCGCAGGAAACTGCATCACGGTCATCATCAGTCCGACGCCCGCGCAAGAAAATCTGCCGGAGCTTTCTCAGCGATGGAGCAACGCCATCCACTGGTATGGTCGGGCATGCGTCTCCGATGCGGACTTCGTCGCACTGCCGATGTTCGGGTTTACGCTGGATACTCTGTGCGGCGGCAAGGAAGAGGCCGGGATTCGAGATCTGGCTTGTGCGCTCTTCGAGAAGAAGCCGGAAGATTCCGTTCGGGCCGATGGCCTGACGCTCAAGGCCGCCGTGCGCAAGGTCTACGAATGGCGGTCGAAGATCGCTCATGGTTCCTTGCTTGCGGTCGATCTCGTTCTTGAATCGGAGCGGGTCTTTGCCGAAGGCATCGCCAACGCGATGCTCTATCAGTATGTGATGAGCTTGGAGCAATACCGTTCGAGTGCGTCCCCCGTGGATACGGGCGAGGACTTCCTGAAGTGGCTCCAGCAAAACTCGCCGTCGACTTGGTCTCCGGCAGCACCCACGCCCTGAACCAGTGGCCTTCCTCCAACCCGCACATACACGCCAAATCACGTTACGCGAAGTGCCTTCGGTTCATAGCATGAGCAGCGTTTTCCATCGAAACGCCTGCCATGTCCGAACTCGAACCCATCTCCATTTCCCCGCCGTCTGACCGGCCCCGGCACCCGCAGCAGGAAATCGCCGACCTGCTGGCCGCAGCACTGCTGCGCCTGCGCGCGCGCCCGGCCAGCCACATCACCGAAAACAGCGAGCGCGTTCGCCTTGGCTTCTCCGGCCAGCAGCGCGTGAATGCGAACCCCGATTACCACCACGGAGTTCGCCCATGACGGCACACGCACCACCCACCACCACCACGGTCGCCGCACAGGTCGCCGGGATTCCCCACCTCTCGATGGGCGATCTCTGGGCACTGTGGGACGAACATTTCGACGAACGACCCGGCCACCACCATCGCGGCTGGCTGGAGAGTCGACTGGCCTACAAGATTCAGGAGCGCGCCTTCGGCGGTCTGAAACCCTCTCTGCGCAAGAAGCTCGAAGAGGTCGGCGAAACCGGCATCCTGCCGAAGCAGTTGCGCGGCGACAGCCAGCGCCTGCTGCCCGGCACCATCCTCACGCGCATCTACGACGACGTCGAGCATCGCGTGCTGGTGCGCGGCAGGGGCGACTTCGAGTATCAGGGACAACGCTTCAAGAGCCTGTCCGCGATTGCGGGCCACATCACCGGCAGCCACTGGTCTGGCCCGGTGTTCTTCGGCCTGAAGACGCCCGCCACGAAGAAGGTGACGGCATGAGTTCCCCGCGCGCTCATTCCCTGCCGACAGTCACGCCGAAGAAGCGTTGCGCCGTCTACACCCGCAAATCCACCGACGAAGGATTGGATCAGGAATACAACAGCCTCGAAGCACAGCGCGACGCGGGCTTGGCCTTCATCGCCAGCCAGCGGCACGAGGGCTGGATCGCCGTCGGCGACGGCTACGACGACGGTGGCTACTCCGGCGGCAACATGGAGCGCCCGGCGCTGCGCCGCCTGATGGTCGACATCGAGGCTGGGAAGATCGACACCGTGGTCGTCTACAAGATCGACCGCCTGACGCGCAGCCTGCCGGACTTCGCCAAGCTGGTCGAGGTGTTCGACCGCAACGGCGTGTCCTTCGTCTCGGTCACGCAGCAGTTCAACACCACCACCTCGATGGGGCGGCTCACGCTGAACATCCTGCTGTCCTTCGCGCAGTTCGAGCGCGAAGTCACGGGCGAGCGCATCCGCGACAAGATCGCTGCCAGCAAGGCCAAGGGCATGTGGATGGGCGGCGTGCCGCCCTTGGGCTATGACGTGGTCGAACGCAAGCTCGTCGTCAACGAACGCGAGGCGGCGTTGGTGCGCGACATCTTCCGGCGCTACGGTGAGCATGGCTCGGCGGCGCGACTGGTGCGCGAACTGGACATCGAAGGCCACACCACCAAGGCGTGGCTGACGCAGACTGGACGGCAGCGACCGGGGCGCACCATCGACCAGCAGTACCTGTTCACGATGCTGCGCAACCGCATCTACCTCGGCGAAATCTCCAACAACGGCCAGTGGTACGAGGGCCAGCACGAGGCAATCGTCACACCGGCGCTGTGGGACGCAGTGCATGCCTTCATCGAACGGCGCAAGCAGGCTCCGCGCGAACACACCGCCAAGCATCCGGCGCTACTGGCGGGCCTGCTGTTCGCGCCCGATGGCCAGCGCATGCTGCACTCCTTCGTCAAGAAGAAGAACGGGCGGCAGTACCGCTACTACGTTCCCTACCTGCACAAGCGACGCAACGCGGGCGCGAGCCTGTCTCCCCATACTCCGGATCGGCCGGACGTCGGCCATCTGCCCGCCGCCGAAATCGAGAATGCGGTGCTGGCGCAAATTCACGCGGCGCTCTCCGCTCCGCAGATGCTGATCGCGGTGTGGCGGGCCTGCCAGCAGCATCCCGCAGGTAGCAAGCTCGACGAAGCGCAGGTTGTCGTGGCCATGCAGCGCATCGGCGACGTGTGGGCGCAGTTGTTCCCCGCCGAACAGCAACGCATCACGCGGCTGCTGATCGAACGGGTGCAACTGCACGCGCAGGGGCTGGACATCGTCTGGCGCGAGGACGGCTGGATCGGGTTTGGGGCCGACATCGGTACGCACCCACTGGTCGAGGAAGACCGCTCGCAGACCGAAGAGGCGCTGGCATGAACACCACGGCGAACCCGCGCAAGCGCACTGTCCACATCGAGGTCGGCACCGATGCCCGCAGCTACATCAGCGGCGGTCAGCGGGTCACGCTGGTGCCGTTGACGATCAAGCACCGCCAGAACCGCAAACTGCTGATCCCGCCCGCCCCCGACGCCACTGGCGCGGAGGGCGGCTTCGACGCGCCGATGATCAAGACGCTGGGCAAGGCCTTCTACTGGAAGCGGCTGATCGACGAAGGCGTCTATCCGACGACCGCAGATCTGGCGCGCGCGCTGAAAGTGGAGACAGGCTGGGCGGCCGAGGTACTGCGCATGACCATGCTGGCCCCGGACATCGTCGAGGCGATCTTCGAGGGCCGCCAACCCCGGCATCTGAACCTGCACACGCTGCGCGGCCGCCAAGACCTGCTGCCTCGAGATTGGGGCGAGCAGCGTCGGCTGCTGGGCTTCACCGACGCCTGAACCCCGTCCCCGATTTCCGCTGACGACGGCGAGCCATGTGCTCGCCGTTTTCGTTGGCGCGGGCGGATTGGCGAGCCCGAAGTTTCCGCATGGTTCGCCATTGCGTCCCTTCAAGGTTCGCCACCCGAAATTTGGAATGACACCTGTTCCTCAACAACGCAACAGGAGTGTTCCATGCAGACGGCAGCAAGCCCTATCACCCGGTCGCCGCAACAGGCGATCAACAGCCTTTCGCCCGGCGACCGCCGGGTGCTCAACGAGAACGAACTGGCCCAGCGGTGGGGCGTCAGCCCCAAGACGCTGCAACGCTGGCGCAGCGAAGGTCGCGGCCCGCGCTACCTGAAGCTGTCCAAGCGCGTCGGCTATCCGGTGGACGCGGTCATCGAGTTCGAGCGCGACGCACTGCACGACTCGACGTCCGAACGCGCGGCGGTTTGAGGAGCGATGCCATGAACGACATCACGCTCTTTCCCGCCGACATCGCCGCGATGTCCGTCAGTCAGTTGGCCGTGCTGCCCGCCGCGCAGAAGGCCGAGATCGACAAGAACCTCGACGAAGCCCTCGACTGGCTGAAGAAGGCGCGCGCCAAGTTCGACGCGGCGCTCGATGCCGCCTACGGCGAACAGGCCCGCGCGGCACTGCGCGATTCGGGCCGCGACTTCGGTACCGCGCATCTCGACGACGGCCCGCTGCACGTCAAGTTCGAACTGCCCAAAAAGGTCAGTTGGGATCAGAAGAAGCTCGGCGACATCGCCGCCCACATCGTGGCTGGTGGCGAGAAGGTCGAGCACTTCCTCGACGTGAAGCTGGCGGTTTCCGAATCGCGCTTCACCAACTGGCCGCCGTCGCTCCAGCAGGAGTTCGCCGCCGCTCGAACGGTCGAGCCGGGCAAGCCGTCTTTCACACTTTCTCTCGATTCGGAGCACTGATCATGAGCACCAGCCTCATCGCTTTGCTGCGCAAGCAGCTGCCGTCCATCTACGGCGATTCCCTGCCCACGGAGGTCCACTACCGCAACGCCGACGGCAACTTGATCGCCGTCGCGCTCGAAGCGGCCACGGTGGACGAACTGGCCTTTGCCATCCAGACCGCCAACGCAGAAGCCTTGGCTCTGAGTCGTCGCCGCAACGCGCTGGAAGACCTCCACGCCGAAGCACGCAAGCGTGCCGCACGCGGTGCCGACCGCATCGCCGACGTCGCTTGGGAGGGCTGATCATGAGCGCGATCATTCCCTTCCAGTTCGAGGCGCGCGCCGTGCGCGTGCAGGTCGATGATGCGGGCCTGCCGTGGTTCAACGCCAGCGACGTCTGCGACGCGCTGGAGATGGGCAACCCGTCTCAGGCGGTCAAGTCCCATGTCGATGCAGAGGGTCTCCAGAAACTGGAGACCCTTACGGCAGGTGGTCGCCAGCGCCAGAACCACGTCAACGAATCCGGCCTCTACGCCCTGATCCTCGGCAGCACGAAGGACGCCGCGAAACGCTTCAAGCGTTGGGTGACCGGCGAGGTGCTGCCCGCGATCCGCAAGACCGGCGCGTATGCCGTCCCCGGCACGCTGGCGGCCTTGCCCGCGCTGACCCACGACCGCGTCAGCGCGATCCTGCTGATCGGCGACGCCGTGGCAAAGGTGCCGGGCGTCAAGTCCGGCATTGCGATGGCGGCGACGCTGACCTGCATCCACGAGAACACGGGCCTCGCTGTCGAGACGCTGCGCCGCACGCTGCCCGCCGCCAACGAGCCGATCTGCTCGCTCAACGCCACCCAGCTCGGCAAACTGCTGAACCGCTCGGCGAAGGCGACGAACCAGTTGCTGGCGGCGGGCGGTTTCCAGTTCCGCAACGACCGCGACGAATGGGAACTGACCGAAGCCGGTGAAGCGTGGGCCGAGGCCATGCCGTACTCGCGCAACGGCCACAGCGGCTACCAGATTCTCTGGAATCCCGCCGTCGCCGACGAGCTGAAGGAGGTGGCGTGATGTCCCTCCCGATCATCTCCGCGCAGCAGCGCATGGCCGAACGCAAGGGCGTGAAGCTCCTGATGCTCGGCAAGTCCGGCATCGGCAAGACCACCCGGCTCAAAGACCTCGACCCGAAGACCACGCTGTTCCTCGACATCGAGGCGGGCGACCTGGCCGTGGCCGACTGGCCGGGCGACACCATCCGTCCGGCCTCGTGGCCGGAGTCGCGCGACTTCTTCGTGTTCCTCGCCGGGCCGGACAAGTCGTTGCCGCCGGAGTCCGCGTTCTCGCAGGCGCACTACGACCATGTCATCGAGAAGTTCGGCAACCCGGCGCAGCTCGACCGCTACCAGACCTTCTTCCTCGACTCGATCACGCAGTTGTCGCGTCAGTGCTTCGCGTGGTGCAAGACGCAACCGGGCGCGGTCAGCGACCGCTCCGGCAAGCCCGACCTTCGCGCCGCCTACGGTCTGCTTGGTCAGGAGATGGTCGGCGCGCTCACGCACCTCCAGCACGCGCGCGGCAAGAACGTCGTGTTCGTCGCCATCCTCGACGAACGCCTCGACGACTACAACCGCAAGGTGTTCGTGCCGCAGATCGAAGGCAGCAAGACCAGCCTCGAACTACCCGGCATCGTCGACGAGGTCGTGACGCTGGCCGAGATCAAGGCCGAGGACGGTAGCGCCTACCGCGCCTTCGTCACGCACACCCTCAATCCCTACGGCTTTCCGGCCAAAGACCGTAGCGGTCGTCTCGACCTGCTCGAACCCCCTGATCTCGGCGTGCTGATCGCCAAGTGCGCGGGCGCAGCCATGCCCGCCAGCGCCGCCATTCCCCAATCCATCGAATCTCAGGAGTAATCGCCATGACCACGCAGAACTGGAACGACTTCAACGACGCCGAACAGCAGCAAGGCTTCGACCTCATCCCCAAGGGCACCATCGTACCGGTACGCATGACCATCAAGCCCGGTGGCCATGACGATCCCGAACAGGGTTGGGGCGGCGGCTATGCCACCGAGTCCTTCGAAACCGGTTCGATCTACCTCGCCGCCGAGTTCGTCGTGACGGCGGGCGACCACGCCAAACGCAAGATGTGGTCGAACATCGGCCTGCATTCGAAGAAAGGCCCGACGTGGGGCCAGATGGGGCGCAGCTTCATCCGCGCCGTGCTCAACAGCGCGCGCAACGTCCACCCGCAGGACAACACGCCGCAGGCTGCCGCCGCGCGCCGCATCCAGGGCTTCCACGAACTGGACGGCATCGAGTTCCTCGCCCGCGTCGATGTCGAGAAGGACGCCAAGGGCCTGGATCGCAACGTCGTCAAGCTCGCCGTCGAACCCGATCACCCCGACTACGCCAAGTTCATGGGCGTGCCGCCCAAGGCCAAGACCGGCGGCGGCAGCTCGGGCGCACCGGCGCAGGCAGCTCCGGCCTACGCCGCGCCCGCGCCGCAGCGCGCGGTCACCGGCAAGCCCGCTTGGGCGCAGTGAGGGGGCGAATGAAATGCTGGGTCTGCAAACGACAGGCGCGCGGGTACGGCCATATGGATGGCCGGTTCAAGCCCGGCGATCCGCGCCACTACGTGCTCGACTGGGTGTTCTGCTCGCGCCGCTGTCAGGACGCCTTCCACATGCTCTACGGCAACTGGACGCGGGTGCAGGAAGGACGCGTCGCCAAGACGGAGGTCGCCATGATCGATCCGTCTGATGTCGAACTGGGCGCGATGAAGAAGTGCCTCAAGGCCTTCGGCGAAGCGGCGGGCGAAATCGGCTTCGACAAACCGTTGGGCGACTATGCCGAAGCCGAAGCGTTGCGCGTCATCGACGCCATCGTCAGCTGCTACACCGAGGCGATGGTCGCGCACCACGAAGCGACCAAATACCCGCCCGTGCGCGGCATGGCTCCGACGCCTGATCCCTTCGATCTGTCCGATCTGGAGGACAAGGATTTCTGGGAGGCGAAGCCATGATGGACTTCAATTCCACGGCCAGCGTCTCCGGCCAGATCACGGCACTGATCGACAGCGGGATGCAGCAAGCCCGCGCGCGCCAGCCCGAACGCCAGTACCTCGGCGCATCGCGGATCGGCGTGCCCTGCGAGCGCGCCTTGCAGTTCGAGTTCGCCAAGGCTCCGTTAGATCACGGGCGCGACACCGAAGGCCGGATGCTGCGCATCTTCGAGCGCGGCCACGTCATGGAGGACTGCATGGTCGCGTGGCTGCGTGACGCGGGCTTTGATCTGCGCACGCGCAAGGCCAGCGGCGAGCAGTTCGGATTCTCGGTGGCCGACGGTCGGCTGCAAGGCCACGTCGACGGCGTGATCGTCGGCGGCGCCGATGGTTTCGCCTATCCCGCGCTGTGGGAGAACAAATGCCTCGGCGCGAAGTCGTGGCGCGAGCTGGAGAAAAACGGCCTCGCCATCGCCAAGCCGGTCTACGCGGTGCAGGTGGCGATCTACCAAGCCTATCTCGAACTGCACGAGCACCCGGCGATCTTCACCGCGCTCAACGCCGACACGATGGAGATCTACGTTGAGCGCGTGCCCTTCGATGCGGCGCTGGCGCAGCGTTATTCGGATCGTGCCGTGAAGGTCATCACCGCCACCGACGCCGGAGAACTGCTGCCGCGCGCCTTCAACGACGCCACCCGCTTCGAATGCCGGATGTGCGCGTGGCAAGACCGCTGCTGGAGGCCGTCATGAGCCAAGCCCCTCTGAACGCCGTGCTCGGCGAACAACTGATCGACTCGCGCCAAGCCGCGCTGATGTTCAACCTGCCGACCTACTGGCTCTCGCAAGCCAAGGAACGCAAGCGGCGCGGCATTCCGCACTACCGCGTCGGCAAGCTGGTGCGCTTCAAACCCAACGAACTGGAAGCATGGATCGTCGCGCAGCAGGCATCCGGCAAGGAGGCTGCGGATGCTTGATTTCAACGACACGCCAACCCCGGTTCCGCGTGACTTCGATGCCGAACGCGAAGCGATCCGCACCGAACTGCTCGCGCGGTTGGAGCCGGTGCTGGCCGCGCTGTTCCCCGCAGGCAAGAAGCGCGGCGGCAAGTTCCTCACCGGCGACGTGCTCGGCAGTCCGGGCGACAGTCTGGAGATCGTGCTCGACGGCGACAAGGCGGGCCTGTGGACGGATCGCGCCACGGGCGACGGCGGCGACATCTTCGCGCTGATCGCCGCGCACCTCGGCATCGACGCCCACGCCGACTTCCCGCGCGTGCTCGATGCCGCGACCGAATTGCTCGGACGCGCGCCGTCGGCACCGGTGCGCAAGGGCAAATCGGTGCCACCCGTCGATGACCTCGGCCCGGCCACCGCGAAGTGGGACTACCTCGACGCCTCCGGCAAGCTGATCGCGGTCGTCTACCGCTACGACCCGCCCGGACGCAAGAAGGAGTTCCGTCCGTGGGACGCCAAGCGGCGCAAGATGGCTCCGCCCGATCCGCGTCCGCTCTACCACCAGCCGGGCATGACCAGCGCCGCGCAGGTGGTCTTGGTCGAAGGCGAGAAGTGCGCGCAGGCGCTGATCGACGCGGGCATCACCGCCACCACCGCGATGCACGGCGCGAACGCCCCGGTCGAGAAGACCGACTGGTCGCCGCTGGCGGGCAAGGCCGTGCTGATCTGGCCCGACCGCGACAAGCCGGGCTGGGAGTACGCGACACAGGCGGCACAAGCCATCCTATCGGCGGGTGCGAAGTCCTGCTTCATCCTGTACCCGCCCGAGGAGGCGGCGGACGGCTGGGATGCGGCGGACGCCATTGCCGAGGGCTTCGACGTCGCAGCCTTTCTCGCTCACGGCCCGCGTTTGCAGATGCATGACGTGGCCGAGGAAGCTGAGCCGGTCGTCAGCAGCGACGAATCGGTGTGGGGCACCGAGGATGCGCTGGCGCTGGCCTTCACCCGGCGCTACCACCGTGACTGGCGCTATGTCGCGGGCTGGGGGCGCTGGCTGGTCTGGGACGGCAACCGCTGGCGTACCGAAGACACGCTGGCTGCGACCGACTTGATCCGCAGCGTGTGCCGGCATGCCGCCGTGCGCGCCGACAATCCCAAGGTGGCGGCCAAGCTCGCCAGTTCGAGCACGGTCGGTGGCGTGGAGCGGTTGGCCAGGGCGGATCGCAGGCATGCCGCGACCACCGAGGAGTGGGATGCCGATCCGTGGCTGCTCAATACCCCGGGCGGCGTGGTCGATCTGAAAACCGGACGCCAGCGTCCACACGAACGCGCCGATCGGATGACGAAGATCACCACGGCCACACCGGGAGGGGATTGCCCGACCTGGCGACGCTTCCTCGATGAAGTCACGGGCGGTGACGTGGAGTTGCAGGCTTACCTGCAGCGGATGGTGGGCTACGCGCTGACCGGATCGACGCAGGAGCACGCCCTGTTCTTCCTGTACGGCACAGGCGCGAACGGCAAGTCGGTGTTCGTGAACACCCTGGCCACGATTCTCGGCGACTACGCGACCAACGCGCCGATGGACACCTTCATGGAGACGCGCACCGACCGGCACCCGACCGACATGGCGGGCCTGCGCGGCGCACGCTTCGTGGCGGCCATCGAAACCGAACAAGGGCGACGCTGGGCGGAATCCAAGGTCAAAAACCTCACCGGTGGCGACAAGATTTCCGCGCGCTTCATGCGCCAGGACTTCTTCGAGTTCTTCCCGCAGTTCAAGTTGTTCGTGGCGGGCAACCACAAGCCCGCCATCCGCAACATCGACGAGGCAATGAAGCGGCGTCTGCACCTGATCCCGTTCACGATCACCGTGCCACCCGAACGCCGCGACAATCTGCTCCAGCAGAAGCTCTTGGCCGAGCGCGACGGCATCTTGGCGTGGGCGGTTCAGGGCTGTCTCGACTGGCAGCGTCTGGGCAGGCTCGATCCGCCGCAGCAGGTGCTCGAAGCGACCGAGGAGTATTTCGAGGCCGAGGACGCGCTGGGCCGCTGGCTCGACGAACGCTGCGTGCGCGAGGTCAATGCGAAATCGCTGACCGCCGAGCTGTTCGGCGATTGGAAGCAGTGGGCCGACTCCGCTGGCGAGTTCATCGGCTCGCAGCGCCGCTTCTCCGATCTGCTGATCACCCGTGGCGTCGAGAAATGGCGCAACACGGCGGGCGTCCGTGGCTTTCGTGGCGTCGGCCTCAAGCACCCGACCACGCCCGCTTACACCCCATACGCCGACAACTGACCGCCATGCCGACGCATCCGACTGACGCATTTGACGCACTACGTCGTTACTTCCCCCGCGCGCGTGCGCGTGCGCACGCCTCATGGGAGATTCGATGTGCTGCGTCCGGTGCGTCAGTCCGAACCGAAACAAGGACTGCAACCATGACCACGACCATCCTCGCCCTCGACTTGGGCACCACCACCGGCTGGGCGCTGCGCAGCGGCGACGGCAACATCACCAGCGGCAGCGAGAGCTTCCGTCCGCAGCGCTTCGAAGGCGGCGGGATGCGTTTCCTACGCTTCAAGCGCTGGCTCACCGAGATCAAGCAGTCCTGCGACAACATCGACTGCCTGCACTTCGAGGAAGTGCGCCGCCACGTCTCGACCGATGCGGCGCACGCCTACGGCGGCTTCCTCGCCACGCTCACCGCGTGGTGCGAGCACCACCAGATTCCGTATCAGGGCGTGCCGGTCGGCACGATCAAGAAGCACGCCACCGGCAAAGGCAACGCAGGCAAGGACGAGGTGATCGCGGCGATCCGCGCGCGCGGCCATGCACCGTCCGACGACAACGAGGCTGACGCGTTGGCGCTCTTGCACTGGGCCATCGCGCAGCACGATCTCGAACGGGAGGTGTGAGATGAAGGTGCCAACACCCCAATACCGCTGCCCGCTCGGTCGGCTGCAACCTGACGTCCAGGATATGGACGTCATCAAGCAACGCGGCTGGCGCGACCAGCACATCTTGGTCGTCAACGCGGACGACGAACGCCTCGACTGGATGGAGCGCCAACTGGTGCGCCAGATCGGCGAGCGCCTCTATGGGACAGGAGGACGACGCCATGGCTGACCGTCGCAATCCGTGGACTATCGACGACGTGGCCGCTCGTTTCGAGGATGCGGCCAGCACCGGACGCCGTCTGCCACCCGTGCGGGTACAGGGCTACTTCAACTGCTGGCCCGCCATCGCCCGCCGCGAATGGGAAACCTTCGCGGCTGATGAACGGGTCTACCGTCCTTTCCCGCCCAGCCCCGAGGCCATCGAGCGGATGCTGGAGGTGATGCGCTGGGTGCAGTGGCTGGAGGTCGAGCAGCGCCACCTCGTGTGGATGCGGGCCAAGCGCTACGGCTGGAGGGACATCTCGGTTCGCTTCGCATGCGACCGCAGCACGGCGTGGCGGCACTGGCAGCGGGCGTTACAGACGGTCACAGACCAACTCAACGGCGTCGTCACCGCGTAGGGTTTTGGCGGGATTTGGCGTGCGTGGTCGGCAACGCGCGTGCATTGGCGGTGATGTGCGGTTTTTGAGCGTGCAACAAATCAGGCCGGTCAGGGGTAGTATTTCAGCTATCTTCTGGACAGTGGTGAGCGCAGCCAATTCCCAAATCGAGATGGGCCCTTCCTGGGCCTATCGCCATGCGGGGGGCGCGAGCGCGACGCTTTCCTAGCGTCAGGGTGCGAACCAAGGTTCGCACGGTTCGCAGGTTCGCACCCGCCCAGTTCGCACCCTTCACTCCAACCCGCCCACGGCATCGTCCGTCGGCGGGTTTCGTTTTTTCGGAACCCGAAACCTTGAACCACTTGAACATCGAGTACCGCAAGGTCGAGACGCTGATCCCTTACGCCCGCAATCCGCGCACGCACAACGATGCGCAGATCGGCAAGATCGCGGCCAGCATCGTCGAGTACGGCTGGACGAACCCGATCCTCGTGGATGGTGACAACGGCATCATTGCGGGCCACGGGCGTCTGGCCGCCGCGCGCAAGCTGGAATTGGCGGACGTGCCGATCATCGAACTGGCGCACCTGACCCCGGCGCAGAAGCGCGCCTACGTCATCGCCGACAACCGGCTCGCGCTGGACGCGGGTTGGGACGAGGAAATGCTGGCACTGGAGCTGGCCGATCTGTCCGAGGTCAGCTTCGACCTCGCGCTCACCGGCCTCGACGCCACCGAACTGGAATCTCTGCTCGCGGACGAGGAAGCCTCCGACGCCGAGGCGCAGGACGACGACGCCACAGATGACGCCGACGAGATGCCTGATGCTCCGGCCACGCCGGTGTCCCGCGCGGGCGACGTCTGGGCCATCGGCGCGCATCGCCTGATTTGCGGCGACGCTTCCGATGCCGATGTGGTCGCCACGCTGATGGCGGACGAGCGCGCGGCGCTGTGCTTCACGTCGCCGCCCTACGGCAACCAGCGCGACTACACCTCCGGCGGTATCGCCGATTGGGATGGCCTGATGCGTGGCGTGTTCGCGCGCCTGCCAGTAGCCGACGACGGCCAGGTGCTGGTCAACCTCGGCCTGATCCACCGCGACAACGAGTTCGTCCCGTATTGGGAGGCATGGCTGGGCTGGATGCGCACGCAGGGCTGGCGGCGCTTTGGCTGGTATGTCTGGGATCAGGGGCCGGGAATGCCCGGCGACTGGCAAGGCCGCTTCGCGCCCAGCTTCGAGTTCGTGTTCCATTTCAACCGCGCCAGCCGCAAGCCGAACAAGACCGTGCCCTGCAAGTTCGCCGGGCAGGAAACGCACCTGCGCGCCGATGGCTCGTCCACCGCGATGCGCGGCAAGGATGGCGAGGTCAACGGCTGGACGCACGCAGGCCAGCCGACGCAGGACATGCGTATCCCCGATTCGGTGATCCGCGTCATGCGCCACAAGGGCAAGATAGGGGAAGGCATCGACCATCCCGCCGTGTTCCCGGTCGCGTTGCCGCAGTTCGTCATCGAGGCATTCACCGTCGAGGGCGATGTGGTGTTCGAACCGTTCGGCGGCAGCGGCAGCACGATGCTGGCCGCGCAGCGCACCGGGCGCGTCTGCCGCTCGGTCGAGATTGCGCCGGAGTATGTCGATGTCGCCCTCCGGCGCTTCCGGCAGAACCATCCCGAGGTCGCCATCACGCTGCTGTCCACCGGCCAGAGCTTCGATGACGTCGCCGCCGAACGTGAAGTGGAGGTGGCGACATGAAGTGGCTGGCCGACAAGATCGAGCAGTGGCCGACCGCCAAGCTCGTGCCCTATGCCCGCAACGCCCGCACGCATTCGGATGCACAGGTGGCGCAGATCGCCGCCAGCATCGCGGAGTTCGGCTTCACCAATCCCATCCTCGCGGGCAGCGACGGCATCATCGTCGCCGGTCACGGACGATTGGCAGCCGCGCAGAAGCTCGGCCTCGATGCGGTGCCGGTGGTCGTGCTCGACCACCTGACGCCGACGCAGCGCCGCGCGCTGGTGATCGCGGACAACCGCATCGCCGAGAACGCCGGGTGGGACGAGGAGCTGCTACGCATCGAACTGGAAGGCTTGCAGGACGAAGGTTTCGACCTCGACCTGACCGGCTTCGACGCCGACGCGCTGGCCGAACTGCTGGCGGGCGACGAGCCGGTCAACGAGGGCCAGTCCGACGAGGACGCAGTGCCGGAGGTCGGCGAGACGCCGGTATCACGCCCCGGCGACGTCTGGCAGCTCGGCCCGCATCGTCTGCTGTGCGGCGACGCGACCGTGGCCGCGAGCTACGCGGCACTGCTCGATGGCGAGGCCGTGGACATGGTGTTCACCGATCCGCCGTACAACGTCAACTACGCCAACAGCGCGAAAGACAAGATGCGTGGCAAGGATCGCGCGATCTTGAACGACAACCTCGGCGACGGCTTCCAAGATTTCCTGCTGGCGGCGCTGACGCCGATGGTGGCGCATTGCCGTGGTGCGCTCTACGTGGCGATGTCGTCCAGTGAACTGGACACGCTGCAATCGACCTTCCGCGCGGCTGGCGGCCACTGGTCGACCTTCATCATCTGGGCGAAGAACACCTTCACGCTGGGCCGCGCCGACTACCAGCGCCAGTACGAACCGATCCTCTACGGCTGGCCCGAAGGCGGTGAGCGCCACTGGTGCGGTGACCGCGATCAGGGCGACGTGTGGCACATCAAGAAGCCGCAGAAGAACGACCTGCACCCGACCATGAAGCCGGTGGAACTGGTGGAACGCGCGCTGCGCAATTCCAGCCGTCCGGGCAACGTGGTGCTCGATCCCTTCGGTGGCTCCGGTACGACGCTGATCGCTGCCGAGAAGTCCGGGCGCGTCGCGCGCCTGATCGAACTCGATCCGAAGTACGCCGATGTGATCGTCCGGCGTTGGGAGGACTACACCGGCAAGCAGGCCACGCGCGCGACGAGCGCGGCGCAGCCTGTGGAGATTCAGTGAGCTTGCTCGGCGGCGATCTCGTCGAGCATCGCTTGCGCGCGTCGGTCGCCGTGCATCGCAAAGCGCAGTTGCTTGATCGCCTGCTCGAAGGAGATGTCCTCGCGGCGGTTTTCGATGAACCAGCGCAGGGCGTCGCGTTTGCTTTCGATAGGAGTGGTTTCGTTCATGGTCAGGCGGCCTCCAGTTCCGCATCGATGCTGCTCTGGATCACGAAGCCCGTGAGGTAAGGCAGCCCGCGCGGGATGCCGTAGTCTTTGCTGGCCTGGCGGCCAATCGTCCAACCCATCCACTTCTGCGTGGCGGCGTCGATGGCGTCCTGCATGGCCTTGCCGTCAAAGAGTCCGTTGTGGACTTCGTCCGCGAAGTGGCGTCCGTAGCGGCTGTCGAGGAAGGCGCGGACGGTGTCGAAGTCCTCGCCCGTGGCGGTTGCGATGGCGTGCATGGCCAAGGGCCACGCGATGCTGGCGTGCTCGCCCATCGTGCCCCAGAAGCCCCAGTCTTCGTTGCGGGTGGCGGGGATGGAGTTGTTGCGCATTTCGTGCTCCTTCGTTGGTGCGTTGCGATGCTTGTAGTAACGCGCTGTGCGAGCCGGAAGCCAAGCGTTTCGTTCGAAGATTTCAGTCTTCCCACACCTTCGTGCCATCGCGGGTGATCCACAGGCGGGCGTCACCCTCCGTGGCCATTTCGATGGTCGCCATCCCGGTGGCGATGTGGGTGCCCGTCTTGCCGGTGCGGAAGTAGGCCGCGCCGTCATGGACGACGTGGATTGGCGATCCGTGCAGGAATTCGACGCCGATGCCCATCGTTCCGCGAGCACGGTGATTGGTGTCGGTGACGATGGCATCGATGCTGGTCAGGGTGGTCATGATGGGTTCCTTTCGTTGGCGCGTTGTGATGGTTGAAGTAACGCGCTGCAAGCCGAAGAAGCCAAGCTCTTTCTGCTTGGCTTCTCCGCCGTTTCCATCACGCCACGCGGTACACGCGCTCGCCGCCCTGCGCCTTGTCCGAGGTGATGGTCAGGCCGAGCTTTTTCTTGAACGCCCCGGCGAAGGTGCCGCGCACGGTGTGCGCCTGCCAGCCGGTGGCGGCGCAGATTTGATGGATGGTCGCGCCTTCCGGACGCTGGAGCATCCGGATGACCTCGGCCTGCTTGCTGTTCTCGCGGCTGCGCGTCGCGGGCTTGTCGCCCTTGGCCCACGTCGCTTCGGCGGCGGTGACGGCGGCGTCCAGTTCGGGATCGATTTCCGGCAAAGCCTTCGCAGGTTGGCTGCCGGGGCGCGGCATGCCCAGTGCGTCGTAGCCCTCGGCAGCGACGCGCCAGCCTTCGCCATCGGGCGTGATGAGGGCGCGGTTGAACATGCCTTCCAGCACCTTCTTGCGCGCGCCGCCTTTGATGTTGTCGGGGAACCACTCGATCTTGCCGCCGCTGGTGTTGATGGCCTTGGCGAGGATGGCGTGCTGCGCCGGGGTGAGTTGCGTGGTGCTCATGGTCTGCTCCTGTGCAGTGGTTGATTGGGATCGTGATGAACGCGCTGTTCGCGGATGAAGCCAAGCTCTTTCTGCTTCAACGCCCACGCAGCGACGAGATGCCCGCTTCGGCCAGCTCGAGGGCGGCGGCATGGAACGCGGTTTCCGCGATCCAGGGCGCATTCCGCGCGTCGTCCAGCAGTTGATCGACGACCGTCTTGGCGCGGGCGCGCATCGATGCGCAGGCCGCTTCGAGTTGGGCGTTGCTGGCGGTAGCGACTTCGTTGCGGCAGACGCGAACCAAGACCGTCATCGCGGCTTCGGCGAGCTTGACGGCAAGGGTTTCAGGGGCTGGCTTGTTCATGGGTCGTCCTTTCGACGTGGTTGATGGCGTGACCCGATGAACGCGCTGTTTCCGATGGAAGCCAAGCTCTTTCTGCTCGCACAGGAGCCATCCAAAAAATGATTGAAGAAGGTGCCGATGGGACTCTCGATTCGCGCCTACGCGCGCCACCGTGGCGTCTCCGACGCGGCGGTGCGCAAGGCCATCGCGACTGGTCGCATCACCCCGGAGGCCGACGGAACCGTTGATTCGGAACGCGCCGATGCGGAGTGGGCGCGCAATACCGAAGCGCCGCGCAGCGGCACGCGGACGAAGCCCGTGCGCGTGGCGGTTCCGCCCGAACCCGCGCCTGCGGGCGACGGCCAGGGTGCATTGCCCGCAGGTGGCGCGTCGCTGCTTCAGGCCCGCACCGTCAACGAGGTGGTCAAGGCGCAGACCAACAAGGTGCGGCTGGCGCGGCTCAAGGGCGAACTGGTCGACCGCAATCAGGCCATCGCCCACGTCTTCAAGCTGGCGCGCGCCGAACGCGATGCGTGGCTCAACTGGCCTGCGCGCGTGTCGGCGCAGATGGCGGCGCGGCTGGCGGTCGATCCGCACACGATGCACGTCGCGCTGGAGGCCGCCGTGCGCGAGCACTTGCAGGAACTGGGCGATCTGCGCCCGCGCGTGGACTGATGGACATCGACTACGAAGGCGCTGCCGAAATCGCTCGCGCGTGGCGCGAAGGCCTGACGCCCGATCCGCTGCTCTCGGTTTCGGAATGGTCGGATCGGCACCGCGTGCTCTCCAGCAAGGCGTCCGCCGAGCCGGGCCGCTGGCGCACCGGACGCACGCCGTACCTGAAGGCCATCATGGATTGCCTGTCGCCGACCTCGCCGGTCGAGCGCGTGGTGTTCATGAAGGCTGCGCAGCTCGGCGCGACCGAGATGGGGTCGAACTGGATCGGCTACGTCATCCACCACGCGCCGGGGCCGATGATGGCCGTGTGGCCGACCGTGGAGATGGCCAAGCGCAACAGCAAGCAGCGTATCGATCCTCTGATCGAGGAATCGGGTGTGCTGGCCGAGCTGATCGCACCGGCGCGCTCGCGCGATTCGGGCAACACGATTCTGGCGAAGGAGTTTCGCGGCGGCGTGCTGGTGATGACCGGCGCAAACAGCGCCGTCGGCCTGCGCTCGATGCCGGTGCGCTACCTGTTCCTTGACGAAGTGGACGGCTATCCGCTGGACGTCGAGGGCGAAGGCGATGCGATCTCGCTGGCGGAAGCGCGCACGCGCACCTTCGCACGGCGAAAAATCTTCATCGTCTCCACGCCGACGATTGCCGGAGCCTCGGCCATCGAGCGCGAATACGAGGCCAGCGACCAGCGTCGCTACTTCCTGCCGTGCCCGCATTGCTCGCACCGGCAGTGGCTGCGCTTCGAGCAGCTGCGCTGGGACAAGGGCGCGCCGGAGACGGCGGCCTACGTCTGCGAATCCTGCGACACCGCGATTGCCGAGCATCACAAGACGTGGATGCTCGAACACGGCGAATGGCGAAAGATGGTCGAGGGCACGGGCAAGACGGCAGGCTTCCACCTGTCCTCGCTCTACAGCCCGGTGGGTTGGCGCTCCTGGCGCGACATCGCCGCCGCGTGGGAAGCCGCCGTCAGCAAGGAATCCGGATCAGCGGCGGCAATCAAAACCTTCAAGAACACCGAACTCGGCGAGACGTGGGTCGAGGAAGGCGAAGCGCCCGACTGGCAACGCCTCGTCGAACGCCGCGAGGACTACCGCATCGGCAACGTGCCGCAAGGTGGTCTGCTGCTGGTCGGTGGCGCGGACGTGCAGAAGGATCGCATCGAAGCCTCGATCTGGGCCTTCGGTCGCGGCAAGGAAGCGTGGCTCATCGAGCACCGCGTGCTGATGGGCGACACCGCCCGCGACGCGGTGTGGAAAGCGCTGGCTGCGATGCTTGCCGAGCACTGGACGCACGCCTGCGGCGCGTCGATGCCGCTGGCACGTTTCGCCCTGGACACTGGCTTTGCGACGCAGGAAGCCTATGCCTTCGTGCGCGCTTGTCGTGATGCGCGGGTGATGCCGGTCAAGGGCGTGGCGCGTGGCGCGGCGCTGATCGGCACGCCGACGGCGGTGGACATGAGCCAAGGCGGCAAGCGGCTGCGCCGGGGCATCAAGGTGTTCACGGTCGCGGTCGGCATCGCCAAGCTGGAGTTCTACAACAACCTGCGCAAGGCGGCCAACGTCGGCGAGGACGGCGTCACCACGACGTTCCCCGCAGGCTTCGTCCACCTGCCCAAGATCGACGCCGAGTTCATCCAGCAGCTCTGCGCCGAGCAGTTGATCACTCGCCGCGACCGCAACGGCTTCCCGGTGCGTGAGTGGCAAAAGATGCGCGAGCGCAACGAAGCGCTCGACTGTTACGTCTATGCCCGCGCCGCTGCGGCGGCGGCAGGGTTGGATCGCTTCGAGGAGCGCCACTGGCGCGAACTGGAGCGACAACTGGGGGTGGCCAGTCCGCCAACCCTGGAATCACCAATCGAATCACCTGTTGAGGCCACCCCAAGCGGTGGCCTCGCTGTTTCTGGCAACCGCAACCCCGGTCGGCGCGTCATCAAAAGCCGCTGGCTGGGCTGAATAACCCACTGTCCCAAGGAGCCATCATGAGCCTCACCACCCGTATCGAATCGCTGGTCATCCGCGTCGCGCAGGAATTCAACGACGTGCGCGCCAAAACCGGCAACCTCGCCAATCTGACCACCACCGACAAGTCGAATCTGGTCGCCGCCATCAATGAGTTGCAGGCCGCCGTAGCCGCGTCCGGTGCCATCGATGACACGCAGATCACCACGACCACCACCTATTCGTCGTCCAAGATCGTCGCGCTGCTCGATGCGCTCAAGGCTGAAATCCTGGGTGGTGCTGACGCGGCCTACGACACGCTGGTGGAAATCCAGCAACTGCTGCAAAACGGCACCAGCGGTCTGGATGCCTTGCTGGCCGCCGTCAACAACCGCGTGCGCTTCGATGCCGCGCAGACGCTGACCGCCCCCGAGCAGGCGCAGGCGCGCAGCAACATCGGCGCGGTGTCCGCCAGCGACGTGGGTGACACCGATACCGACTTCGTGGCCGTGTTCGAAGGCGCGCTGGTCTGATGAGCCTCGCCACCCGCATCACCGCCTTGGCCAGCCGCATCGGGTTGGAGGTCAAAACCAAGATCGACGCCAGCCACCCGGGCGTGGCCAAGGCGTGGGTGTGTTTCGGTTACGTCAGCAATCAGGTGGTGATCCGCGCCGCACACAACGTTGCCAGCGTCACCCGGCTGGGTACGGGCCGCTATCGCGTGACCTTCGCCAGCGCCATGCCCGACGCCAATTACAGCTGGATGGCCGTCGCCCTCAAGACGCCGAACATTCTCGGGCTGCAACGCCTCGGCATCGTCCGCGCCAGCGGCGACACCCAAACCGCGCAGGTACTCGATGTGAGCTGCGCGTCCCCGACGGCGGCGACCGATGCCGACGAAATCAACCTCACGGTGTACCGCTGATGGCCTACACACAAGCCCAACTCGATGCGCTCGAAGCCGCGCTCGCCAAAGGCGAGAAGCGCGTCACCTTCGGCGACAAGACGGTCGAGTACCGCAGCGTGGATGAACTCATGGCGGCCATCGAGGCGGTCAAACGCGACCTGTTCGAGCAGGCCGCCGCCACGGGCCTGTGGCCGGGTGCGTCGCGCCAGATCCGTGTCACCACCGGCAAAGGATTCTGAACATGCAGTGGTTTGACCGGATGCGCCGCCGCGTCGGCGTGCGTCTATTGGCAGGCACTCCGTTTTACGACGGCATCGGCGGTGGCCGCCGTTCGCTGGCGTGGCAGGTCGGCAACCCCGGCGCAGTGGCGGCGCTGGCTTCGACCCAGCACGAACTGCGTGCCAAGAGCCGCGATCTGGTACGGCGCAACGCCTGGGCGGCGGCAGGCGTCGAGGCCTTCGTGTCGAATGCCATCGGCACCGGCATCAAGCCGCAATCGATGGTGGCCGACAACGCGCTGCGTGAAGCCATCCACAGCCTGTGGTGGGACTGGTGCGAGGAAGCCGATGCGGCGGGCCTGACCGACTTCTATGGCCTGCAGGCACTGGCTTGCCGGGCGATGCTGGAGGGCGGCGAGTGTCTGGTGCGCCTGCGCTACCGCCGCCCCGAGGACGGCTTGCCGGTCGGGCTGCAATTGCAACTACTCGAACCCGAGCATTTGCCCGCCACACTCAATCAGGAACTGCCGTCGGGCAATGTGATCCGCGCGGGCATCGAGTTCGACCGGCTCGGGCGGCGCGCGGCCTACCACCTGTACCGCTCGCACCCGGGCGACGGATCACTTGTGCCGATGTCGGGCACCGGCGGCTGGGGTGGCGGCCTCGACACCGTGCGTGTTCCTGCCAGCGAAATCATCCACTTGTTCCGCCCGCTGCGCCCCGGCCAGATCCGGGGCGAGCCGTGGCTGGCGCGCGCGCTGGTCAAGCTCAACGAACTCGACCAGTACGACGACGCCGAACTGGTGCGCAAGAAAACCGCCGCGATGTTCGCAGGCTTCATCACGCGCATCTCCCCCGAAGACAACCTGATGGGCGAAGGCCTACCGGATGCGAATGGCGCGGCAATGGCGGGGCTGGAGCCCGGCACGATGCAGATTCTGGAGCCGGGCGAGGATGTGAAATTCAGCCAGCCCGCCGACGTCGGCGCGAGCTACGCCGAGTTTTTGCGGATGCAGTTCCGTGCCGTGGCCGCCGCCATGGGCATTACCTACGAGATGCTCACCGGCGATCTGACTCAGGTGAACTATTCATCGATCCGCGCCGGGCTGCTGGAGTTTCGTCGCCGTTGCGAGGCCATTCAGCACAACGTGATCGTGCATCAGCTGTGCCGCCCGATCTGGCGTGCGTGGATGGAGCAAGCCGCCCTGGAAGGTGTGCTGACGCTGCCGCAGTTCAACCAGCAAAAACGCGACTACCTGTCGGCACGCTGGATTCCGCAGGGCTGGCAGTGGGTCGATCCGAAAAAGGAATTCGACGCAATGCTCACGGCTATTCGCGCCGGGCTCTTGTCTCGCTCGGAAGCCATCTCCGCCTTCGGCTACGACGCCGAGGACATCGACCGCGAAATTGCCGCTGACAACGCCCGCGCCGATGAGCTCGGACTGGTGTTCGATTCTGATCCGCGCCACGACAAGCAACCGATTGCAGCGGTGGGCACGCAACCCGTCACGCCACCGCAATACCTACAGGACGATTGATATGACCCTCATCCATCTGGCGTCGCGCCTCTACGGCACGCCGCTGCTCATCGCGCGCCCCAAACTCGACGTGATCCTCTCGGTGCTGGGCTCACGCATCGGCCTGCACCACCCGAGCCTGCCCGATCTGGACATGGCCATGCCCGCGCCACGCCAACCCACCACATCGGCGCAGGCAGGCATTGCCGTGATCCCGGTGGTCGGCACGCTGGTCAAACGGGCGATGGGCATCGAGGCCGCGTCTGGCCTGATGTCCTACGACGAGATCGACGACCGGCTGGATGCGGCGCTGGCCGACCCGCAGATCGGCGGCATTCTGTTCGAGCTAGATTCGCCCGGCGGCGAAGCCGGTGGCGTGTTCGAACTGGCGCAACGCATCCGTGCCGCAAGCCGAATCAAGCCGATCTGGGCGCACGCCAACGATGCGGCGTACTCGGCGGCCTACGCCATTGCCGCCGCCTGCCAGCGCCTGACGCTGTCGCAAACCGGCGGCGTCGGCTCGATTGGCGTGATCGCGCTGCACGTCGATCAGTCGGTGAAGGACGCCAAAGACGGCATTTCCTACACATCCATCTACGCTGGTGGCCACAAGAACGATTTCTCGCCGCACGAACCCTTGAGCCCGCAGGCCAGCACGGTGCTGCAGACCGAAGTGGATCGGCTCTACGCCATCTTCGTGAATCAGGTTGCCGCGATGCGCGGCCTCGATGCCGCCGCCGTGCGCACCACCGAAGCGGGTGTGTTCTACGGCGATCAAGCGGTGGCGGCAGGTCTCGCCGATGCGGTGCTGCCGCTCGATCAGGTGCTCGTCGAATTTGCCGACACGCTGGCGTCGCAGCGCCGCTTGGCGCAGTCGGGGTTGGCACGCGCCTCGCCTTCGAATCCCACCTCAACCGTCACATCCCGAAGTACCTTTTTCACCCTGGAGAACCCCATGACCGACCACGACCCGCAACACGACGAAACGCTCAACCCCAACGATTCCACCCCGCAAGACGCGCCACAGCAACCCGAAGCCGATCCGCTACCGACAGCTTCCGCCAGCGCCGCGTTGACCGCAGCGCGTGCCAGTGGCCTCAGCCAGGCACAAGCCATCGCCGAACTCTGCCTGCTCGCAGGCCAGCCACAGCGCACGGCGGAGTTTCTCACCGCTGGATTGTCCGAAGCGCAGGTGCGCCGCAGCCTGCTCGATGCACGCGCAGAACAACTCGACATCACTTCGCGCATCACCGCCGATGCTGGGACGTCGTTGCGTCCCGAGCACAGCCCGGTGGTGGCCGCTGCCAAGAAACTCGCCCACAAGGAGTAAGCCATGACCGCCATTGCCCAACCCAAGAACCTCGGTGACGTCCTGAAGTACGAAGCGCCGAACCTCTATTCGCGTGAAATCGACACCGTTGCCGCCGCCCAGAACCTCGGCATCGGCACCGTGGTCGGTCGGGACACCACCACCGCCAAGCTCAAGGCCTTCGATCCATCAGCCACAGACGGCAGCGAAATCGCCATCGGTGTGCTTGGTAACGACGTGGATGCAACGTTGATCGACCGCGACGACGCGATCCTGATCGCCCGTCACGCCATTGTCGCGCGCGGCGCGCTGATCTGGCCGATCGGCATCACGCCCGCGCAGAAGTCCTCTGCCGAAGCGCATCTGACCTTCCTCGGCGTGCTGGTTCGCGACAGCGCCTGATCGCATTCCCCTCGTTTCACTCCCCCGATGACCCGCCGCTGGCGGGTTTCGCTTTTTCTGGAGAACCCAAATGCAGAACCCTTTTGAAAACCCCGGCTTCTCGATGGCCAGCCTCACCACCGCCATCAACCTCTTGCCCAACCGCTACGGGCGGCTGGAGCAATTGAATCTGTTTCCCGCCAAGCCGACGCGCACCCGGCAGATCATCGTCGAGGAGTTCGCCGGTCGCCTGAACCTCTTGCCGACTCGCGCGCCGGGTTCGCCCGGCACGGTGGGCGAGCGCGGCCAGCGCAAGCTGCGCTCTTTCGTGATTCCGCACATTCCGCACGACGACGTTGTGCTGCCGGAGGAAGTGCAAGGCCTGCGCGCCTTCGGCTCGGAAACCGAGATGGAAGCCATCGGCG
>CALEZI010000166.1 GCA_937928755.1 uncultured Rhodanobacteraceae bacterium | reverse complement strand
TCCCATGCGATGGAAAGACTGACCATCAGGGACCAAAATAGTTCAATGAATTAATGGCAAACTACACTAGACGGCCGTTTCCCTATGGTGGCTCGCCAACAGGTCACCAGTCGGCAGCGTTTCAGATCACCAGAAGCAGGAAAGCCCGCACTCGGCGGGCGCCCTGTTGTCGCGGCATGAATTCCGGTCAGCTTCCGCGGAAGGTGAAGACCAATAGCGCCCCCGGCAGGTGATGTAGCACGCCGACACCGACACCGACACCGACACCGACACCGACAGCAAGCAAGGCAGAGGTGTTGATGCATGCGGCGCTCTTTGCTGTGCGTAGTTGTTTCGGATCCAGCAGTCCTTGGCCCGCATCAAGCAAGAGTGCGTCCACAGACTCGAAACGGCGCCTTGATCAGCAGGAAAAATGCAGGCGACGCGGCAAGGCTTGCCGATTCCGGTCAGGTGCTGGCACGTCGCCGGGATGATGCGGGTCATGGCCCAAGTACCGCCGATCTCGGCGCTGCAACGACTTGATCATGGGCCTGAATGCATGCATTTTGCTTCTCCAGTTGCTGGAATTCTGGTAGCTGGCTGCTTGCTGTGTTACTAATCGGGGTTCTCGTTGAAATGATCAGGCAATTGATTGTATGTCAATGCCGCAGGGGAGCGTTTTTAAGATATGGAATTCTTTCTCGTTGTCCTGCTTATCGCGACATTGATTTTGTGGCTGAAGTTGAATATCTCCGGGGCTTCCCGATCGGGCGTGCTGGCCTTGTGGGGCATGATTTTTTTGATGGCCATGCTGCAGTTCAATCGAGTGGAGTTTGTCAAAGATGGCAAATTGAACTACATACATACTCACGACTACTTTCATTACCTTATTTCTTCAAAGTACTTTGAGGAACTCGGATACGACCGGTTATATGTCTGCAGTACGGCTGCGTTTTCAGAAATAAACAAGGGCCAATCGGAAATCTCGGCGCCAAACATAACTTTGGTGAGGAACCTTGCAAATCCGACCATCAGGATATTTCCGGTCGATGAGGACTCGCAGAGTGCTTGCCGACAATACTTCCCGGGGGACCGATGGCAAGAATTTGTTGGCGATTTGGCGGTTTTTTTGAAATACGATAACAGCCAGGAAAAGTGGCAGACAATTTTTTCTGACATGGGCAACAATGCAACGCCTGCATGGTATATGTTGACGCGTTATATTTCCAATAACATCCCACTGAATGAAGTCAGCTTGCATTTTATTGCCGCCATTGATTTGGCCATCTTCTTCATTCTGATTCCCCTGGTCATATTTTTCAGCTTTGGCCCACTCGCGACAGCAGGATATTTCATAGTTATATTTGGCAACGCATTGGCGCATACATCGTGGGTGCACGGCAGTTTCGGTAGAGCATTGTCGCTGTTCTCTCTGGCTCTCGCTTACTGCCTGTTTCATAAGGGGAAGAATTCGCTGGCTGCATTGTTTTTTGTCCTGGCCAGTTCACTGAGGATTTTTCCCATCATATTCGTTTTCTCCTTGATCCTGTTTGTTTTTCTGGACAAAGAGAAGCGCAAAATCTCCTACACATTGATGGGTTATACATGTCTGTGGGGTGTGGTCTTTCTATTCGCCACCTACGCAACCTACGGCATTGACGCTTGGCAGGCCTTCATTAACATGATTGGTGTCAGAATAAATATGCCAGGCCCTTTCACCATTGGGCTCGAAAAGGCTTTTTCCTTCTTCTTCATGAGCGATAGCGGTATATTCAAATCTGATGAAAGTCTGGTCGTCTGGCTGGATAAGGTTTCGCTAATCCACGGCAACTACAAAACCGCGTTGATGGCACTTGGTTTCGTTCTTGGGTGCGGATTCGTTCACGGATTGCGGCAATTGAAGCAACCCATGTTTTCTTCAGTTTTGCTGGGATTTTTCATGATGTTCTTCTTCATGACGCCATTGACTTATTATTACATGTTCCTGGCGCTGGTTCTTCCCGTGTACAGGTTTGGCGATGGCTATCGAAGGGAGTTGTCGCCATTCATGTTCCTCATGATGATTCTGGCCATCTGGTCTTATCCTGTCCTCCGGGACCTTGGATACGTACTTTCGGATCATGAAATGACGGCACAGGCAAGCTTGATTATTTTGATTTTCTTTTTCATTTACATCAAGGCACTGGCCAAGGCCAGAAGTTTGGTGGCCTGACTTGTATCTATTAACCCGGCAATCGCCGTTTGGACAGACGTTTTCGTGTCTGGCGTAGCGTAAGCACTGCACATCGTCAGTGCGTCAAGGATCTGTCCAGTACGGGCCGGCCAAGGCTGGTGGCGTGATTGCCATTCATACTGCGAAACAACTTCGCTCAAAGATCTTCTTGTAGCGTGTGGACATCACTATTCGCTTCCGCTTTGGCTTTTTCCGCCGCCGCCCGATCTGCAGCGGCTTTTTCTGCGGCGCGCTGTGCTTCGATGCGTGCAGCTTCTGCCCGGGCGGCCTCGGCACGCGCAGCGCGTGCGGCGGACTGGCGCTGTTCTTCAGCGGCCAGATCGGTGCGGCAAAGCTCGCGAGCGGTCTCCAGTTGTTCTGATTCTTTCGCCTTGAGGGCTTCGCGCTCGCGCTGCAGGACCGGTATCTGCTGGCGCAAGTTGGTCTCGACGCTGGTCCCGGCCAGACGGTAATCGATCTTTCTGATGCGCTCTTCAAGGCTGGCGATTTCGGCGGATATTCGCCGGTGCTCGCCTGCATGGCGCCGCTCGATCGCCTGGAGGCGCAAGTCGCACTGCCGCCGCACGTCGTTCATGCGGACAAACTCGCTCTGCTCGGCAAGGGCATCACCGTCGCCGGGCCTGACGGACTCCGCCGTCACGGCCGTTTCGATTTTCGTCGCATCCGTGCCGCAGCGTTCCTGCGAATACACGATCGTGCCACTCGGGTCCACGCACTTGTAGATCGACTGCGCCGCTGACGTGGTCGACGCCAGCAGCGACAGCAAAAGGCATGTACGCAAAGCGCGCACTGCGGTGCCCGGCGACGACAACTACCGCGCCTCGCCAGGACCCGGCAGGATGTCGTCATTGGGGAAGGCGCGGTCGCGGAGCAGTGCGTCGATCTTCGCGTCACGACCGCGGAAGGCGCGGTAGGCTTCGGCTGGATCGATGTTGTTGCGCGCGGCGAACAGGTTGTCCACCATCTTTTTCGCCAACTCCTTGTCGTAGAAGCCACCCGGCGCTTCGGCAAATGCCTCGGCCGCATCCGCGGTCAGCACTTCCGCCCACAGATAGCCGTAATAGCCCGCGGCATAGCCTTCGCCCGAGAACACGTGGGTGAAGTGCGGCGTGCGGTGACGCATCACCACTTCCGGCGGCATGCCCATCGCATTCAGCGTGTCCCGCTCGAACGCGTCGGGGTCGAGACCCTTGGGGTCGATCATGTGCAGCTTGAGGTCGATCATCGCGCTGGCGAGATATTCGGTGGTGCCGAAGCCCTGATTGAAGCTGGACGATTGCTTGAGCTTGTCGATCAGTTCGGCGGGCATCGGTTCGCCGGTCTCGACATGGCGGAAGAACTTGCCGACGACCGGTTCGGTGAACAGCCAGCGCTCCAGCAGCTGCGACTGGAACTCGGTGTAATCGCGCACGCCCCAGTTCTGGCTCGGGTATTCGACGGTGGAGGAGAGCGAATGCAACGCGTGGCCGAACTCGTGGAAGAAAGTGGTGGCGTCGTCCCATGACACCAGCACCGGCTCACCCGGCGCGCCCTTGATGAAATTCGAATTGTTGCTGGACAGCACGCTTGGCTCGCCATGCAGCAGATCGTGATTTCGGTAACTCGATGCCCAGGCGCCAGACCGCTTTCCGGGCCGTGCGAAGGGGTCGAGATACCAGAGTCCGACCAGTTTGCCGTTGCTGCGTCGATTGACTTCCCAGACCTTCACGTCGGGGTGAAACACCGGCACGCTGCCCTCGGGCACCGGGGTGAAATCGAAATCGAACAGTTCCCCGGCGACATAGAACATCGCGAGCGTCAATTGATCCAGATTCAGGTATTTCTTGACCGCTTCGCTGTCGTAGGCGTAACGGGCCGTGCGTACCTTCTCGGCGTAATAGCGGTAGTCCCAAGGTTCGATCTTGATCCCGGCGCCTTCGGCGTCGGCGATCTTCTGCATGTCGGCGACTTCTTCCTTGACGCGACCGATTGCCGCCGGCCACACGGCTTCCATCAGCGCAAAGGCGGCGTCCGGTGTCTTCGCCATCCGATCCTGGAGGCGCCAGGCGGCGTAGTTGTCGTAACCGAGCAGGCGCGAGCGCTCGTGGCGCAGTTCGAGAATCCTGGTGATCAGAGCGTTGTTGTCGCGCGCGTCGCCGTTGTCGCCGCGGCTGTAGTAGGTACGCCAGACTTTTTCGCGCAGGTCGCGCATCGTCGAGTAGGTCAGGAACGGATCCATCGAGGAGCGCGTGTTCAGCACCGCGTACTTGCCCGATTGGCCCTTGGCCTCGGCCAGCGCCGCTGCGGCCTTGGTGAAGGACTCCGGCAGTCCGCCGAGTTGCGTGTCGTCGAGGTAGGTCACATAACCTTCTTCATCGGCCAGCACATTGTTCGAAAAAGTGGTGTACAGGCCGGCCAACTCCTTGTTTATCGCCGCGTATCGATCGCGATCTGCGCCGGTGAGTTGCGCGCCGTTGCTGCGGAAAAAGTCGTAGGTCACCTGCACCAGTCGCTGCTGGTCTGGCCGCAGCGTGGCGAATTCAGAGCCGTTGCGCACGTCTTCGATGCGCTTGAACAGCTTTCCGTTCTGCACCATTTTCGATTGGTAGTCGGCATACATCGGAGTGACTTCCGCCTGAACCACACGGAAGGCTTCCGAGGACAGATTGCCGGAGTAGATGCCGAAATAGACCTGAGCGCGGTAGATCAGGTCACCCGAGCGCTCCATTGCAACCAACGTGTTCTCGAAGGTCGCCGGCTCGGACTGATTGGCGATCGAGTCGAGTTCTGCCAGGTGCGCAGCTATCGCCGTTTCCAGCGCGGGCTTCACCTGGTCGATCTGCATCTTGTCGAATGCAGGTACCCCGCCATAAGGACCGCTCCAGGGCTCGAGCATGGGGTTGGCAGTCTCCGAAACAGGACTGGAATCGGCCGTCGGAGTCGGAGTCGTGCCCGCTTGCTGTGCCGGTTCGCCGCATCCGGAAAGTGTACTCAGGGCCAGAACCACGGCAGCCGCCAGGAGGGTGTGTCGCATGCTGTATTCCTCACCAAGTGTGAAAGGTCGGACGCGGGCATAGGCGCCCGGCGCCGCGCAACAAAAGTCCTCGACCTTAGCCGCAACGTGGGCGCGGGCAAGGGCCAAAGGTCACGGGTGAGGCGTGCCGCGAGCCTTGACGACGTCACCGCGGATTGGGATGGATCGACACCTCGCCACCTGCGCGGAGGCCAACCGGGCATTCCCGGTTCAGCTTTGCGCCAGCACGAAATCGATCGCCGCGCATATTGCGGCCACCTGTGCCGCGATGTACTGCTCGGGGCTGACGCGTGGACTATCGGGGTAAACCTCGGTGGTCGTCTTGTACCGGGCATCGGTCATGCCGGCGCACAATCCGAGTTTTCTCAGCGGGTAATGAATGACGCCCGGCACAATGACCGGCGAGCCGATGATCTCGCCATTGCGATCGGGGCTCGCTATATGGGTGACAGCGGACACGGCGGAGATCACCGCCTGCTGGAATCGGGTTTGTGGACGCTCGCTGTCGTCGACCAGATAAAAGCCGTCGGGTATCTCGCCGGGAACAAAGGCCACGCCATCGCGCGCGGCAAGCGCCGGGCGAAACTCGGACTCGTCGCTGTCAGTGGTTTCGTGCAGATCGACGTGCAGGCAAATCCGATCGCGCATCGGCGCGATGAAATTCATCAGCGCGGCGGCTTCCGGCGCAGGACTGGGCTCCTTGAATGAGCGATTCGGATCGACTGCATGCGAGTTCCAGCGCTGGACCGACTCGTAGGCCCACGGGCTGACGCATGGCGCAATCATCAGGTTGATGCGACCGGCATAGTCGTGAGCACGCTGCTCGGCAAAACGCAGCGAGCCGTGGACGCCGCTGGTTTCGTAACCATGCACACCGCCGGTAACCAGTGCGCATGGCAGCTCTGCGCGCCATGCGCGGCTGTTGAGCGCCAGCAACGGGTAGTCGCCGTCGCCGGACAGGTGACCGTATTGCACGACATCGAATTCGGAACGCAAGGATTCGATCCGATTCAGTACGTCGGTCTTGTAGCTTCGCTTGCGCGTCTGGCGTGATCGCCAGTCGCGGACTTCGGCCGCTCCCCAACCGACCCCGGGTGTGCCGACGGGATAGGCCAAGACAGCCTTACCAGCAGCTACCGTTGTTTTGCGACCCGCTGTATCCGCGTGCACCGACATTGTTGACCGTCAGATTGAGGCAGGCGTCATCCGCCTGAACGCCCTGGGGTGTGGCGGTCAATGTGTAGGACTGGCCGCCCGCAGGCACGACGATGGTGATCGTGTAATGCCCCCCTTCCGAGTTTGCGGTGCCGAGGTTGAGCCCCGCAGCCGAGGTGAGGTCGGCGGTGTAGGTGTTGCGATTGGTGTAGAAGCGTTCTTGCGCGGCGGCAATGCGTTGGAGCATTTCGCGGCCATCGGCGCGGCGTCCGCGGTCCAGGTAGTTCTGGTAGGACGGGACCGCGATCGCCGCAAGGATGGCGACGATGGCAAGTGTGATCACCAGTTCGATCAGCGTGAAGCCACGTTTACCTTGGCGCATCGATCGGCTACTCCTGAACATGGTTGAAACTAGGATCGCCGGCCCGCGGGGTCAGCATCCGGCCGAAATCGCAGTTCTGCCGTGGCGTTGCTCTGCGGAGTCGACCGGCCCTGCGCGTGCCCGCGGTATCAGCCGCGGGCACGCAATCAGCGACTACTGCTGAAGGATGTCACGCCAGGCACCACGGTGCCAGATGTCATCGGCACGACTCAGCGATTGGGTGATCGCATTGATCACCGCCTGATTGACCACGCCGCCGCTGCCATCGCGTTCGGTAAGGCCGGCGATGACCACGTTGCCGCCACCACGCAAGGTAATCGGCTCGCCCGGTGGTGTCGAACTGGCGACCACGCCGCCGACGATGCGCGATGGCGTGTCTTCGGTCGGATCGATGTAAGCCGCGCCGGTAGACGCGCTCACCACCATCAGGCCATAACGCGCACCCGGATCGCAGGGATCGACGCCCTTGGGAATGATCGACCGCAGCAACACCTGGTTGGACGTGTAGAACGGGAAGCCGGAGTCGAAAGAGCGCTCGCCGGCTTCACTGACGATGTCCAACCGGATGCGCCACCCCAAAGGATTGGCCGGCGCGGTTTCGGAAGTTGCATCTCTCTCGGCGATCGAGCGTACCGCATTGGCGGCCTGAACGATCTTCTGCACCACCAGCTTGTCCGGTCGGATCGGGTAGCTGGTGCACGCGATGGACGTCGGGTCCGAGCCGCAAGTACCGAGGTCCTCTACACCATAGAACGACTGCTGCGGAATCGCTGCCGTGCGGTCGGGGAGGCCAATGAACTTGCCGCTGCCCACGATGATGATCGGCTCGCGTCCGGTGGAATCCGCCATCACCAGCGGCGCGGAAGAAATGGGCCGTTCGCCAGCCACGCCCGCTGCACCCGGCGTTGCGCCGCCGCCCGGACCATAGGTGGTGAACATCAGATCAACCTTCCAACTGGTCGGATCATCCGAAGACAGGTCGAAGCGCCAAAGATTGCCGGCAAGGTCACCGGCAAAAGCGACGTCGTCGATGAAGTCGGTACCGGTGTCCATGACGATCGGCTGCGACAGACCGAAGCTGCGGTCCGCGGTCTGCGGCGCACTGCTGGTCAGGATTTCGCGAATCAGGGTCCCGGTGGCGAGGTCGATCACCAACAGCGAGGTTCGGTTGGCCCTCGGCGAGTTGCTGGCGGGATCGGTGCCGTCGACCGGGAAATAACCGCTCGACACCAGCGCCACCCATTTGTGCTGGTAGTTGAGACGCGCGATGTTGATCGACTCGTAGGTATACCCGAGCGACGAGCAATGACGACCGCCAGCGGCGCAGTCTGTCGTGGTGTCGCCTTCCGGAGCGACATTGGTGTATTCCCACAGCGGGACCGCGGCAAGCGAACTTTCGGTCACGGTCGTCGAGGTGGGCGGGCTGTTGATGTCCAGCAAGTACACGCCACGACCGCCAAGGCGCAAGGAACCCAGCAGTACGGTGCGCCAACTGCCGTTGATGAATACGTCGGTGACCAGCGGCCGATCGTCGACGCTGGGGGTGAAGCCGCCCTCGAACTGCGTCGAGCGGGTCAGGCGGAAGTTCTCGATGACCGCGTTCGGGACATAGGCAAAGCGCTCGTGTCCAGTTCCACCATCGAATGCATGCAGCATGCCGTCGTTGGCGGCGACATAGACAGTAGGCGCACGCTCTCGTTTGTCGACCTGGAATTGTGCATAACTCTGGCCCAGGTCGTAGGCGGCGCGTTCCGGGGAGCCGGCCGGGAAGTTATCCGGATAGCCTGCGGTCGGCGAGGACACGTAGATCGGCTGCCCGCGGATGATGGCACCCAGCACCGAGCTGCGCTGACGGAAGCGCGGACTTGCGGTGGTCTCGTTGACTCGCGACCCACGCACGTACTCGACGCGTTGCTGTCCGAAAGCGTCTGCGGTCCAGGTGCCGAGATCCAGACGAAGCGTCGTCGGATCGACGTTCAGTCGCGCCTGCTGACGGGTTGACAGCGAGGACCAACGGAACGGACGCCCGCTGCCCGGTACGCCGGTCGAGGTCAGGATCGCACGCGAATCCGGATCGCGAACCGGCAGACCGGTGGTCGCGGTGGTGGAGCAGGCGCCACCCGTCAGGATGCAGCCGGCATCCCACAGCACGCCAATGCGCTCTGCGGTGGTCGGATCGAGCCGGTTACGAGTGACGAAGCCAGACCAGTCGGTGGTGTCGTAACCCGCGGTATAGCCGGTGGTGCCGTCGGTGATGATCGGCAACGAAACCGACACTGCCGTCGATGCGCCGCGACGGGCGATGATGCTGGCGATGATTTCCTGCAGCGCGGAGATCAACTGCTCCGGATTCTTGGCCGACAGGAAGCGACCGCGACTGACCAGTGCGGCGTGCCAGAAATCGTCCAGCTTGTCCGGATTGGTGCCGGTGACGCTGGCCTGATGCGCCCAGGCGATCAATGGATCATTGCCGAGTCGCAGCGCCCGGTAAACGGACGGCGATTGTGGCAGTCGGCCTTCCAGCCCGAAGCTGATGTTGAAGTTGACCAGATGCGGCCAGGTGGCCGGGTCGTTGGCCGGATTCCAGTAGATCTCACGATCATCGCGAGGATCCGAGCCCGGAGGCAGGACCTGCGGGAAGAGGTCGGTGGAGCGATCCGGAATGAACGGTGGCACCTTCAGTTTGGTCGCATCCGCAGCCGTGAGATCCGGCCGCAGATCCGAAGCCCAGTAGTGGAACGCGACATCGGTCAGCGATGGCCGCAACGGCGTGCCGGTGAAACGATTGAAAATTACCGTTTCCGGGTCACTCGGGTTGTAGGTGCGCAGGTCCGGAAGCACCCACGTTCCATTGACATAACGCAGTCCCTGGCTGGTCCCGCTGGCATCATTGATGGCGGTCGGTGCCGGATTGGTATTGTTCCAGTAACCGTCGCTCATGTTGATGTGGAAGTTCTGGCGGCAGCTCAATTCACGGTTCAGATCGCGGTCCCAGTATGGATTGGTATCCGCGGCGACCGATCCTCGGCCGCCAGTGAAATAGTTGCCGACACGATTGGTCGCGGCGATGGTCGGCGTGTTGCCGGATGCCGGAATGCTGTAGAGCCAATAGTAGAACGCGGTGCGTACATTATTGGTTTCAGGCCCATCGACAAACTTGTAGATGGGTGTCGAGTTCACGGCCAGCACGGGCGCCGCAGCATTGGCCCACAGATTTTGCCAGACCATGCGGATGTTCTGATCGAAGGGTGCGAACGCGCGGGTCATCGCCGTTGCTGCGGAATTGGTGCGCGTACGATAGTAGGAGTACCAGTTGGCGAAGTTCTGGCGCTGGTCGGCGGGCACTGGAACGCGTTCCCAGTTGGCCTTGTCGTAGAGCACCGAAGCTGGGGTGGTGATGCGCCCATTGGCGTCCTGAGTCACCGCTACCGAAGACTTCAACTGGTAATAGCTTGCGCCGGCTGCGGTCGCGGTACAGGTGCCGGTGACGGTAATGTCATCGACACCGATCATGTTGTCGTTGCCGACGGCGTTGGTCGTGATCCAGCGGATCTGGACGCGTTCGTTTCCGTTGTAGGTCGACGCCAGTGTCACCGATCCCGGGGTATCGCCACCGGTATTGGCATTGTTGACATAAGCGAGATTGGTGAAGTTGCCGGAAGTGCCGACACGTCCCTGCACCGCAACCTGTTGTATTGCCGCAGTATTCGCGGGATTGAGATCGCGCAGACGCCAGGAAACCGTGATGTTGGTGCAGCGCCTGGTATTCAATCGCAGCAGCAGATAAGGCGCATCGTTGTCGCTGGCGCCCTGAAACGCAATGGTCGGGTCATCGTTTCCGCCTGGATCCTGGACTTGCGGGCCATCCTCCATCTCGTAGATGCCGCCCGCAGTGATGGTCGCATCAATGGCATTTGCGACGACACGGGTGTTACCCGAGGTATAACCGGTCAGCGTTTGTGGATCGATGCCTTCGGTGGTTCCTGAGCGGTTTTCGCTCGAGGCCGTCATGTAGGCGAAGTTGGACCAGTCGTCATTGGCAAGCAGCAGGTCGATGTTGGTCCAGTTCTCACCGAAACTGCCGCCGTCGAGCGGGAAATAGGTCGAATCTTCCGACGTGGAATTGCAGAAAGCGGTGGTGGCGAGATTCCGCGTGCCCTGGGCCACCGGTGAATTCGGTCGGAAATGGCGGATGCCATTGTGCCGCGCTGCTGTAAAGCTAGCCTGCGGGAATTCGGTGATGCCGTCCGGCAACAGCGGCGGTCGGTAGGTGACATTGGGATCGTAGAACATCCCGTTCATCGGCTTCGAGCGCGGATCGGCAGGATCGGTCACGCGGGAGTCGATGCGACCGGCGCAGAACCAGGGATAATCGGTATTGGTGGAGATGGACGTTGAAAGCCCCCAACCGACCACAGGCGTCTGGTAAGGGCGTTGGTCGGGCATGTACTCCCAGGCCATCGAGCCGGAATCGTCGAACGTCAGCGCCAGATTTGGCGCAACGGTGGCGGTTATTTCGGGTGGAGTGGCGAGCAGGTCCACGGTGCCGGGGGCGGCTGCAAAGGCCGCCTGCGACAACAGACCGGCGCCTAGCGCCAGCAGCAGTTGACCGCCGGGTCGGGAATGTCGACGAAAATCGACTTGAGTGCGCATGGCAAATCCTCGCTGGTGTCTGCGATCAGGGTGTGGCGGGGGCCGCGCCCGGATTGAAATTGGTATTGGTCAGATTCATCGCCGAGTAATAACTTTCGGCAATACGGATGACACCGTTGGTGCCGCCCTGGCTGCGCGCGGTAATCCGGTAAAGGTGATGCTCGCCAACCCGCGAGGTGGTGCCTTGCGCATTCTTCGCACCGCCGGTGCGAAACGGCGGCAGCGCGACGCCCAGATACTCGATCATGAAGCGCGGTTGCGTCGCCAGTCTTGCGGTGAGCGCACTGCCGGTGAGGCCGGTCAGCCCTTCCGCGTACTCGCGTGCACCATCGGTGCCGGGGTCTAGCCAGTCGCGCGAGGTGCGGAAAGTCTGCACCTTGCTCATCAGCAGGCCGTTGGACCTCGGCATGTAGACACAATCCGTACTGATGGAGCCCGGAATGCAGGGTGGCAGCGGCTGGCGCACATCGAAGGACAGATTCCACAAGAAGCTCTCGCCGCCTCGCAGCGTGGATTCAGCACCCATCAAACCGAGTTGCTTGTTGCGCAAGCCACCGGTCATGCGCTCCTGCATGATTGATGTGCTGCTGGCGGTCACCGCGAGTACGGCGAGCAAAACCAGGAATATCATCGCCAGGAACAGCACGGCACCGCGTTGCGAGTGGCGGGTTCCTTTGCGTGGAGTGCATGCGTTCATCATGTCGGACTCGGAGAGGTCGGTCAGGGGTTCTTGTTGCGATGCGTCGCGTGCGCGATGAACTCGCGGCGCGGGTAACTGTGGGACAGCAGTCCGGACGGCAGCGCCGCGGTCTCGGCAATCGAGGTCTGCACGCCCATGTAACGGAACGAGCGGGCGATGTCGTCCATTGCCGGCACTTCGTCGCCTGAATTGACCAGCAAGTGAGCTTCCACGCGGCGCACCGAGCGCCACAGGCAACCAGGCTCACTCGCGGTTGGTGTGTTAGGAAAAGGCGCAACACCGTCCGGCTTTGGCGGGCATGCGATCGTGCCGCCCAGCTGGTTGTCGACCTGCGCTGCGGTGAGGAATCGCATGTTGCCGCCGCGGTCGCGCACGCCGTAACGGAAATCGAGGCGATCAACCCCGCGCACGAGCTCCTGTTCGACGCCGTTTTCGCGACGGATCAAGGTCGGCACCAGCGCTGCGCCGGCGCCATTGTTGGCGCGCGCGTCCGGATTGTCGTTGGCGCGGAACGCCAGATAGTAAGTGACCGTGACGAAGTCGCGGGTGAAGTTGAATACCCGGATGTCGCTGGGGCCGCGCGCACCGCAATTGGGATTGAGCGTGCTCGGCAGCCGCGAACCGATGGTCAACGTATTGCCGCTGACCGCGCTGATCGGCAAGATGATTGGCGAACCACAATCGCTGATCAACGCCAGTTGCGGACCGCTGGGCGCAAAGTTGACGGGGGGATCGCCGGTTTGCGGGGCGATGGTAATGTTGGAGCCGGCCGCACAGGTGGCATTGGTTCCGGAGATCGGCCAGCCGCTGCTGCGCAGGTAGCGAATCGTCAGGATGTCACTGTTGGGCACGCGACTCCCATCTGTCAGGTCGGCTGCCGGGAACATGCCGGCAGCCCACAGGGCAGGCGTACAGGTAGTACCCGTGGTGCAACTGAAGCCCTGCATGAAGAAGCGCGAACTGAGGCCGTACCACGTCGTCGCCGACGAAGTGGAAAAGGTACCGTCGCTCGCGACGCTCTGCATGCCTCCGGAATCGGGTAAGTTCAGATTGGGAGCGAACACGAACGGCGCGCGGTCCTGCCACATCGGCGCTACCGGACCGACGTGCCTATTGCCGGTGTAGTCGCTGCAATACTGGGCGCTCGCCATGCGCAGATCGTCCTCGATGCGCATGGTCGCGAAACGGCCGTTTTCCTGCAGCCGTGCGAGGCCTTCCTGCAGCTTGTTGCTGCGGCTGGTGCTGCTGAACAGGCTGACGATGCCGATGATCGCGATCAGGCTGATGGCCATCGCGATGATCAGTTCGATCAAGGTAAAGCCGGTATTGCGGGAAACCTTGCGCATCGTGGTCAATGGACTCGGGAGATTGGTATTCACGGCTGAAAGACCCATGCGAATGTCTGCAGGTCTGCAGTTGCGGCGCCTGGCGACGCACTCAGTTCGCCGCGGCGGAAGGTGGCTTCGTCCCAGGTGATGGTCAGTGTGCACAGGCCATCGAAAGGCGCTGCGCCGCGGTGAGCGACGCCGCCGAGCACGGTGCCATCGCAATCGATCCTGGCCGTGGGATTGGGCATCGAATCGACCATCTGCTGGCTCCACACGGCGCGGTCGCGCACGACCACCTGTGCCGGCGAGCAGACGGCGCCGGACGCGCACGGATCGGTGCCGGCCGTTGCATAGGAATAGCTGCCTTCGTAGCTGTCGATCAGGCCCATGTTGGCGCGCATCCGATCAGCCATCGACTGCGCCAGAAATGCAGCCTGGGTACGCAGGTAAGCACTATGGTTGGTCTTCACCGACAGCACCATCAGACCGGCCATGCCCATCAGGCCGATGCTGAATATCAACAGTGCGATCATCATTTCGATCAGGGTGAAGCCACGTTGAATTCTGTTTGAGATCATGGTCTTGGCGTCAGGTGCAGGAGCCGGCTGGGGCGCTGGTGGTGTCGCGGCGTGAACGGACCGAACCAGTGGCGGTAACCACGATGCGGCGGGATTCGGCATCACCCGGGGCAAATGTGGGCCGACAGATGCTGAAGTCGTAACCGGTCGCCACTGAAAGTCCGCCGGTTCCGGTGAAAATGACGCGATCGAGTTCAGCGCCGGCGCCGGTGGCGGTTCCGAGCACCCGATAGTTGTTCTCCACGGCAGCACGTCGCGACAGCACTTCAGCGGTGTCGGTGACTTGCACCGTCCAGCCGTTGCTCCACGAGCCGCCCGCAGCGATGACCGAGACGTTGCGTCCGCGCTTGACCGCTTCAGAGCGCGCCAGCGCCAGCGCAACGACGATGTCGTTGGTGGTGGTCGTGACATTGGTGCGTACGCTGAATTCGCGCATGGCCGGGACGGCCACCGCCGAGAGAATGGCGATGATCGCCACGGTGGCGAGCAGCTCGACCATGGTGAAGCCGCGTGCCCGTCGCATCGAACCCGCCGAGGAGTGGTTGAGTTGGCCCATATCCGATTCGAATCCAAGCGTTCTGCCGACGCCATACCTTATTCAGGCCCCATCGCACCCGCAAGGTCGCCCGGGCACGAGGTAGCAGTGAGCGGACGAACGGCATTGTCGGTGGCGCCGGACGATTCTGGCTGCGCCCCTGCAGCTTGCCACCGCCTATGTGGGCGACCCGTCGAGGCTTTGCCAAACGCCTTTGCGGCGCACTTCGCCTGGCCCGAACTGCCGCTTGTAGTGCATCTTCGGATGGCCATCGATCCAGTAGCCGAGATACAAGTGCGCCAGCGCCTCGCGTCGGCAGAAGGCGAGCTGCTGCAGGATGGCGAAGGTGCCCAGGGAACGCTGGGCATGCTCCGGGGCAAAGTAGGTGTAGACCGCGGAGGCACCATCCGGCACCAGGTCGGTGACCGCAGCGCCGATCAGATCCCCGCCCAGGCGCAATTCCATCATTGCGGTGCGTGCCCAGCGGCTGAACAGGAAGCGCCGGTAGTCTTCTGCGGTTGCCTGGTCCATCCCGCCATGGGCATGACGCTGACCGAGATAACGCACGTAGAGCCGGTAGTGCTCATCCGATTCTTCCGCCGGGCGCCAGCTCACGACGACGTCTCCGTTGCGCGCCAGCACGCGCCGCTGGGCACGGTTTGGCGCAAACGTGGCGAGCGCCACGCGGTACGGCGTGCAGGCTGCGCAACTTGCGCAATCGGGTCGGTAGATGATGTCGCCGGCGCGGCGGAATCCGTGAACCAGTGCCTGGCCGAAGATTGCCGCCAGGTGCGGCGATTCCGGGTCGAGTACCTGATTGGTCGACAGGCGATCGGCGTAATAACCGCAGGCGTGGGCGGCGGTTCGATACAGGCGGATGCTGTCCCGGGCTTCGGTCACGACCGCAATGCGATTCAGCTGGCGCCCGCGGAGGTCAGTCGCATCAGCCCTTCCTGCGCGGTAGATGCCACCAGGCGCCCCTGGCGGTCGTAGATCATGCCGCGCGCCAGTCCGCGCGCGCCCTGCGTGGTTGGACTGTCGCACGAGTACAGCAGCCAGTCGTCGACGCGGAAGCCGCGATGGAACCACATGGCGTGGTCGAGGCTGGCCATCTGCACATTGCCCTGCAGATAACTGATGCCATGCGGCAGCGTGGCGGTGCCGATCAGGTGGAAATCCGAGGCGTAGGCGAGCAGGGCGCGGTGCAGCAACTGATCGTCGGGAATCTGGTCGACCAGCCTGAACCACACATGTTGGAACGGCGGCCGCTTCGGCGGCTTGAACTCATCGCGCGGGTAGACGTGACGAAACTCGAACGGTCCGTGGCCCATCACCCAGCGTTGCAACTTGGGCGGCACCTTGGCCAGGGTTTCCGCGCTGACCGGTTCCGGCTCGGCCAGGTCTTCCGGTGGCGGTACGTCCGGCATCGACACCTGGTGCGTCAACCCGTCTTCCCGCTGCTGGAACGAAGCCGCCATGTTCAGGATCGGCTGGCCATGCTGGATCGCCACGACACGCCGCGAACTGAAGCTCTTGCCGTCGCGACTGCGGTCGACCTCGTAGACGATCGGTGCCTCGACATCGCCGGCGCGCAGGAAGTAGGCATGCATGGAGTGCACGTCGCGACCCTCCACGGTCCGCTGTGCCGCGGCCAGCGCCTGACCCAGTACCTGTCCGCCGAAGACGAAACGGGTGCCAATGTCGCGACTCTGGCCACGGAACAGGTTTTCCTCGATGCGTTCCAGCTGCAGCAGGTCGATGAGTTCGGTGACGATGGCTTTGGGCATGCGCAGATGCGGGACCGGTAGCGGGATGCGGTGAGCATAGCGAACCGCATCAGCGGCGATGTGGACGAGTCAGTTCGACGCGGACGCGCGCTGTGCCAGCCAGATGCGCCCCAAGGTACCGATCGTCCTGAGCGTTTCCCGCGAGCTTGCGAGCGGGAAACCGTCGAAGGACGCCTGGCCAGCCCGCGTCCTTCGACTGTTTCCCCCGGTGCCGCATGGGGGAAACGCTCAGGACGAACGGTGTCGCGATGGGTCGATTGCCAAGCAGACTGCTGACCGCTTCTGCCACTCGCCACTCGCCAGAAATAACGCAAGTTTCTGAAAGAAAAGCACTTTCCGCAAAGGACGCAAAGGACGCAAAGGACGCAAAGGACGCAAAGGACGCAAAGGACGCAAGAGAAAGCAAAGCCAGCAGAACATCAACATCTGGGCTCTTGGCTCTCTTTGCGTCCTTTGCGGACAAAAAGGCAGTCCGCATGGTCGCCACCAGTTTGATGCGCGAATAAGCGCACCCAGGGGCGACCGTGACTTTCACCACCCACGACTCGCCACCCCCTCGCCACTCACCACTCCTGCTTGCCGCGACGCCCGCGCACCGCGATCTCGGTCTCGGTGAGGATGCCGCGCAGGATCTGGATTTCGCGTTCGTCGGGCATGGCGCGCTGATACAGGCGGCGCACCCGGCGCATGATCTTGGTCGAGCTGCGGTCGCCAAAAAAGCCGATCAGAGCGAGGACTTGTTCGAGGTGGACGAAGTAGCGCTCCAGTTGTTCGTTGGGCGCCGGCACATGGCCGTCGATCGTCGGCGCGTGGGCAAGCCTGCCGATTGCCTCGCAGCGCAGCTCGTACGCCAGGACCTGCACCGCGCTGGCGAGGTTCAATGAGCTGTAGTGCGGATTGGCCGGGATCGTCACCAGGTACTGGCAGAGCTCGAGCTCCTGATTGGTCAGGCCGGTGCGTTCGGTGCCGTAAAGCACGGCAACCGGGCCGACGGCAGCGGCGTCGAGTGCCAGCCGGGCGAATTCGCGAGGTTCGATCTCGAGCATGCGGATGCCGCGGCGGCGGTCGCTGCTGCCGAACACCACGCGCGCGTCGGCCAGCGCCTGCTCCAGCGAACTGCAGACCTGCGCCTGGTCCAGCAGGTCCTCGGCGCCAGACGCCAGCGCGCTGGCCTCGGGGTCGGGAAAGCGTTGCGGCGCCACCAGGCGCAACTGCGTCAAGCCCATGGTTTTCAGCGCGCGTGCGGTCGAGCCGATGTTGCCCGGGTGCGAGGTCTGCATCAGCACGCTGACGATCGGCTGCAGCAGCGCCTCGGCGCTGCCGTCGGCTACGCTGGCAACGTTCATGGTGCCAGTGCGGGTATGCGCTCGGCCGCCAGTCGCGTCGCGGCGTCGAGATCGATCTCGCCGAGCGATTGCTTGCCTTGGGTCAGTTGTTCCAGCAGGGCGCGTTGCAGCGCCCCGCGTTCGCGGGCCAGCGCATAGGGGATCGTGGTGAACATGACCATGCTGTAGCGCGGGATGAAGTGTCCGGGCAGGCGCTGCGCCAGCTCCAGTTCCAGTTGTCGGCGCAATTGGTACTCTGGATCGGCGACGCTGTCGCGCATTTCGACATAGTTTTCGAGCGCCATCTGGGCGATGGCGTGCGCGTTTGGACGCCGCGCGGATTCGAAGTCGGCGAACACGCTCGCCCAGTCGATCCGGTAAGCCTGGCGCGCCTGCACGATCAGGTCGAGCAATGCTACGCAGTCCTCGAACGCGCAATTCATGCCCTGTCCGTGGAACGGGACGATCGCGTGGGCCGCATCGCCGATCAGCAACGCGCGATCGCCGCGAAACCAGCGCGGGCAGCGCAGGGTGCCCAGCGGACCAACCGGATGTACCTGGTATTGCAGATCGAAATCCGGAATCAGCGCCAGCGCATCGGCGAAATCGCGCTGGAACAGGGCACGCGCGGAGGCCGCATCCTCGAGGTCGGCGAAACTTATGGCGCCGGCGTGCGGCAGGAACAGCGTGCAGGTGAAACTCTGGTCCGGATTCGGCAGTGCGATCAGCATGTAACCGCCGCGTGGCCAGATATGCAATGCCGCTGGATCCAGCGCCGGCGAGCCATCCGCGCGTGGCGGAATGGTCAATTCCTTGTAACCGTGATCGAGAAATTCGATGTGTTGCCCGAGCGGCTTTTCGGCCTCCATCGCTGCGCGCACCGCCGAACCGGCGCCATCGGCGCCGATCAGAACCTCGAACTCGACGTCCACTTCGCTCTGATCGCGTTCGTCGACGAAGTGCGCCACGCGCGCTTCGAAATCCACGCGATCGAGACGCGAATGGAAATGCAGGTTGGCGCCCGAATCGGCGGCGACGTCGATCAGGGTCTGGTTCAGCCGTCCGCGATGCACCGACCAGATCACCTCGTCGGCCTCCAGTCCGTAGGTCTGGAACTGGGTCTGGCCGGCGCGATCGTGCAGCATGCGGCCACGCATCGGTATGGCGTAGTCGAGAACCTGGGCGGTGGCGTCGGCGCGTTGCAGTCCCTCCCAGCCACGTCGGGCCAGCGCCAGATTGATCGATCGCCCGGCGGCGACGTGCTCGCGGCGGAGATCGCCGCGACGCTCGTACACGGCGACGCGGTGGCCATGGCGCGCCAGTTGCGCCGCCAGCAAGGCGCCAGCGAGGCCGGCGCCGGCGATCACGATCGGTGCGGATGGCGCGCTCATCGGGGTCTCCTGAAGAACTCGGTCAGCGCCTCGACCAGTCGCTGGCAATCGGCAAAACTGTTGTACAGCGGGGTCGGCGATGCACGGATGACATCCGGCTCGCGCCAATCGCAGATGATGCCGGCGCGCCCAAGAAACTCGAAGGCGGTGCGACCGGCGTCGCGCCCTGCGCGCACGCGCAGCGACAATTGACAGCCGCGCTGCTGCGGATCGTTCGGGGTGATGATCTCAAGATGCGCTTCGAGATGGTGGGTCAGTGCCTCGGCGAGCCAGCCGGTCAGCGCCATTGATTTGCTTCTGAGCGCGGGCAGTCCGGCGCGATCGAACAGGTCCAGCGACACCCGCAGCGGCGCCAGCGACAAGATCGATGGATTCGACAATTGCCAACCTTCGGCTCCCGCGCTTGGCACAAACTCCGGACCCATGCGAAAGCGAGTCGCAGCGTCGTGGCCCCACCACCCAGCGAATCGTGGCAAGCCGGCGTTGGCGTGGCGTTCGTGGACAAAACAGCCGGCGATCGCACCCGGTCCGGAGTTGAGGTACTTGTAGCTGCACCAGACGGCGAAGTCGGCGCCGCTTGCATGCAGGTCGACCGGCACATTGCCGATCGCGTGGGCGAGGTCGAAGCCGACGGCGCAACCATGGCGCGCGCCGAGTGCGCTGATGGCGCGGAGGTCGAAGCGCTGCCCGGTGGCGTATTGAACGCCGGGCCACAGGATCAGCGCGATGCGCTCGCCCTCGCGCGCCAGCGCTTCCTCGATCTGCGCGAGTTCGATGACCTGCCGGCCCGGCAGCGGCGACAGTTCGATCAGATCGCTGGCGGCGTCGCCGCCGTGGAAGGCGATCTGCGACGCCACGGCATGACGGTCCGAGGGGAATGCCCGCGCCTCCATCAGGATCTTGCGCCGCGCAGGCGTTGGACGATAAAAACTGACCAGCATCAGATGCAGGTTGCTGGTCAGCGTGTTCATCGCGACCACTTCGACAGGCTTGGCGCCGGCGATGCGCGCCAGGCTGTCGCGCACCAGTTGGTGATAGGGCATCCAGGCATCGGCATCGGTGAAGTGCGCCTCGACGGCATGCGTTTGCCATTGCGCCAGCACGCGATCGAGTGCCGCTGGTGTCGCGCGCGGCATCAGGCCGAGCGAATTGCCGCAGAAGTAGGCGACCTCGCCCGCGGCAAACGGGGGCACGGCAAACTCGCTGCGGAACGCGCGCAGCGGATCGTCGCCATCGAGCGTTGACGGATCTTGAATCACCAGCGGGCCCCGAGATGGGAACAACCTGCGATGTTACGCAAAGTGGGCGTGGTGCGGACCACTGCGTGCGCTGCGGAGGTCATCCACGCTGGCGTGAGCCCGTCCGTGCGATGCTTCGACCATGCAAACCGCAGCCCACACCTGTCGATGAAGCTTGCTGTCCTGATACTGCACCACGCGGTCTTTGGCGCGTGGTTGAGGCTGCTCGGGCTTGGACTTCTGCTCAGCGCGGGCGTTGCGGCGCAGCCGGTGCACTTGCTCTCCAGCGGGCTGCCGACGCCGGTCAACGGCGATGGTGCGTCCGGCGACAACTTCGGCATTGCCGTCGCCAGCGCTGGCGACGTCGCCGTGGTCGGCGCCTATGGCGACACCCAGGTCGCCGCAGGAGCCACCTTCGGTGTCGCCCAAGGTGCGGCCTATGTATTCGAAAAGGTCGATGGCAATTGGCTGCCGCTGCAGAAACTGGTGCCGCAGCCGATCGGCGCGAGCGGCGACAACTACGGCGTCAGCGTCGCGCTGGTCGACGACGTCATTGCCATCGGAGCACCGCGGCGCGATCCGGACAGTCGCTTCGAAGCCGGCAGCGTGTTCATTTACGGGCGCTCCGCAGAAGGCTACTTGCTGCGCCAGATCCTGACACCGGCGTTCCCCGAAGCCGAGCAACGTTTCGGCGCCGCGCTCGCGCTCTGGCAGGATTACCTTGCGGTCGGTGCGCCGTGGGCCGACGGCGGGCGCGTGGATCTCTATCGGCGCGACGGCGGCGGCAACTATGCGCTGGAACGCAGTCTGTTTGCGCTCCCCGGCGATGGCAATGCCCGCTTTGGCGCGGCGTTGGCGATGGCCAACGGCGATTTGCTGATCGGCGCACCCGAGGCTGCGGATGGCGGAGCGGTTTATCGCAGCGTGCACAGTGGGGCTGGCTGGAGCGACGCGGTGCGGCTGTTGCTGGCTGCCGTCGCCGATGAAGAACTCGGCGCGGCGCTCGCTCTGGATGGCGATCTGGCGCTGGTCGGCGCGCCGGGTTCCGCTGCCGGCACTGCGCGCATCCTGACCCTGGTGCAGGGTCAATGGAGCCAGACCGATGTGATCGATGCGGTGGGCGGCAGCCCTGGCGACCGTTTCGGCAGCGCCCTGGTACTGGATGCCTCGCGCGCGGCGATCGCTGCAGTCGGCGCGCTCCACAGCGAAGGCGTGGTGCATGTGTACGACCGCGCCGGCGCGGCGCTGGTCGCAGCGAGCCAGTTGGACATCGCCGACGGTGGCCTGGCCAAGCGCTTTGGCGTGTCGCTCGCGTTCGGCAGCGACGGCCTGCTGATCGGCGCCGACCTCGATCGTGTCGGTCCGAACCGAGGACAGGGAACAGCGCGCTGGTTTCAGCGCGGAGCGAACGGCTACGCGCAGACGGCGCAGCTCGACAGCGGCGACGGCGCGATCTACGACCGCTACGGCACGGCCGTCGCGGTGGATGGCGACATCGCGCTGATCGGTGCCTATCTGGAGGACACCGAGGACGGCGCCGACGCCGGCGCCGCGCACTGGTTCGAGCGCAACGCCGGCGAATGGCAGTACGGCGGCCAGTTGCGGGCGCCGGATGCGGCCATCGAGGACCGCTTCGGCATCGCCGTGGACGTCGATTCCGGACGCATGGCGGTGGGTGCTTTCTGGGACGTGATCGGCAACAACGTCGACCAGGGTTCGGTTTACCTCTATCGACGCGAGGGTTCGGATTGGGTGTTCGAGCAGAAGTTGGTCGCCAGCGACGGGCGTCAGCGCGACTATTTCGGATTCTCGCTTTCGTTGGACGGCGATCGCCTGCTGGTCGGTGCGCGCGGCGCGTCGGTGCCGGCGCTGGAGCAGGGTGTCGCCTATGTGTTTTCGCGCGGCGCCGAGGGCTGGCAACAGCAGGCCCGGCTGGACTTGCCGTTCGCCAACGGGTTCGCCTATTTCGGCGCCAGCGTCGCATTGGTGGGCAATCTCGCGCTGATCGGCGCGCCGGGAGCGACGGTCGCGGCAGGGCCAGTGAATGCCGGCGCCGCTTTTGTGTTCGTCGCTCGCGACGACAGCTGGTCGCTGCTGTCCACCCTGCAGGCGCCTCAGCCGCAAGCGAATTCGGCTTACGGTTTCGCCGTGGCGGCGGACCCCGATCACTGGCTGATCGGTGCGTTCCAGGAAGGTTTCGCCGGGCAGGGCGCGGCATTCGTCTATCGCAGCAGCGACGCTGGTCTCGACGGCGAGTTGCGCGCGGCCTTTGCCCAGCCCGGCGAGGCGTTGGGCATTTCGGTGGCCGTGCAAGGCGGCACAGCCGTGCTTGGAGCGCCCGGCTACGACCTGGGGCAGGCGTTCGGGGTTGGTTCGGTGCGCGTGTTCGAGCGCGGCGCGCGCAGTTGGGCCGAGACCGAACAGTGGTTTGCCGCGGATGGCGTCGGCGGCGATGCCTTCGGCCGTGCCGTCGCCTTCGATGGTCGCCACGCTGTCATCGGAGCACCCAGCCGGGGCGTCGACAATCCGCTCGAAGGACATGCTTATGTCGGCACTGCCGGCCGGCTGTTCGCCGACGGCTTCGAATGATTGCCGTTGAGTTCAGAGGAATCTGGACGCCGCGGGCGATGCTTGCCGGCAACAGCGTCCAGACGATGCTGGACCCACGGCAGCAGACCTGTCCGGTCTGCTGCGCGTACCGCTGATCACTCGAATCCGTTGCGGAACAGGATGCCGGTGCTGGGCAGGGTCAGCACGTAGGTGCAGCGACGATTGCCGGGGACGCTGGTGCCGGCGGTGAAGTTGGCGTGCATCGTCTGCACTTCCTCGCTGCTGTAGCCGTCCGCCGCAGCCGCATTCAGCACTGCCTGCGCCGCATCCTGCTGGTTGGTGCTGGAGCCGGTCATCGCCAGGCCGAGGAAAAAGGCGCGGTCCGAGCGTTCCCGCCCGATGCTGTTGTAGTTCAAAAGGTTGCACGAGGCCCAGTACTGGCCGGGCGTGTGCAGGCCGCCGGGCAGCGTCTGGTAGGTCTGGGTCAGGTGATAGTTGGTAACGCGACCTGGCCAGAACGGATTGTGCCCGTCCCAGTCGAACATCCAGAAATACTGCGGGTCGTTGCTCGCCCAATGATTGAAGCTGCGGCTGTACGACGACGCGACGTAATCGCCAACGCCTTCCGACAGGCCCTGAACCTGCGACAGGTTGCCGTTGGTGAGCCAGTCGTGCAGGCCATGGCCCAGTTCGTGGACCACCACATCGGCGTCTTCGGCGTCGTCGACGCCACCCTCGCCGAACGACAATCGCCCGTTGCCTGGACTGAAGAACGAATTGTCAGCGCCATTGACGCCGCGCGGGTCGTAACGAACGCCGCCCACATACTGCCTCGGCGTCACTGCGACATTCAGCGTGACGTTGACGTGGCGCATGTAGGTGTCGATGTGGTGGTAGACGTTGACGCCCTCGAAGTTGTCGTTGTCGCGCGTGTACATGAAGCTGCCGCTGGCGCTGGTCGGGCAGTTGTTGGCGTCGAACGGCGCTTCCCAGTCGAGGCACTCGGCCCACGGGCCCTTCAGCGTCCAGTTGCCGTCGACTTGGGTCAGATCGCGCAACGCCACGTTGACGATCTCTGCATCCAGTTGCGGCGTGCTGGCGTCGCTGCCGTCCACGTAACCCGTAGTGCCGTAAGTCACTTGCGCGCTGGACAACGGATCCGGATCGAAGGCGCGACCATTGCCATCGAAGTGCAGCGTGCGGTTTTCGGCACGCACGATCGCGCCGGTCTGCGCATCCACGAGCAATTCCCAGTTGCCGCGCGGATAGCCCTTCGGCTCCAGCGCCACACGCCACACCCGTTGTGAGCTCGACGGGCTCCACCACATTTCGGTGACTTCGGAAAAGTCGAACGGAGGGGTTGCACCGAGATGCGCGGCGGCGCGTTGCAGCGCGCCATCGGCGTCCACGCGCGCACTTCCGGCCGGCGCCAGGTCCACCGACTGCAGCGCCTGCTGCACGAAGATCACTTCGCCTGCCGGCGTCACCGAGACCACGATTTCGCTGCCGTAGAGCGGAAGATTGTGCCAGTACTGCTGCAGGCGGACTACGCTGAATGGGCCGAGATCGCGCACCGCCTGCAGGCGCAGCTGATGGGCGGCATTGCGCGCGGGCAGGCGCAACTGCGTGGCGCCGCGTTCGTCGAGAAACTGTCGTGCCATCGCTTCGGCGTCGGCCGGATCCGCCTTGAAATCCGGTCGATACAACGCGCGCGGGTTACCGGATGCACTGTCGAAGCGGCCGTCGGTGCGCGTTTCGCTGGGCGCCTCGGCGTCGATGCCGATCTCCAATGGAGGGTAGTGACCCGGCTTTGCGGCGTGGGCAGGCGCGGCGATGGCACTGATGAGGACAGACAACAGCAAACGACGAGACATCGGCGATGGGCTTCCGGGTCGGGCAGGCAGCGGGGGGCGGAGTATCCGGCGCTGCGCATTCCCACTCAATGGCGAGGCGACGGGCGGTGCGTGGCGTACGCGGCGCTTGTGGTTTCGCGCCGGATCGACAGCCCCGACGCGCATATACTTGCGTCGCCCCAGGTCGCCCGAGTGCGCTGTGTCGCAACTTCCCTCAGCTGTTTCCGCGTCGTTCGGAGCCACGCAGCGATGTTCGTTGGCCATCTTCTCGCCATGCGTGACGACGACATCCATCGGAAACTGGGTTTAACTTGTTCATGACACTCCACTTCAGTGACCTGATGCGAATTCGAGACATGGTCGTGCTTGCCTTGCTGCGCATCCTCGTGCCGACCCTGCTCCTGTTTGCCGGCGCGCATGCGTTGGCGCAGGGTCAGGCCACCCTGGTGATCGGGCGCGTCAGCGACGATCCCAAGGCGCACTACGAGCGGTTGAAGCCGCTGCTCGACTACGTGGTGACCAAGATGGCGGACGTCGGCATCCGCGACGGTCGGGTCCTGATGGCACGCGACGCGCAGCAGATGGTCAGCTATCTGCGACAAGGCAAGGTCGACTGGATTTCCGAAACGTCGGGAGCGGCGCTGGGCTTCGAAGAGCGCGCCCGCGCCGAGGTCTTTCTGCGTTCGCGGCGCGGTGGTTTGTTCGACTATCACAGTGTGTTCTTCGCTCGCCGCGACAGCGGAATCGCCGGCCTCGCCGATCTCTCCGGCCGTGCCATTGGACTGCAACACCCGATGTCCACCAGCGCCTACCTGGTGCCGGCGGCGATCCTGCTGGAGCGCGACATGCCGCTCGCGATCCAGTCGTCGCCGCTGGAACGGCCGCCGCCGGATTTCGTCGGCTACGCCTTCGCGCGATCCGAGGGCAATCTGGTGACCTGGGTGCAGAAGGGGCTGGTGGACGCCGCGGCATTCAGCAACCAGGATTGGGACGAACTGAATGCCAGCGAACCGGCGCTGGCGGCAGATCTTGTCGTCTTTCATGAAAGCCGCGAATTCCCGCGGGCGATCGAGCTGGTGCGTTCCGGATTGGATCCGGTGGTCAAGCAGCGCCTGCGCGAGGTTTTGCTGGGCGCCCACGAGGACCCGGCAGCAGCCGCAGCCTTGCGGGCGTATTCGCGCACCGAGCGCTTCGATGAGATCGATGCAGCCACCTGGGCGGCACTTGCCGACCTGCGCGCGGGCGTTCGCCGTGTTCGCGCGGAGATCGAATGATGCGCATCGGCGTGCGTGGCAAGTTCATGCTCAGCCTGCTGGCGACCACGCTGGTGTGGATCGTGGTGCTCGCTTTTGGCTGGATCAGCGGTTCGCGGGCGATCGACGGCATGCTCGATCAGGGCGAGTCCTCGTTGCGCGAGCAGGGGCGCACGGCGCTGTCCGACCGCGGCGTACAACTGGCAGTTTTTCTTGCCGACGCGTTGACCAACCCGGTCTATTTCACCGACCTGCTGACCGTCCGGGAGGTCGCCCGGTCGGCCCTTGACCAGCCCGATGTCGACTATGTGATCGTCTACGATGGCCAGGGTCGGGTGATCCACGATGGCTCGCGCGAAATTCCACGCTTTGGCCAGGTGATGGACGATGCGCTGGCGGCCGGCGTGATCGGCGCAAATGAACCGCTCGTCCAATGGAGTCCGGAGCGGATCGATGCCAGCGCTCCGATTGGCGTGGGCGACTTGCGACTCGGCGGTGTCCGCGTTGGACTGTCGCTGGCGCGAACCGAGCGCACGCTTGCCGAAGAGACGGCGAACGCGCGCGAGCGCTTCGAGCGCGCATTCGCTCGTCCGGCGCATGTGTTGGCGATCGGCGCGCTGATCCTGTTGATCTCGGTCGCATTGGCGGGCTGGCTGGTCGCGCGTGGCCTGGTGCGACCGATTCTCGATCTGGCGGCGCGCGCCCGCGAGATCGAGCGCGGCCGCTTCGAGGTGCATGCCGACAGCCGACGCAGCGATGAATTGGGTGAGTTGATCCGAGCCTTCGGCCGCATGAGCGAGGCGGTCCGGCGGCATCATCACGACATCCGCAAGTTGGCCTATCACGACAGCCTGACCGGGCTTCCCAACCGGTTGATGTTTCGCGAGCTGCTCGACGAAGCGATCATCGAGCATCGCGGCAGTGGGCATGGCCTGGCCTTGCTGTTCATCGATCTCGACGACTTCAAGCGGATCAACGATACCCTCGGCCACGATGCCGGCGATGAGGTGCTGGTCGAGTTTGCCGCGCGCCTCAATCAGGCATTGGCCGCGACGGATGCGACAGGGCGGCCAATCCTGGCGCGCCTCGGGGGCGACGAGTTCGTGGCGCTGGTTGCGGCCAGCGATGCGCGTGCGCAGAGTGAAGTGTCCGCCGAGGCCTTGCTGGCGCAACTGCGCCAGCCCTTCCTGATCGGCGACAAATCACTGCTGGTGGGCGCAAGCATCGGCATCACCTTGTTCCCCGACGATGCGCATACCTCGAAGCTGCTGCTGAAGCATGGCGACCTCGCGATGTATCAGGCCAAACAGCGCGGCAAGAGCTGTTATCGATACTTTGCCGGCCACCTGACCGAAGCCGCGGAGGAGCGGCTTGGACTGGAACACGATCTTCGTGAAGCGCTGCAGACCGAACAGCTCGCGGTGGCCTATCAGCCGATCTACGATCTGGCTTCCGGGCGGCTGACGGGTGCCGAAGCGCTGCTGCGTTGGCGCCATCCGCAGCGTGGCAATGTGCCGCCGTCGATTTTCGTGCCGATCGCCGAGACCTGCGGCCTGATCGACGCGCTCGGCGACTGGGTGCTCGATCGTGCCTGCCGCGACGCGCAGCGCTGGCAGCATGCGATACCGGGGCTGTCGGTCGCGGTCAACCTTTCGGGTCGGCAACTCCAGCGTGCCGACCTCGGAGATCGGGTGCAGGCGGCACTCGATCGCCATCAACTGGCGCCGGAGCTCCTGCATCTGGAGTTGACCGAGTCCAGCCTGTTGCACGATGAGCAGATGGCGTTCGCTGCGCTCGGCCAATTGCGGGCGACCGGCGTGCGCGTATGGCTGGACGACTTCGGCACCGGGTTCTCCGGCTTGAGTCATCTGCGCCGGGCGCGCGTCGATGGCGTGAAGATTGATCGCACCTTCGTGACCGACATCCTCACCGATTCCGAGGACCTGGCCTTGTCCAGCGCGATCATCGCGATGGCGCATTCGCTGGGCATGCAGGTGATCGCAGAAGGCGTCGAGTGCGAGGCTCAGTACAGCTTGCTGCGCGCACGGGGTTGCGATCTCGCCCAGGGCTTCTGGATGAGCGAAGCGATCCGGCCGGAGGAGCTGCTGAGCATCCCGCAACGAGTGGCGGCCGCCTGATCCTCGCGGGTGCGTCGCGGTCGTGGCTGCGGGTGCACTGGTCGGCGCATCGAACAAGTCGAAAACGGGCAGGGGTCAGGGAGCAGGGGGTCGAGTCCAGGTCGCCGTCGGGCCGCGCGGCGAGGTTGGGCTCCTGCCTATTGCTTCAGCCCTTTGAAATCAAGGGGGTTACGTCATGTTCGAAAAGAGGTCCCCATGGGCATGAGTTGGCCGACCGCTGCCTGGGCACCGATCCTGCTGCTGATCGGTTCCAATGTGTTCATGACCTTTGCCTGGTATGGGCACCTGAAGTTCAAGACCACCACACTGCTGACTGCGGTGATGGTCAGTTGGCTGATCGCCCTGCCCGAGTACATCCTGCAGGTCCCGGCCAACCGCATGGGCCACGGCTATTACAGCGCTGCGCAACTGAAAACCATCCAGGAAGTCATCACGCTGTCGGTATTTTGCGTGTTCTCGGTCACTTATCTCGGCGAGAGCCTGCGCTGGAACCATCTGGTGGCATTCGCGCTGATCGCAGCCGGCGCGTATTTCATGTTTCTGCCGGGGAAGTAGGTCACGTTGCCGCGCAGCGGCTACGTGACAACAGGGCGGACAGTGTCACGTAGCCGCTGAGCGGCAACGTGAACTGCGGTCGCTTTTCAGACCTCCTGCACGATGAAGCGCGTCTCGTACAGCAACTGGTCGATTTCATCCGGCTGCCCGGAGTCGAACTGAAAGCCCAGGTGATCGTCGCCGGCGCGTACCAGCGTCGCCCGCAAGTCGACGACAGTATCCTGGTCGAAAATGAAGAACAGGCGGAACGGAGGGACGCTTCCGTCCTTCCAGCTGAGCGGTCGCGCCAACCGCGCGCCACCGCCAGAAATATCCTGCGCGTTGGTCAGATAGCCACCGCGGGCAGTGGCCACCAGCACGGCAATTGCACTGATCTCGGTTCGCGGATGGCGACGCTTCTCGTAGCCCTGGGCCATGTTGCTCTCCATGCCGATGGCTCACCATAAGCCGCGGGCCGGCATCGCACAAGCGACCGACGGTGAAGTTGTGAACTGGGTTTGGGTGAGGGTGGCACATATGCCGGGCGATGGCGTGGACGAACACTTCTGCTGGCCCCGGACCGGTCCCATCCGCAGGGCCCGGACCGGTTTTTCGCGTGGGGCCAGACTTGCCAGGACGTTTCTGGTCTGCGGGCGAAAAGCGTCCAGATGAGTCTGGACCCACCAACAGCACGCACCGGCAACCAGCAACCAACAACCACCAACCACCCTTCGCTAGGCCGCCCCGGCGCGCAGCGTGATTGCCGGTGGCGTCGCGCTGACGCGCCGCAGCACCAGCCATCCGGCCAGCAGCGACAGCAGCACGCCGAGCGCGGCGCCGGCCAACGCCAGCCACCACGGCGGGGCGTAGTCGATCTGGAACACGCGTTCGGCCAGGGCCCAACCGGTCGCCAAGGCCGCGATCCCGCCAAAGCCGCCGCCGAGCGCGCCGATACTTCCCAGTTCCAGCCACTGCGTGCGCTGCAGCGTGCGTCGCGAGGCGCCGAGGCTGCGCCACAATGCACTCTCGAATCGGCGTGCCCCGGCAGTCACCGCGAGCGCCGCGATCAGCACGCAGGCGGCTGCCGCCAGCGCGAACCAGAAGATCGCCGACAGGCTGCGAATCACGGCGTCGACCACGCCGAGAATGCGCGCGAGCAACGCGTCGACGTCGATCAGGGTGACGTTGGGAAAGGCGCGCAGCATGGGTCCGAGTTGCCGCGCTTGCTGCGCGTCGGTGCGGATGCTGGTGACCCAGGTGCTTTCCAGGCCGGCCACCGTTGCCGGCCGGTAGAGCAGGAAGAAGTTCACGCGGAACGAATCCCAGTCGACGGCGCGTACATTGGCAACGCGCGCCTCGACCTGGCGATCACCAACGCTGATGGTGATCCGATCGCCGACCCCGAGATTGAAGATCTGCGCCCAGTTCTCGGCGATCGACACTTCGGGACCATCGCTCCACCATTGACCGGCAACCAGACGGTTGGCCTCGGGCAACTGCTCACTCCACGAAAGGTTGAGATTGCCGTCGATGAAGCGACCCGCGCGCGGGTCGGGAAAGCGCTCGGCGGTCGCCGCCGTGCCGTTGATGGCCAGCAGTCGGCCGACCGCGAACGGGAACAACTGCGGTGCATCGATGCCCAGCCTGGAAAGCTCGTCGCGCAGCGGCTCGACCTGGTCGGGCTGGATGTTCAGCAGGAATCGATTGGGCGTGTCGGCACCCAGTCCCAGTCGCCACTGCCTCACCAAGTCGCCGGCAACAGCGCCCAGCAACAAGACTGCGGCCAGCGCCAGCGCCAGCGATACCGACGACAGCAGGGTGGTTCCTGGCCGCGAGGCGAACTGACGCAGCGCCTGGCGCACGATGAAGCTGCGTCCGGGAACGTGTTTGCGCAGCAGTCTGAGCAGCAGCCACATGACGCCGGCCAGCGACAAGGCGAGCACGCTCATGCCGGCCAGGGCGATCAGCCCGAGTTGTCCCTCGCCGGTGAGCAGCCACACGGCAACCGTGAGTACGCCGAGGGCAGCCGGGTAGGCCAGCCATTCGCGCAGGCCAAGGCGATCCTCGGTCTGCCGCAGCAGCGTGGATGGCGCCGTCCCGGCCAGGCGCGACAACGCCGGCAGCGTGAAGCTGAGATAGGCGAGCACCCCAACCAGCGCTCCGAGCAGCGCGGCCTGCGCTCCGGGCGGCGGCAAGGTTTCGACGAACAGTGCGCCGACGCCGAGCGCGATCAGCGCCTGCAGCGCGTAGCCGAGCAAGATGCCGGCCGCGATCGCCGGCAGTCCGAACAGGCCAAGCGTGGCCCCCAACTGCAGCAGGATGCGCCGACGCGATAATCCGAAGCAGCGCAGTTGCGCGACGATCTCGCGGCGCGCTTCGGTGTATCGGCGCGCCGTCAACGCGATCGCCAGCGCGGCGAGCCACAACACCGCGAGGGCGGCAAGTCCGAAAAACGCGCGCGTTTGCCGGCCGACCTCGGCCAGTTGCTGCTCGGCGTCGCGCGCCAGAGTCAGTCGCTGCCCCTTGAGTCTGGGTTCGACCGCCTTCGCCCAGGCCTCGACGGCCGACGTCGGTCCGGCCAGCAGCAGCCGGTGAAAAGCGCGACTGGCCGGGCCGAGCAATCCGAGTTGATCGACGTCGACGTCGCGCAGCAGCGCCCGCGGCGCCAGCGTCAGAAAGCTGCCGGCGCCTTCGGGATCCTCGGTCAGCACGCCGGCGATGCGCAGACGGGCATTGCCGATCTCCACCTCGCTGCCAACGGATGTCGCCAATGCGGCCAGCGCGCGGGCATCCAGGTACAAGCTGCCCGGCTCGGGCGCCGCGGCCGGCAAGCCGCTGCTGGTGCCATCCGGCGCCGTCTTCAGGCGTCCGCGCAACGGATAATCGGCGGCCACCGCCTTGATCTCGACCAACACGCTGGCATCGCCGGCGAACAGCACGGTCGGGAATGCAACCACGGATGTGCTCGACAGGCCGGCATCGCTTGCGCTTCGCACCAGTTCCGGTGGCAGCGGCCGCCGCGACGACAGCACGGCATCGCCGCCGATCAGCTCGCCGCTGCGTGCCGCCAGCGTGCGTTCGATGCGATCGCTGAAGGCAAGCACACCGGTGGCGGCCGCTACTGCGACGACCAGCGCCGCCAATACCGGCTTCAGCTCGGCGCCGCGCCATTCGCGGCGAGCGTGGCGCAACAATGTCAGCAGGGTATTCATGCCACACACCGTCCGGCTTCGAGGCGAATCTGGTGCTGGCAGCGCGCTGCCAGGCGTGCATCGTGGGTGACCAGAATCAGGCTGGTGCCCTGGTCGCGGTTGATCTCGAACAGCAGATCGGCAACACGCTGGCCGGTGTGCTGGTCGAGGTTGCCGGTAGGTTCGTCGGCAAACAGCAGCCGCGGGCCGATCGCGAACGCGCGTGCCAGCGCGACGCGCTGCTGCTCGCCGCCGGAGAGCTGGCGCGGCAGGTGGTCCAGTCGATGACTCAATCCAACCCGTTCGAGCGCAGCGCGCGCCCGCGCCATGGCGTCGCTGCGACCCGCCAGTTCCAGCGGCGCAGCCACGTTCTCCAGCGCGGTGAAGCTCGGCAGCAGGTGGAAAGCCTGGAACACGAAGCCGACACGTCCGAGCCGCAGCGCGGCGCGCCCATCTTCGTCGAGGCCGGTCAAAGCCTCGCCGAACAGGTCGATGCGTCCACTGCTGGGCTCGTCGAGACCCGCCAGCAGCGACAGCAGCGTGGTCTTGCCCGATCCGGACTCGCCGACAATGGCGAGTGATTCGCCGGCTGTCAGCTGAACGTCGATGGCGTCGAGCACACTGAGTTCACCCGCTGCAGTCATCACGCGTTTGCTAATGTCTCGGGCTTCGACGACTGCTTTGGTGGCGACATTCATGTGGAAAATCCTGTGGGTGGTCCTGGCTGGGTGGTGCGTTTCGTTGCCGGCTGCCGCGCCGCGCAACCTGCTGGTGCTCGGCGACAGTCTGAGTGCTGCGCACAACATGCCGACCGATCAAGGTTGGGTGCAATTGCTCGATCACAAGCTGGCAGAAAGTCACCCCGGCCAATGGCGCGTGATCAATGCCAGCATCAGCGGCGAAACCACCGCGGGTGGACTGACACGCCTGCCGGGGGCGCTGGATCTGCACAAGCCTGCATTGGTGATCCTTGCGTTGGGGGCCAATGATGGCTTGCGAGGCCTGCAGATTGTGTCGATGCGCGATAACCTGGCGAAAATGATCGTTCTCGCCCGCGCTGCCGGAGCTCGAGTCGGGTTGATCGGCATCGAACTGCCGGCCAATTACGGCGAGGCCTATCGCAGCCGCTTCCGCGGCGTCTATGCCGATCTCGCCGATCAGTACAGCGTCCCGCTGCTGCCATTTCTGCTCGACGGTCTGGCGCTCGACCTTGGCAACTTTCAGGAAGATCAGGTACATCCGACCGCAGCCGCACAACCGCAGATTCTCGATACCGTATGGAACTGGCTGCAGCCGCAGCTTTAGGAAAGCGGGGACGGGGCACGGGGAATCCAGTGCCGTCGCCGCTCTCGCTGGAGCCCCTGGCTTCGGTGGGTCCAGACTTGTCTGGACGCTTTTCCTGATTGGAACGAGAAGCGTCCAGACAAGTCTGGACCTACCAAAGGCGCGCTCCTTGCGAGCCTTCAGCGTGCCTCGTGCCGGTGCCCCGCGACAAGTCTATGATCCGCGGCTCTCCACGAACGCCGGCCCCGCATGGAACACCGAGCCACCCTGATCCGCGTGCTGACCGAGTGCGTGGATCGCGCCGAACACGAGCCGCTCAGCGTCGGCGAAGCCCTCGACAGCTTGAAGTCTTCGGCGTTCGCGTTGTCGACGGTGTTGTTGTGCTTGCCCTTCCTGCAGCCGCTGACGCTCGGCCCATTGTCGAGCGCCGGTGGCCTGGTGCTGTGTTCGCTGGGTTGGCAACTCCTGCGCGGACGTGAAGTGGTCTGGCTGCCGCAACGCATCTATCAGATCAAGCCGTCGACCAAACTCTGGGAACGCCTGCTTGGCCTGTGCACCTGGCTGCTCAAGGTGCTGGCGAAGATCACCCGCGAGCGTTTGGTGTCCTGGGTCGATGGCCGCTTCGGCGAGCGCCTGTGCGGCAGTCTGATTGCGCTCGGCGGCGCGCTGCTGATCATCCCGGCACCGATCTTGCCGTTCAACAACACGCTGCCGGCGCTGGCGATGTTGTTCGCCGCCATCGCCATCCTCGAACGCGATGGGCTGATGGTGGTCGTCAGCATTTTCTTCGTGGTTGCCACGGTGACCTATTTCGGTGCGTTCTTCTACGCACTCTACTTTCTCGGTGCCGAGGCCACCGAGTGGTTCAGACACCTGGCGCCGAGCTTGTTCAGCTGACTCCGTGACAGGTGCAACGTCCAAGGTTTCGGTCAGGCCCACAGGGTTCGCTGTTTGCGGTTTGTGACACAACTGCACCGCGAAACATGCTTGCTGCCTTGGTGTCGTAGACTGCGGGAGGCAGCCTCAGGGGGAGGTCGTTTTCCGGTGATGTCACGGTTGCGCCCGTTCACGTTACCGTGGGTGATCGCCCATCGCGGCGCCAGCGGCCTGTTGCCGGAACACACGCTTGCGGGATATGCGCTGGCGATCGAACAGGGCGCCGATGTCATCGAGCCCGATCTGGTCGCCAGTGCCGATGGCGTTCTCTATGCGCGTCATGACCTTGGACTGGCGCGCAGCACCGATGTTGCCGCGCGTGGCGAGTTCGCTGCGCTGAAGCGCCGCGGCGCCGATGGCAGCGATGACTGGTGGATCGAAGATCGGACCTCCAGCCAGATCGATGCGCTGCGCGCGATCCAGCCCTGGCCGCAGCGCCCCCACCATCGCGATGGTGCCTATCGTGTGCCGCGCTTTGCCGAGGTTCTGGGCTTGCTGTTGCAGGAAAGGCGGCGCCGCGAACGGCCGCTGCTGGTTTACCCGGAATTGAAGCATCCGGCGCATTTCCTCAAGCTCGGCATCGATGTGGTCGAAGCGCTCGCGATCGACCTGGAGGCCATGGGTATGACGGGCGCAGATGCGCCGGTCCTGGTGCAGTGCTTCGACCGCGATTGCCTGGAGCGCGTGCGCCTGCGTACCGGCCTGCGCGTGGTGCAGTTGTCGATCGACCTGCCGCCACTCGACGACGCGCCGATCGCTGGCTACGGTGTGTCCAAGCAAGCGCTGGCGTCGGCGGATGGCGCGGCGTTCATTGCTGCGGCGCATGACCGCGGACGCCTGGTGCATGCCTGGACCTTCCGCGACGATCAGCCGCACGAGAGTCTGACGCCAATCGACGAATGCGCCGCCGCTTTTTCCCGCGGCATCGACGGCTTGTTCTGCGACTTCCCGGCGACCGGCCTTGGCGCACGGCGAGCGCTGCGATAACCATGAATTCCGACGCGCACGACGCGGCACGAATTGCAGCGCTCGAGGCCGAAGTGGCGCAGTTGCGTCGCGAGATTCAAGGCTGGCGCAGCGCCCATCTGGCTGGACCGGTAGCGCAACTGGACCTCGACCGAGACGGCCGGGTGTTGATGGCCACTGCGCGGGCTGCCGCATTGTTGCGCTTCGAGAGTGGCGACGCGCTGCGCGGCAAGGCCCTCTCCGAGGTGTTTGTCGGCGGACAGTGCCAGCATGTGATGGAGTGCCTGCGCCAACTCGAGACAGACGCGTTGAGCGAACGCCGCTGCATGATCCGCAGTCAGCCACGGCGCAATCGCCCGTCGGTCTGGCTACGTGCCACGCTGACTCGATCGCCGGGCCCGCAGTCTGGATACACGCTGGTACTGACCGACGTCACCGACCTCGAACTCAACCGGCGCGAACTGGCGGCGGACGTCGACCTGTTCGGCGCACTGCTGCAGGTGGCGGGCGTCGAGTTCTTCGAGTTGCAGTCTGGGCGCATTTTCCGCAGTTCGCCGGGGTTTCTGGAGCTGGTTGGCGTTGCGCCCGGGGCAACGCCGCCGAACTCGCTGGATGAATGGAGCAAGCGTGTCCACGCGGACGACCGCGCGCGCATGTCCGCGCGCTGGCGGGAGGCGCCGACCGGACATCTGCCGCCCGCGGAATACCGCATGGTCGGCGACGACGGACGGGTGCGCTGGGTGCGTTCGGCGTCGATCCTGCGGCGCAATGAGCGTGGCGAGATCACCAGTATCTCCGGCGTCATCCGCGATGTGTCGGCCGAACACGAAGCGCGCTCGTCGCTGGTGCGTTTGCAGACACTGGTCGACACAGCGCGCGCTTCGATCTTGATGTTGAATGCCGAAGGCCGCGTCATCCTGGCCAACCGCGCGTTCTGCAACGCCGTCGGTGCGCCTCACGACGACGTCATCGGCAGCGCGATGGATCGCTACTGCTGGCCCGATGATATCGAGCAGCGACGGGAGTCGGTGCGCAGCCTGTTGTCGACGGGCGCCACCAGCTTTGTCTGGCGCATGCGCTGCGCCAGTGGCAGCGAGCGCTGGTATCAGGTCGACGGCAGCACCTACGGGGAGGAAAATCTGGATCGGCGCCAGTTCGTTTTCGTCGGCACCGACATCGAAGCCACCCGGCGCGAACGCATGGCCATGATCGAGCGCGAGCGCTGGCTCGACCGCGTGTTGCGCGACGCCGGCATCGGCGCCGTGCGCTTCGATCGCGGCCGCAGCGAGAGCGAACTGGTCGGCGCCTATGCCGAACTGCACCAGTTGCAGCATCCACATGTGGTGATGCCGGACGAGTTGATGGCGATGGTGCCTGCCGAGCATCGCGATCGCACGCATGCGGACCTGACACGATTCCTCGCTGGCGAAGCGCGCGCCACGATCGACATTCCGCTGACCTTGAATGACGGTAGCTTGCGCTGGCTGCGTGCGTTCCTGCGCAACGAGGATCCCTACGCGGAGGGCAACGGCGTGCTGAGCAGCGTGGTTCTCGACATCACTCGAGACCGGCAATCCGCTGCGGAGCGCGAGGAACTGCAGAAGCAGGTGTTCCAGGCGCAGAAGACCGAGAGCCTCGGCGTGATGGCCGGTGGTATCGCCCACGACCTCAACAACATGCTGATGGCCGCGTTGGGCCAACTCAGCCTGGCGGTCGCTGCGGTGCCGCGCGACAGTTCGCTCGGTCGCTATCTGGGCACGGTGGAGAGCGTACTCGGGCGCATGGAGGGTTTGACCGAACGCATGCTCGCCTATGCCGGAAAATCCTCGGCGCAGCGCAAGCCCTTTGACCTCGCCGGTCTGCTCGAGACGATGGAGCCGTTGTTGCGTGCGTCGTGCGGGCACCATGCTCGGTTGCGACTGGAGATTCCACGGCAATCGATGCCGGTGAATGGCGATGGCACGCAGATCGAGCAGGTGGTGCTGAACTTCGTGCAGAACGCGGTCGACGCGCTCGGCGAGCGCGGCGGCAATGTGCGCCTGCGACTGGCGCCGCTGGCGGCCAGCGAGGTACGTGCGATGGCGCTGCAATGGCCGTTGCAGCCGGCCGAGCATTACGCGGAACTGACCATACGCGATGACGGTCCAGGCATTCCCGACAGCGACGCACGCCGCGTGTTCGAGCCTTTCTACACCACCAAGTCCACCGGGCGCGGTCTCGGACTGGCCGTGGTGCAGGGCATCGTCAAGGCCCACGGCGGATCGATCAAGTTGCTCACCGAGGTGGGCATCGGCACCGAGTTTCGTGTCTATCTGCCGTTGTTGCAGGACGCGGCACTGCCGCAGGACCAGGTGGAAGAGCCGATTGCCCTGGAGACCTGGGCGCCGCGCCCGGTGTTGGCCATCGACGACGACGAAGACGTGCTGGCGATCACCGTCGTCATGCTCGAACAGTGTGGTCTGGAGGTGGCGGCGTTCTTGTGCGGCGACGAGGCGGTCGCTGAATTGATGCAGTTTCCCGACCGCTACGGCTGCGCGCTGGTGGACTTGACCATGCCGGTCAAGGATGGCGTCACCGTGGCCATGGAATTGCGCCAGGTCGTGCCCCGGCTGCCGATCCTGTTCGTCAGTGGCTATTCCAAGGAACAGGCAGCGGAATTGGTGGCGACCAACGAATCGACCCAGTTCTTGCGCAAGCCATTCAGGGCCGATGCGCTGAAAAGGGCTTTGGAGCAGTTGTTGAGCAGCGTGAGCTGAGGCCCCGCGGGATGCGGGGTGCGCCAGAAGCGGCAAGCTGCAGGGTGTCCATCCAGGCGCACGATGCTATTGCGCCACGAGCCAAGCCTTTGCCGGCGCGCCATTCATGGCGACCACAAGCGCAACCTGTTGATTGCCGGTGTTTGCCCAGGGGCCAGCGATCAACTTCATCCGCAGACGTCTATACGTCCGCAATTCTGGTTTGACGCATCGCAGCAGTTCGTGATCTAGTCGGACCGTCCCGGCAGTCCATGCCGGGTGGGCAAGGCTTACCGGGCCTGTGCTCTGGCGACAGCGAACGAGCTCGTGCGCAGCAGTGGTCTGCGCCGCGGAGGAGCGGCATGGCACAGCGTGGAACCGGCACCGGCTTGTACGATCCGGCGTTCGAGAAGGACAGTTGCGGCTTCGGTCTGATCGCCCAGCTGGACGATCGTCCGTCGCGCACAATCGTCGATGCCGCGCTGGAAGCGCTGGGACGCATGACCCACCGTGGCGCGGTTGCCGCGGACGGCAAGAGCGGCGACGGCTGCGGGCTGCTGTTGCGTCGGCCGGAGAGCTTCCTGCGCACGCTGGCCGTCGAAGCGGGTATTGCGCTGCCGGAGAGCTTTGCGTCGGGCATCGTGTTCCTGCCGCACGACGAGGCCGATGCGGCGCGCGCGCGCGTCACCCTCGAGGCCGAAATCGGCGCCGCGGGCCTGCTGTTGGCGGGCTGGCGCGAGGTGCCGATCGACGTCGAGGTTGCCGGCGTCGAGGCGCGCAACACGATGCCGGTCATTGCCCAGGTGTACGTCGGCGTGCGCGAGGATCTGGACCTGTCCGCGCTCGAACGCCTGCTCTTCCAGGCGCGCCGCCGCGCCGAGATCGCGCTTGCCGATCTGCCTGATTTTTATGTGGTTTCGCTGTCCGCGCATGTGTTCGCCTACAAGGGCATGGTGATGCCCGAACACCTGCCGGCCTTCTTCAAGGACCTGGCCCGGCCGGAACTGGTGACCAGCGCGGTGACCTTTCACCAGCGGTTCTCCACCAACACGATGCCGCGTTGGCCGCTGGCGCAGCCGTTCCGCTTCCTCGCGCACAACGGCGAGATCAACTCGATCCAGGGCAACCGCAACTGGATGCGCGCGCGTGGCCCGCGTTTCCGCTCGCCGCTGGTGGATTTTCGCGAGCTGCAACCGCTGGTCTCGATGACCGGCTCGGACTCGCAAACGCTCGACAACATGCTCGAATGCCTGCTGGTCGGCGGCATGGACCTGTTGCAGGCGATGCGCATCCTGATTCCGCCCGCCTGGCGCGATCGCGAAGATCTGGATGCCGACATCAAGGCCTTCTACGAGTACTACCAGTTGCACATGGAGCCGTGGGACGGACCGGCCGGCATCGTGTTGCTGGATGGCCGCTACGCCGCATGCACGCTCGATCGCAATGGCTTGCGCCCGGCGCGCTATCTGGTTACCCGCGACCGCCATGTGGTGATCGCATCGGAAGCAGGTGTTTTCGACGTCGCCGCAGCCAACGTGGTCGAAAAGGGCCGCCTGGGACCCGGCGAAATGGTCGCGGTCGACTTGCTGCGGGGCGAATTCCTGAAGAGTCGCGATATCGATGCGATCAACCGCACGCGTGCGCCGTTCCGCCGCTGGATGAAGACCGGCGTGCGTTATTTGAGCAACTCGCTGATCGATCCCAGCCTGGCGATCGAGCCGTGGGATGCGCCGACGCTGGCGGTGCACCAGAAACTCTTCAACCTGTCGCGCGAGGAGCGCGACACCGTGGTGAAGGCGCTCGCCGAGAGCGAATCGGAAGCCACCGGCTCGATGGGCGATGACACGCCGATGGCGGTGATGTCGGGCAAGGTGCGTTCGCTCTACGACTATTTCCGTCAGTCCTTCGCCCAGGTCACCAATCCGCCGATCGACTCCTTGCGCGAACAACGCGTGATGTCGTTGATGACGCAGCTTGGCCGCGAGTGCAATGTGTTCGAATCGGCGCCACAGTACGCGCGCCAGATCGTGCTGAACTCGCCGATCCTGTCGCAGCGCAAGCTCAAGCAGATCCTGGCGATGGGCGACTTCGGCAGCCACGTCGAGATCGATCTCAACTATCCCACCAGCGAGACGCTCGATCTCGCCCTGCACCGTATCTGCCAGCAAGCCGAAGAGGCGGTGCGCGACGGCACGCTGCTGGTGTTCCTGACCGATCGCCACACGGCGCCGGACAAGCTGCCGGTGCATGCGTTGTTGGCCGTCGGTGCGGTGCATCAGTACCTCACGCGCGTCGGCCTGCGTGCTGCCTGCAACATCGTGGTGGAGACCGCAACGGCGCGCGATCCGCACCATTTCGCCTGCCTGATCGGCTTCGGCGCGACGGCGATCCAGCCCTACCTTGCGTATCAGTCGCTGCTGGCCCTGGTGCGCTCGGGACAGATCAAGCGCCGCTTCGGCGAGCCTTTGGAAATCGGGCGCAGCTATCGACGCGGGTTACGCAAGGGACTGCTCAAGATCCTGTCGAAGATGGGTATTTCCTGCGTCGACAGCTATCGCGGCGCGCAGTTGTTCGAGATTGTCGGTCTCGCCAGCGAAGTCGTGCAGCGCTGCTTCACCGGCACGCCGAGCCGCATCGAGGGCGCCGGTTTTGTCGAGATCGAAGCCGAACAGCGCCGGTTGGCGGCGCAGGCGTGGAATGCCAATGCGCTGGTCGAGCCGGGCGGGCTGCTCAAGTTCATCCACGGCGGCGAGTACCACATGTACAACCCCGACGTGATCGCGCGCCTGCAGGCGGCGGTGCGCAGCGGCGACTACGAGCTCTATCGCGAATACGCCGACGTGGTCAATTCGCGTCCGCCGTCGGCGCTGCGCGACCTGATGCAACTGACCAGCGCGCGTGCACCGATCCCGCTCGACGACGTCGAGCCGATCGAAACCATCATCAAGCGCTTCGATTCGGCCGGCATGTCGCTGGGTGCGTTGTCACCCGAAGCCCACGAGGCGCTGGCGATTGCGATGAATCGGCTGGGCGCGCGTTCAAACTCGGGCGAAGGCGGCGAAGATCCGGCGCGCTACGGCACCGAGCGCATGAGCAAGATCAAGCAGGTGGCGTCAGGTCGATTTGGCGTCACGCCGGAATACCTGATCAATGCCGAAGTGCTGCAGATCAAGGTCGCGCAGGGCGCCAAACCGGGCGAGGGCGGCCAGTTGCCCGGTCACAAGGTCGACGAGACCATCGCCCGACTGCGCTTTGCGCGCCCCGGCATCGGACTGATCTCGCCGCCGCCGCATCACGACATCTATTCGATCGAAGACCTGGCGCAACTGATCTACGACCTGAAGGAAATCAATCCGACGGCGCTGGTGTCGGTAAAGCTGGTGTCGCACGCCGGCGTCGGCACCATCGCCGCCGGCGTGGTCAAGGCCTATGCCGATCTGATCACCATTTCCGGGCACGACGGCGGCACCGGTGCCAGCCCGGTATCGTCGATCAAGTACGCCGGCACGCCATGGGAGCTTGGCCTGTCGGAGGCGCATCAGACGCTCAAACGCAACGGCTTGCGGCAGAAAGTGCGGCTGCAGACCGATGGTGGACTGAAGACCGGGCTCGACGTGGTCAAGGCGGCAGCGCTGGGCGCCGAGAGCTTCGGTTTCGGCACCGCGCCGATGGTGGCTTTGGGCTGCAAATATCTGCGCATCTGCCATCTGAACAACTGTGCAACCGGCATCGCCACCCAGTTGCCGGCGCTGCGCAAGGCGCATTTCGTTGGCCTGCCGGAGATGGTCGAGTACTACTTCCGCTTCGTGGCGATGGAAGTGCGCGAATGGCTCGCCAGCCTTGGTCTGCGTTCGCTCGACGAGCTCATCGGCCGCACCGAGTTTCTCCAGCTGCATCCCGGCCACACGGTCAAGCAGCAGCGCCTCGACCTGTCGCCGCTGCTGAGCCTGGACGGCATGGCGGCCGACGCACCCAACTGCTGCATCGACGAGCGCAACCCGCCGCACGACAAGGGCCTGCTGGCCGCCAGGATGCTGGCCACGACGCGCGACGCGATCGCCGGCAAGCTCGGCGGCGAGTTCCCGTTCGTGATCAGCAACCGCGATCGCAGCATCGGCGCGCGCCTGTCCGGAGAGATCGCTCGCCACCACGGCAACCTTGGCATGAGCGAGCACCCGTTGACGCTGAAGTTGACCGGTTCGGCGGGCCAGAGTTTCGGCGCGTGGAACGCCGGCGGCTTGATTCTGGACCTCGAAGGCGAGGCCAACGACTACGTCGGCAAAGGCATGGCCGGCGGCAAGATCGTGGTGCGCCCGCCGCGCGACGCCGGCTTCGTGCCGCGTGAAACCGTGATCGTCGGCAATACCTGCCTGTACGGCGCCACCGGAGGGGAATTGTTCGCCGCCGGTCGCGCCGGCGAGCGTTTCGCGGTGCGCAATTCCGGCGCACTGGCGGTCATCGAAGGTACCGGCGACCATTGCTGCGAGTACATGACCGGCGGCTGCGTGCTGGTGCTCGGTCGCACCGGTCTCAATTTCGGCGCCGGATTCACTGGCGGATTTGCTTATGTGCTGGACATCGAGCGCGAGTTCGTCGATCGCTACAACCCGGAGCTGATCGACATCGTGCGTATTTCGATGGAAGGCATGGAGAATCACCATTCGCACCTGCGCGATTTGTTGCTGCGCCACCATCGCGAGACCGGCAGCGCCTGGGCTGCAGAGCTGGTCGACGAATACCGCGACATCCTGCCGCGCTTCTGGCTGGTCAAGCCTAAAGCGGCGAGCCTGGAGAGTCTGAGTGAGACTTTGAAGAGGGCGGCGTAGGTGGAGCAGGAAAAAGGAAAAGGGAAAATGGAAAAGGGGGAAATCAGAAGCATGCGGTCCGACCAGTGGAGATCAGGGTCGGGCTTGGGTACTTACGGCAGAGCAGGGACGCGTTCGGGTGCCGCTCTTCCTTTTTCCTTTTTCCCTTTTCCTTTTTCCTGACCCATGGATCCCCTGAAATTCCTCAAAGTCCAGCGCGAAATGCCGCGCGAGTTGCCGGTGCCGGTGCGCGTGCTCGGTTACACGGAGATCTACGGGCAGTATCCGCCGGAACAGGCGGCTGATCAGTCCGGACGTTGCCTCGATTGCGGCAACCCGTATTGCGAGTGGAAGTGCCCGGTCCACAACTACATTCCGAACTGGCTGAAACTGGTCGAAGAAGGCCGCATCGTCGAGGCCGCCGAACTTTCGCACGAAACCAACCCGCTGCCGGAGATCTGCGGTCGCGTGTGTCCGCAGGACCGTCTGTGCGAAGGCGCTTGCACGCTCAATGACGGTTTTGGTGCGGTCACCATCGGCGCCATCGAGAAATACATCACCGACGAAGCGATCCGGCTTGGCTGGAAACCGAACCTGTCGTCGGTGCGCCGCAGCGGCAAACGCGTCGCCATCATCGGCGCTGGCCCGGCTGGACTTGCCGCAGCGGACGGCCTGGTGCGCTGCGGCATCGACGCCATCGTATTCGACCGCCAACGCGAGATCGGCGGGCTGCTGACCTTCGGCATTCCACCGTTCAAGCTCGAAAAGCAGGTCGTCGCCAAGCGCCGCACGCTGCTCGAAGGCATGGGTGTCGAATTCCGGCTCGGTGTCGAAATCGGTCGCGATATCGGTTTTGACCAACTGCTGGCCGAATTTGATGCGGTATTCCTCGGCATGGGTACCTACGCTGCGCTCGACGGCGGCTTGCCCGGCCTCGGTTTGCAGGGGGTGTATCCGGCCTTGCGTTATCTGGTCGCCAACGTGAACCGGGTGATGGAATGGGCCGATGCCGAGCCGCCGATCGACCTTCGCGATCAGGAAGTGGTGGTGCTGGGTGGTGGCGATACCGGCATGGACTGCGTGCGTACGGCGATTCGCCAGGGCGCTGCGGATGTCGCCTGCGTCTATCGGCGCGACGCTGAAAACATGCCGGGTTCACGCCGCGAGGTGAAGAACGCCAGTGACGAAGGAGTGCATTTCCTGTTCAACCGCCAGCCGCTGGAGATCCTCGGCCAGGACGGTCGTGTCGTCGGCGTGCGCGTGATCGAAACGCGCCTCGGCGCGCCGGACGCCAAGGGACGGCGGAGACCGGAAAATGTGCCTGGCACCGAAGTCGTCATTCCTGCAGATGCAGTGATCGTTGCGTTCGGCTTTCAGCCCGATCCGCCGGACTGGTTGTCCGCGCAGGGTGTGGGCCTGCTGGGCGATGGTCGGGTCGACGTCGGCGATCCCGCGTCCAGCCCGCGCCCGTTCCAGACATCGATGCCCAAGGTATTCGCCGGCGGCGACATGGTGCGCGGCGCCGATCTGGTGGTTACCGCGGTCTACGAAGGACGCGAAGCCGCGAAGAGCATCGCCAGCTATCTCGGCGTTGGCCTGGGGAACCTCTGAACAAGTCAGACGTCGCGTCATTGCGAGCGCAGCGAAGCAATCCAGGGTTTTGATTCAAAAAGCAATTCGGGATTGCCGCGTCGCCTTCGCTCCTCGCAATGACGACTTGCTCAGAGCTTCCCCGGGTGCCACGGTCGCGCTGGCTTCAAGCCGCTCGTCGCGGCTCGACTTCGGTTCGCCAGTTCGCCAGTTCGGGCGTCGCGGCCGGCGCGTCGTGCTCACCCGCCCGCAACGCGCGCATGCCCACGCGGTACGCCACCAAAGCACCGATGCCGTGGCGTTCGATGTAGGCATAGATCTCGTCATCGGTGGCGGGAACGAAGCAACGCATTGCAGATCTCCTCTGAAACCGCGGAACCCACCTTGCGCTTGCGAGACAGGTTGAGGGATTCGGTTTGCACAGTCGAACACGACTATCTCGGGCAGAGGTGACAGGCGGATGGCGAATTGCGGGCGTTAAGGTCGAATGGTGCCCACCGTGTGCCGGCGGTTGCCAAGGTGCGAAGGCCTCGCATTTCGCGCATCCTTCGCCACAATCCATTTTCGAATCGGGATCGAACCTTGAAGACATTCAGTTGGATGCTGGCGTGTGCCATGTTGTCGCCGCTGGCGCTCGACCAGGCGTTGGCGATGACCGAACACCAGCAGGACATCGCCGCCTGGCGCGCAAGTCGAACCGAACGCCTGACGGCACCGGATGGCTGGCTGTCGCTGATCGGACTGCACTGGCTGTCGACTGGCAAGGCGCAAACGCTGGGTAACGGCGACGGCAACGACGTCGATCTCGAGCGCGGGCCGCAGCGGCTGGGCACGCTGACCTGGGACGAGGGTCGCGCCAGTTTCACGGTGGCCGACGGTGCGGTCATCACCGTCGACGGCGAGCCAGCGACTCGCGTCGACCTCAATCCGCCGGACGAGCGACCTGCACCCGTGGTGCGTTTCGGCAGTGTCAGCTTCCAGATGCTCGAACGCGGCGGCAAGTACGCGCTCAGGGTCAAGGACAACGATGCGCCGACGCGCACCGGGTTTACCGGCATTCCCTATTTCGACATCGACCCGTCGTGGCGCATCGACGCGCGTTTCGAAGCCTATGAGGAACCGCGCACGATCGAGATCGCGACCGTGGTCGGCACGCTCGAGGAATACCCGAACCCGGGCCGCATCGCCTTCGAGCGGGACGGCAAGACGCATACCATCGAGGCGTTGGTCGAGCAGGGGACCGAGCAGTACTTCCTGATCATCGCCGACCGCAGCAGCGGCAAGGAAAGCTACGGCATGGCGCGCTATCTGTATGCCGGCCCGCCGGTGGACGGTCGCATCGTCGTCGACTTCAACAAGGCCTACAACCCGCCGTGTGCATTCACCGCCTACGCCACTTGCCCGATGCCACCGGCCGGCAACCGGCTCGACTTGTACGTCGCAGCGGGCGAAAAGACCTACGTCGGTCCGCACTGAAGCTGGCGCCTGATTGCGTCGCGCGGGCTATGCTGGACGTCACCAGCGCAAGGGGTTGAATCATGGGTTTACGGATCGCGGGATTCTGCGCAGTCGGCGTTTTCAGCCTGTGGTCGGCGCTGGCGTCAGCCGCGGAAGCGCCGGCGGCGAAAAGCGACGACGTGCGGGTTCCGGGCGAACGCCGCGCTTCGGTGCTGATGCTCGGCAAGGTCGCCGGCAGCGAGGTTTACCGGCAGCAGGGCGATGAGCACATCGCGCGATTCAGCTACAACGATCGTGGCCGCGGACCGGACGTTGAAGTGCGCTGGCGCCTGGATGCGCGGCAGATTCCGGTGCGGGTGAAGATCAGCGGCAACGATTACATGAAGGCGCCGGTCGACGAGTGGTACAGCAACGATCGCGGCGTCGCCAACTGGAAAAGTGCCGCCGAGCAGGGCTCGCTGGCTGGCGCGAACGAGCACTTTTACCTGCCGATCGAAGCGCCGCCGATGTTTGTCGGTGTGTTGGCGCGGGCACTGCTGGCCGACAGCGACGGCGAGATTGCACTGCTGCCCGGTGGAACTGCGCGCATCGTCGAGGCGCTCAGCATTCCCGAACCGGAATCGAAATCGCGCCGCAAACGAGCGCTGGTTGCCTATGAAATCAGTGGCATCGGGTTTGCGCCGGAACTGGTTTGGTTCGATGCCGACGGCGTCTACCTTGGAGTGGTCGGCGACTGGATGAGCGTGCTGCCCGAGGGTCGCGAGCAGTGGCTCGCGCCGATGCTGGCCGCGCAGGCGCAACGCGAGGCGACGCGCGCCGCAAGTTGGGCGAAGCAATTGACGCAGCGGCCGAAGCAGCCCCAGTTGATCGCAGGCGCGCGCGTATTCGATCCGCGTACCGGGCGCAGCGATGTCGCCAGCGTGCTGGTCATCGGCAATCGCATCGCTGCCGTCGGCGACGAAAAGCACATGCAGTTGCCGGAAGAATTCGAACGCATCGACGCCTCAGGACAGTTCCTGATGCCGGGATTGTGGGACAACCACGTCCATGTCGGGGGTGTCGATGGCGTCCTGCATCTGGCGGCGGGCGTCACCAGCGTGCGCGACATGGCCAACGATCAGGATTCCCTGCCCGCGCGGGTTGCCCGGTTCGACGCCGACGAGGAACTCGGTCCGCGCGTGCTGATGGCTGGCTTCATGGATGGTCGCGGTCCGTATGCCGGACCCACCAAGGTGTTCGTCGACACGCCCGAAGAGGCCAGGCAATGGGTCGACTGGTATGCCGATCACGGCTACGTGCAGATCAAGGTGTATTCATCGTTGAAACCGGAACTGGTGCCGTTGATTGCCCGTCTGGCGCACGCGCGCGGCATGCGCCTTTCCGGCCATGTACCCGCGTTCATGAGTGCAGAGCAATTCATTGCCGCCGGTGGCGACGAGTTGCAGCATCTGAATTTCGTGTTTCTCAACTTCCTCACCAAGGAAGCGCCGGATACGCGCGACATGACGCGATTTACTGCCGTAGGCCGGCACGCGGCGGACATTGATCCGGTTGGGCAGCGCGAGCGCAAGTTCATCGACGCGATGGCGGCGCACAGTACGGTGCTCGACGGCACCGTCAACATTTTCGAGCGCTTCTTCGAGGCCACGGCCGGTGAGATGCATCCTGGCTACGTAACGGTGGCCAAACGTTTGCCGCCGCAGGTTCGGCGGCAATTGTTGCTGGGTGGTCTGACCGCGCCGGCGGGCGACGAAGAGCGCTATCGGAAAGCGTTCGCATCGATGCTGCGGTTTCTCGCCGCCGTCCATCAGGCCGGCGCGCCGATCATTCCGGGCACCGATGCGATGGCAGGTTTTGCCCTGCACCGCGAACTGGAGCTGTACGCGGCAGCCGGTATTCCGGCTGCCGATGTGCTGCGCATGGCGACCTTGGGATCGGCCGAGGCCAACCGCCGCGCGCATGAGCTGGGCGTGATCGCGCCTGGCTGGCTGGCCGACTTGATCCTGGTCGATGGCGATCCGCTGGTCGATATCAGTGCCATCCGCGAGGTGCGCCGGGTGATGAAGGATGGGCGTTGGTACGATTCGGCGGCGCTGTACCAGGCCGTTGGCGTCGCAGCCGCGCAATGACGCGCGAAGTAGCGCTGATCGTTGCCTGCGATCGCGAGCGTGCCATCGGACACGCCGGCCAACTGCCGTGGCATCTGCCCGATGACCTCAAACGCTTCAAGGCGCTGACACTCGGTCACACGGTGGTCATGGGGCGCAAGACCTTTGCCGCGATCGGCCGTGCGCTACCGAACCGGGAAAACTGGGTGTTGTCGCGCGATCCATCCTGGCAGGCGGCGGGGGTGCTGCATCTGCCCAGTTGGGAAGCGGCGCTTGAACGCCACCAGCAAGGCACTCTGTGGGTCATCGGCGGCGGCGAGATTTACCTGGCTACGCTGGCCGACGTGACGCGTATCGAACTGACCGAAGTGAATGCTCGCGTGTCCGTTGCCGATACCTACTTTCCGCCGCTGCCCGTTGAGCAATGGGAGGTGCGCTCGCGCGAGCACCATGTCGCCGACGAGCGCCATGCGTTCGCCTTTGATTTCGTCAGCCTGCGCCGACGTCAAGTTTGCTGACTGGGAACATCGGAGCTTGGTTGCTCTGCGAGGACCTGCGAACTGCATTTTGTCCGCAAAGGACGCAAAGGGAGCCGAGGCCTTGAATCGGATCGGATGGGCGGAACAACTCACCTGATTTTCGTTTTCCGTTGCGTTCTTTGCGTCGATTGCGGACAACTATCCGTCGATTCGATGATCTGCAAGTCCCGTGACAATCCGGCGGATCAATCCCGATCGCCCATCTCGTCGGAACTCTGCAGATCCGCATCCGCATTGCGCGGCTGCGCGCAATCGACGGCGATGAACTCGGGTTCGTCGTCGAGGCGCAGCGCGGTCAGCTTGCCGCCCCAGACACAACCGGTGTCGATGCCATAGACGCCCATGCCCTGGAAGCGACCGAGCGCCGACCAGTGGCCGATGACCACACGGCATTCGCGCGGCTTGTGACCGGGAACTTCGAACCACGGGTAGTAACCGGCGGCCTGCGTGCCCGGCGCACCCTTGGATTCGAATGAGACCTGCCCGCGCGGGTCGCAGTAGCGCATCCGCGTGAATGCGTTAATCGCCGCGCGCGTGCGGTCGAAGCCTTTCAGGCGTCGGCTCCAGCCGCGTGGCCGATCGCCGTACATGCGCAACAGAATGTTCTTGTAATCCTTGCCGCGCAGTTCCTTCTCGATGCGCTCGGCTTCAATGCGCGCGCGTTGCAAGGTCCACTGCGGCGACAGCCCGGCATGCACCATTACGAAGCGCAAGCCGGGGTCCATGTGCAACAACGGGCGCTGACGCAGCCAATCGATCAGCTCCGCTCCGTCCGGTGCTTCGAGCACGCGTCGCAGATCGACGTTCTTCTGTCGTCGCTCCGTCGGTTTGACGCTCTCCGCGATCAGATGCAGATCGTGATTGCCCAACACCGACAGGGCGGATTCGCCCAGATTGCGGATGAAACGCAGGGTCTCCAGCGATTGACCACCCCGGTTGACCAGATCGCCGGTGAACCACAGGCGATCTGCAGACGGATCGAAATTCAGGCGCTCGAGTAGCCGGCACAGCGTGTCGTAGCAGCCTTGAACGTCGCCGATCGCGTAGGTGCTCAAGTCGGTCCTGCTCCTGTGTAGTGCGGCGGCGAATGCGATCCGCCGACAATGGTGATCACGTCAGTGCAGGGTACGCGGCACAGACAACGAAAACGCTTCGATGGGCGCCTCGAACAAGGTCCCGTCGTCGGCCAGCATCTGGTAGCTGCCGCGCATGCTGCCGACGGCGGTTTCCAGCACCGCACCGCTGCTGTATTGAAACGTCTCGCCCGCATCAAGTCGCGGTTGCTCGCCGACAACGCCTTCGCCGCGAACTTCCGTCACCTTGCCTGCGGCATCCGTGATGCGCCAGTGGCGCGTCATCAAACGTGCCGCAACGGTGCCCTGGTTGCTCAGAGTAACGGTATACGCGAACACGAAGTGCCGCTTTTCCGGAATGGATTGTTCCGCCACATAGCGGGCGTGGACGGCAACAGCGATGCGATAGCGTGGAGTGCTCATGGACGATAAATAGCGACATCTTGGGAAGCTGCGCAACCTGCACTTGACATCCTTTTGCTCACATGTAGCATAAGAAACGGCGCCGCTCTCGAAGGCGCCTTGTTTTGGGCGACTTAATGCTCATTGAGAGCAAAAGGATTGAATCGATGATGAATCTCGCGACCTTGGGTGGACTTCGCTCGTGCGACGCCGAACTCGAAGCGCAGTATGCCGGCTTGTACGCGCGCGTCCGCGATCGCATCGCGCCGCTCGAATGGTCCATGCATCTGCCCTACATCGATGCGATCAACAAGCTGAAGCTGTTGCGGCGTGCGGTGATTCTGGCGCACAACTATCAGCCACCGGAGATTTTCCACGCGGTGGCCGACATCACCGGCGATTCGCTGGCGTTGGCGCAGCGCGGCGCTGCGACATCGGCGGACGTCATTGTGCTCTGTGGCGTGCATTTCATGGCCGAAACCGCAAAGATCCTGAGTCCCTCGAAAACGGTGCTGATACCGGATGTCGATGCCGGATGTTCGCTGGCCGCATCGATCACGGCTGCTGACGTGCGCCTGCTGCGGCAGCGTTATCCGGGCGCGCCCGTGGTCAGTTACGTGAATACGTCGGCAGCGGTCAAGGCCGAGTCCGACGTTTGCTGCACGTCCGCCAATGCGGTTCATGTCGTCGACTCGCTCGACGAAGACACTGTGATTTTTCTGCCGGACAAGTACCTTGGACAGTACGTCGCGCGGCAGACCAGCAAGCGGCTGATCCTCTGGGAGGGAGCGTGCGAAGTGCACGAGCGATTCACGGCTGCAGAGATTCGTGCCATGCGTGCGCCTGGGGTGATCGTGCTTGCCCACCCGGAATGTCCGCCCGACGTCCTTGATGCGGCCGATTTCGTTGGCTCCACTGCGGCGATGAGTGATCGCATCCGGCACGCCGGTACAGATCGCGTTCTGTTGATTACCGAATGTTCGATGGCCGACAATCTGGCGATCGAATTCCCGAACGTTGAATTCACCCGGCCATGCAACCTGTGTCCGCACATGCAGCGGATCACACTGCCGAAGATCCTCAGTGCGTTGCAGAATCTCGCGCCGGCTGTCGAGGTCGATCCGCAGTTGGCAATGCGCGCGCGCGCCGCCGTTCAGCGGATGCTCGAAATCGGGCGCCGCGAGCTTGCCTGAGACGCGCGTTGCCATGCGAACTGTTGCGGAATGCGTCGTACTGCACACAAACGACTGCCACAATACTTCACACTTGGTGCGCATACGGGCTGGTTTCGGCCCGGTCGTCATTCCAGGGGCAAAGGCATGTCCGAACAATACGATCTGATTGTGATTGGCAGCGGCGCGGCCGGGCTCAGCACTGCGCTGGGCTCCGGCGGAGCATTGCGCGTCGCCGTGGTCAGTCGCGGCGTGCTCGGCCAGGATGGATCGACCTGCTGGGCCCAGGGTGGAATAGCGGCGGCGGTTGGCCCGGGAGATTCGCCAGGACAGCATGCCGCTGACACCATCAGTGCCGGAGCGCGACTCAACAACAAATCGGCAGTGCGCTGGTTGGCCGAGGGCGCCCCGGACATCATCCGCTGGTTGCTGTCGTTGGGCATGCAGTTCGACACCAGCAACGGGCGCATCGCACTCGGCCGCGAGGCAGCGCATTCGTTTCCCCGCGTCCTGCATGCCGGGGGCGATGCAACTGGCGCGGAATTGGTGCGGGCGCTCAGCCAGGCGGTGGTTCGACAACCCTGGATCGAGCGTCACGAATTCGCCAACGCCTGCGAGATTCTCCAGCGTGGTTCGCGGGTGGTCGGCGTGGCGCTGCGTGATCGGCGCGGCGAGTGCGTTCGCTTGCTGGCGCCGAATGTAGTGCTGGCGACCGGCGGTCTTGGTCAGCTCTACCGCTTTACCAGCAACCCGGTCGAGGCCGACGGCAGCGGCTTGGCATTGGCGCATCAAGCGGGTGCCGAACTGGCAGACCTCGAGTTCGTGCAGTTTCACCCGACGGCGCTGGCACCGGCGGACGAAAGGAGCGCACCACAGTTGCCGCTGTTGACTGAAGCGCTGCGTGGGGCTGGGGCCGTGCTGGTCAACGATCACGGCGCGCGCTTCATGGCGGCGACACATGCTCAGGCAGAACTTGCGCCCCGCGATGTCGTCGCGCGCTCGGTCTGGGAGCAGTTGGCGCGTGGCCATCGCGTTTACCTGGATGCGCGATCGCTTGGAGACGATCTGCGTCATCGTTTTCCGAATCTGATGCAGGCCTGCGCACAGCGCGGGATCGATCCTCGTGTGCATCTGGTGCCGATCGTGCCTGCCGCACATTATGCAATGGGCGGAATCAGAGTCGATCTGCACAGCATGTCTCGAGTACCTGGCTTGTATGCGGTGGGTGAAGCAGCCTGCACCGGCGTCCACGGCGCCAACCGCCTGGCCAGCAATTCATTGCTGGAGGCAGTCGCTTTCGGCAAGGCCCTCGGCGAACGACTGGGCCACAATGGGCCGTCAGCGCCGATCAGCAGGGTCGATGCCTCCTCGGTGCCGCCAATGCGCGCTGAATCCGCAAACGACCAGATGGTCCTCAACCGCCTGCGGCACATCATGTGGAACGATGTCGGCATTGTGCGCACACTCGATGGGCTGCAAGCGGCGCATCAGCAGATTTCGCTGCTCGAACGCCGCTGTCTGGCAGGGGCGCCAGCCTTGCGCCAGCTTCTGGTCGCGCGCTTGATCGTCGAAGCGTGTCTGCGCAGGCGGGAAGGAATAGGCGCGCACTTCATCGCTGCGCCGGTAGAGCATTTTAGAGTTGGCGGCCAGGCAGTCGCTTGACCTCGAGGGTGAACATCATCGCCGCTTCCATCGGCCCGGCGGTCGACCGAACGTGGGGCTTGCAGTGGCACTGATTCTGGTCATCGGCAACAAGAACTACTCGTCATGGTCGCTACGGCCGTGGTTCCTGATGAAGCATTTCGGAATCGAGTTCGACGAGGTGAAGCTGTCGCTGGACACGCCGTCGTTTGCAGAGCAGATAGGGCAGTGGTCGCCGTCGGGTCGCGTCCCGGTGTTGCTGGACGATGGTGTGGCGGTATGGGATTCACTCGCGATTGCCGAGTACGTCAACGAAACCCGACTCGATGGACGCGGGTGGCCCGACAGCCCGGCACGCCGTGCCGCCGCCCGCAGCGTGGTCGCCGAGATGCATGCCGGCTTCGCGGCGATGCGGTCGGAACTGCCGATGAATGTGCGCAGACCGCAGGGTACGGTGACCATGTCGGCGGCGGCGATGCGCGATATCGAACGAATTCTCGATATCTGGTCAGATTGCCTGACGACAAGTTCCGGGCCGTTCCTGTTCGGCGCGTACTCCATCGCCGATGCGTTCTACGCGCCAGTGGCGTTACGCTTCCAGACGTATCGGGTAGCCATGTCGAGCCTGGTGTCTGGTTACCACGCGACGATGCTCGCGCATCCCGCATTGCGGGAGTGGTGCGCGGATGCGGCAGCCGAGACCGAAGTTGTCGCAGCAGACGAACGTTGACGATCTGTCGCTTGAATTTCAGCATGGGTGGCGCAAACTGAGGGATCGTGAGCAGTAGAACTGCCGATGCGCCAGCCCGGACTTCGTGGCTGAACGAATCCAAAAAAGTTCGCATGAAGGTGTTGACAGCCATCGAAGTTGAAGTATGATTGCTGGCTCACCCGACGAGATGTCGGTGAGTGGTGAAGGCGGAAAGGTTCTTTGACAACAGATTCGGAGTGTCTTGTGTGGGCGCTTGGTCAGACATTGTTCTGCAAAGCGTCCATCAAATTTAACGCTAAGTTGAATTTGAGCGGATGTCTTTAGATTAAAAGATTGTTTTTAAACTGAAGAGTTTGATCCTGGCTCAGATTGAACGCTGGCGGCATGCCTAACA
>CALEZI010000165.1 GCA_937928755.1 uncultured Rhodanobacteraceae bacterium | reverse complement strand
CTGACCTTCCGCCGCTCCTGCCGCGAGGGCATCTGCGGTTCGTGCGCGATGAACATCGATGGCACCAACACGCTGGCCTGCACCAAGGCGATCGCCGACGTCTCCGGTGAGGTGAAGATCTACCCGCTGCCGCACATGGCGGTGGTCAAGGACCTGGTGCCGGACATGACCACCTTCTACGCGCAGTACGCGTCGATCAAGCCGTGGATCCGCACCCAGTCCTCGCCGCCGCCGGACAAGGAACGCCTGCAGTCGCCGGCCGACCGCAAACTGCTCGACGGCCTGTACGAGTGCATCCTGTGCGCCTGCTGCAGCACCTCGTGCCCGAGCTATTGGTGGAACGGCGACCGTTACCTCGGCCCGGCGATCCTGCTGCAGGCCTACCGCTGGATCGTCGACAGCCGCGACGAAGACACCGGCACGCGCCTGGATGATCTGGAAGATCCATTCCGGCTGTATCGCTGCCACACGATCATGAATTGCACCAAGACCTGCCCGAAAGGCCTGAATCCGGCCAAGGCGATCGCCGAGATCAAGAAGGCGATGTTGATGCGGCGTTCGGTCTGAGTTCCTCGGACGTAGGTCACGTTGGTCGCAACACGGCCTGCGTGACAGTATCCGATGTCGCGTAACTACGCGACCAACGTGACCTGCGGAATGCGAATGTCTGACGAACCCGGTGATCTCGTCGCCCTGCAGCGCAAGCTGCGCTGGCAATGCCGTCGCGGCATGAAGGAACTCGACCTGGTGCTGGTGCGCTACCTCGACGCGCACTTTTCCAGCGCCTCGGCAGAGGAACAGCAGAACTTTGTGCGCTTGCTGGAGTCGGAAGACGACCAACTCTGGGCCTGGGTACTCGGGCGCAGCAATCCTCAGGATCCGGAACTCGATGCCATCGTCCAGCGCGTACGCAGCGCCGATTGATCTCGACCTGCGCCCGGGACGCTGGGAGCAGGGTGGGCGAGTCGTCGGCTTGGCGCTGGCGCTCGGTGCATTGGCGCTGGCCGACCTGCCGCTGCTGTTGCAGGCGCTCGGCGCTGTGCTCGCCGTGTTGATCGCGGTTCGCGATGGATCGCGTGCCCTGCGGCGGCCGCAACGCATGCGCCTGTATGCCGCCGGCAGCGTCGAGGGGCAGCAGAATGACGCGGAATCGCTGCAAGCCGCGATACTGCTGCAAGCCACGACCTTCCTCGGCCTGAACCAGCTGCGTTGGGCCGACGCCAGCAGCGCGCAACACGCATGCCTGCTGTTTCCTGACCGCATCGACATCGACACCCGCCACCGCCTGCGTGTCTGGCTGGCAACCCATCGCCCGGAAAACCCCGTGGGCGAACGCCCGGCCGGGAGCGTGTCTCCATGAAACTGTTCCATCCGTTGTCCATCGCGATCGGCCTGCGCTACACCGGCGCCAAACGCCGCAATCACTTCATCTCGTTCATCTCGCTGGTATCGATGCTCGGCATCGCGTTGGGCGTGACCGCACTGATCGTGGTGATCTCGGTGATGAATGGCTTCGAGCAGGAATTGCGCGCGCGCATCCTCGGCATGGTCTCGCACGCAACCATCACCGCCTTCGGCGACAACGTGCGCGATTGGGAGAGCGTGCTCGCCGAAGCGGAAAAAGACCCGCATGTGGTGGGCGCGGCGCCGTATATCGAGCGCGAGGGCATGCTGCAGGCGCGGCGCATCAGCGGCGCGATGATCCGCGGCGTGCGCCCGGAGCTGGAAAGCACGGTGTCCGATGTCGGCAAGAGCACCAGGGAAGGCAGTTTCGACCTGCTCGAAGCCGGCAAGTACCGCGTGGTGCTGGGTACCGAACTGGCGCACACACTCGGCGTCTCGCTCGGCGATCAGGTGACGTTGATGGCGCCGCAGATGCGCGCCACACCGGTCGGCGTGATTCCGCAGATGCGCCGATTCGAGGTGGTCGGTCTGTTCGAGGTCGGCATGTACGAATACGACCGCGGTTTCGCCTTCGTGCACATGAGCGATGCCGCCAAGCTGTTCCGCGAGGGCGACGGCGTCACCGGCGTGCGTCTCAAGCTCGACGATCTGTTCAAGGCCTGGCGCGTGGCCCAGGATCTGACCAATCGCCTGGATGGCAATTACAGCGTGCGCGACTGGACCCAGCAGCACAGCAACTTCTTCCGCGCTGTGAAGACCGAAAAACTCGTGATGTTCATCATCCTGTCGCTGATCGTTGCGGTGGCCGCATTCAATCTGGTGTCGACGCTGGTGATGGTGGTGACCGACAAGCAGGCCGACATCGCCATCCTGCGCACGCTCGGCGCCAGCCCAAAGCTGGTGATGACCGTGTTCATGGTGCAGGGCCTTGCCGTCGGCGTGATCGGCAGTGTGCTTGGACTGGTTTTCGGCGTCAGCATCGCCAGCAACATCGATGTGATCGTGCCGTTCCTCGAGCGCACTTTCGGCTTCGAGGCGATGCCCGGCGACATCTATTACATCAGCTCGGTACCCTCGCAGTTGCGCTGGCCGGACGTCGGTCGCATCGGCGTGTTGTCGGTGCTGTTCTCGGTGATTGCGACCTTGTACCCGGCGTGGCGCGCGGCGCGCACGCAACCGGCACAGGCGCTGCGTTATGAATGACGCCGTGATCGCTGCCAGCGGCATCGCCAAGGTCTACGCCGAGGGCGATTTGCGCGTCGAAGTGCTCAGCGATGCCAGCTTGAGCGTGGCGCGCGGCGAGAGCGTCGCGATCATCGGCACCTCGGGCGCCGGCAAGAGCACGCTGTTGCATATCCTCGGTGGGCTCGATCTGCCCAGCCGCGGCGAGGTCATCGTGCAGGGCCGGCAGATGTCGAAGTTGTCCGACGCCGAGCGCGGACGCCTGCGCAACCAGGCGCTCGGATTCGTTTACCAGTTCCATCATCTGCTGCCGGAGTTCAGCGCGCTGGAGAACGTCGCCATGCCGCTGCTCATCGGTGGCTTGAGCGTGCGCGAGGCCAGCGATCGCGCCGGGGCCTTGCTCGGCCGCGTTGGCCTCGGCGAACGCCTGCGCCACAAGCCGGGCGAGCTCTCCGGCGGCGAACGCCAGCGCGCGGCGGTGGCGCGTGCGCTGGTCACCCGCCCGGCGTGCGTACTCGGCGACGAACCGACCGGCAACCTCGATGAGCGCACCGCGGGGCAGGTCTACGAGTTGATGCTCGAACTCAACCGCGAAATCGGCACCAGCCTGGTCATTGTCACCCACGACCGTCGACTCGCCGCGCGCATGGATCGTGTTCTTGAACTGCGCGGCGGGGTATTGGCGCCGGTCGAAGCCTAAGCGCGTTCCCTCGCTCGGTGCACGGGGCGAAGGAACCAACCGCGGATTCTTCCAGTTGATCTCAACGCCCAATTTATAAACACTGCGTCGACCCGTGACGAGAGCTGTCGATGCGCGCCTTCCGACTGCACCCCGCGCACGGATTCGGATTCGCCTTCGGGTGTTGTGGGCTGTTGCCTCTGGCGGCATTGCCGCCCGCAGCCATTCTCATCGGCCTGGCGTTCGCCGCGACCGTGCTGATTGTGATCGGCCAGTCCGGTGCAGCCGGCCGCTTGCGTTTCGCCGCCGGCGTTGGCGGGTTCGCTGTGCTCGGCTTCGCTTGCGCCTGCGCCGTCGGTCAGGGTCGGCTCGACGACCGGCTCGACCCGCTGCTGCAGGGCACGGAGCTGGAGATCGACGGCCATGTCGACGGCCTGCCGATCCGCGAGTCGCGCTCGGTACGCTTCGACTTCATCCCGCTCCCTGGCGACACGCCGTTGCCGCAACGAGTTCGCCTGTCCTGGTACGACAGCGAAGCCCTGCCTGTGCCGGGCGACTGCATGAGGCTGACAGTGCGACTGAAGCGCCCGCGCGGCGTGGTCAATCCCGCCGGCTTCGACTTCGAACGCCACGCTCTGGTGCAGGGCATCGGTGCCACCGGCTACGTGGTTCGGAGGCTGGAATCGGAGGCCGGGTGCCTGCGGCGCTTCGACATCGACCGCGTGCGCTCCACGCTCGCCGGCCAGATTGATGGCGCGGTGACGCCCGGCCGCGTGCGCGCGACGCTGAAGGGTCTCGCGATTGGCGACACCCGCGAAATCAGTGACGCCGACTGGGACCTGTTCCGCGCCACCGGCACCACCCATCTGATCGCGATCAGTGGCTTGCATGTCGGTCTTGCCGCCGCAGTCGGTGCCGGCGTGTTCTGGATCGTCTACTGGTTGTGGCCTGGGCTCGGCTTGCGCTGGCCGCGCCCGCAGGCGATGGCGCTTGGAGCGCTGCTGACGGCGGGTCTCTATGCGGTGATCGCGGGCTTTTCGCTGCCTACCCAACGCACGCTGCTGACCATCGCCGCAATGCTCGCCGGGGTGTTGACGCGCCGCGAACTCGGCTGGTGGACGCGCTACGCCCTGGCGTTGCTGGCGGTGCTGCTGCTCGATCCGCTGGCCCCATTGACGCCGGGCTTCTGGCTGTCATTCGGCGCGGTCGCGTGGTTGATCCTCGCCTTCGGCCAGCGCTGGCGGCCGGAGCCGTGGTGGCGGCTTTGGGTGCTGCCGCAATTGGGACTGACCGTCGCGCTGCTGCCGCTGGGCCTCGCGTTCTTCCAGCAGGCCAGCCTGGCGGCGCCGCTGGTCAACCTGTTGGCGGTGCCGTACGTCACGTTTGTGGTCGTGCCGCTATTGCTGCTGGCATTACTGCTGTCGCCGATTGCCTCGCCGGCGGCGCCAGTGTGGCAACTGTCCGCGTGGCTGCTGGCTGGCTTCGACGGGCTGGTGGTCGCCACCGCAGACTGGCCGCTGACGCGCTGGACCTTGCCGCCGCCCACGCTCCTCGCAGGGTGCCTGGCGCTGCTCGGCACGCTCTGGCTACTGGCGCCGCGCGGCTGGCCGGGCAGGGCGCTCGGCGCTTTTGGCTTGTTGCCGCTGCTGTGGCCGCGTGTCGAATCGCTGCCGCCGGGCGCCTTTGCAGTGACGCTGCTGGATGTCGGCCAGGGCCAGGCGACCGTGATACAGACGCAAAACCACGCTCTGCTGGTCGACACCGGCCCCGGCTTTCCCGACGGCGGCGACCTCGGCGATCGCGTACTGGCACCGAGCCTCGCGCAACTCGGCGTACGCCGGCTCGACCGGGTGATCGTCAGCCACGATGACCTCGACCACTCCGGCGGCACCGCCAGCCTGCGTCGGCGACTGCCGGTCGATCGTATCGACGCCTCCTTGCCGGACCGTATCCCCGGAGCACGCCTGTGCCAAATGGGAGAACGTTGGGTCTGGGACGGCGTCGAATTCGAAATCCTGCATCCGCCGCCAACGTTGCCCTACCTCGGCAACGAAAGCTCCTGCGTGGTGCGCATCGAAGGCCCCGGCGGCAGCGTGCTGATTCCTGGAGACATCGGCGAAGTCATCGAAGGTCGCTTGATCCGCGAACAGGCGGAGCGGCTGGACGTCGACGTGCTGATCGCCGGCCATCACGGCAGCGCGGGGTCATCCAGCGCGGCATTTCTGGTTGCGGTGAGCCCGTCTCAGGTGTGGTACTCCGCGGGCCATCGCAACCGCTTCAACTTCCCGCGCCCGGAAGTGGTCGAGCGTGTTGCGAAGCTCGGAGCGCGGCAGATCGGCACTGCGGAGTCCGGGGCCGTTGGGCAGATATTCCTGGCGGGTGCGGTTGGTATCCCCCAGCTCGCGCGTGCAACTCAAACACGCTGGTGGCATGAGGTGGATGCGCCTGCATCAGGCGATTGATGATTCGTCGGGCGCCGATGGTGCACTCAGTCACGCCTGGGAACTCGGGCCGGCCCGCATCAGGCGCATGCCTTGTATGATCGCGCGCCTTGGGTGGTTGTTGACGAGAGGTCTGCGTGTTCGAAATTCTGAAGGCCGGCGGCTGGGTGATGTATCCCATCGTGCTGGCATCGATAGCGATGATTGGCATCATCCTGGAGCGTTTCTGGTCGCTGCGGCGTGCTGCCGTGATTCCGCCCAAACTGGGTGCGGAAGTGCGCGCCTGGGCGCGGTCGGCGAAGATCGAGCGCGATCACCTGGAGAAACTGCGCAGCAATTCGCCGTTGGGTGCGATTCTTGCCGTGGTGGTCGGCAATCGACAGCGCTCGCGTGAAGTGATCCGGGAAAAGGCCCAGGACGCAGGCCGGCAGATCGTGCATCGGCTGGGCAAGTATCTGAATGCATTGGGCACCATTGCGACGATTTCGCCGCTGCTGGGCCTGTTGGGCACGGTTTCCGGCCTGATCCGCATGTTCCTGGTGATCACCACGGCGGGCATCGGCGACGCCAACGCACTGGCCGGTGGTATCGGCGAAGCGCTGGTGGCGACCGCAGCCGGCCTGTGCATCGCCATCATCGCCTATCTGTTCCACCGCTACTTCCGCGGTCGCGTGCTCGACCTGGCCGTTGAACTGGAGCGCGAGGCGTCCTTGCTGATCGACAGCCTGGAACATGCGCCCGAGGGCGCCAGTCAACCGGTGCGGGCGGTTCGATGAACTTCATTGCGCCGGAGGGCGACGAGCCCGAGATCACCATGATCCCGTTGATCGACGTGATCCTGGTGCTGCTGATCTTTTTCATGGCCACCGCCACCTTCGACCAGAATTCGCGGATCAAGGTACAACTTCCGGAAGCGAGCAACGAAGCCCAGGCCGACACCGACCAGCCGCTGATCGTGCAGATCGACGCCGAAGGACGCTACTTCGTCAACAACAGCGAAGTGATCAACTCGCGTATCGAGACGTTGAAGTCGGCGCTGGCACAGCTCGGTGGCGATCCTTCCACGCAAGCGGTGCTGCTGCGCGCCGACGCGCGTGCGCAGCACCAATCGGTGGTGACAGCCATGGACGCGCTGGCGCAGTCCGGTTACCGCAATCTCTCCATTGCAACGGTGCGCGGCAGCGAGACGCCGTGACCGAAGCCGCTGGCGCGTCGCGTTTGTTTCGACGACTGGCGCCATATGCGCGCCCACACTGGCTGGTGGGACTCGGTGCGCTCGGCGGCATGATCCTGGAGGCAAGCGTGGCCGCCGGGTTCACTGCACTGATGCAACCGCTGCTGGACGATGCGCTTGGCGCCCACGACAGCCGCGTCATTGCCTGGCTGCCGTTCGCGATCGTCGCGCTGTTCGTCGCCCGCGGCCTTGGTGTGTTCGTTGGCGATTACGGCATGGCGTGGATCAGCCGACGCATGATCGCCGACCTGCGCGCGCAGGTGTTCGATCGTTATCTGGTGCTGCCGTCGCGTTATTTCGCCGAGCGCGCCAGTGGCGATGCGCTGGCGCGGTTGTCGTTCCAGGTCGAACAGATCGGCCATGCCAGCACCGAGGGCCTGAAGATCTGGATTCTCGATTCGCTGGTGATCGTCGGGTTGCTCGGTGTGATGACCTTCTACAGCCCGCAACTGACGCTTGCCGTGCTGCTGGCGGGCCCGGCGATCGCGCTGGTGGTGCGCACCGTGTCCAAGCGCTATCGAGCGATCAGCCGCCGCATCCAGAACTCGGTGGCCGATGTTACCCAGATCGGTCAGGACGTGATCCTCGGCGAGCGCGAGATCAAGATCTACGGCGGTCAGGTCGACGAGGCAGAGCGCTTCAGCAAGGTCAATGAGCACAACCGGCGGCAACACCTGAAAGTGTCGGCGACCAACGCGATGAGCTCGGCGCTGGTGCAGATCCTGGCGGCGAGCAGTCTGGCGCTGGTGGTTTACATCGCCACCCGCCCCGGCGAACTCGAACGGCTGACGCCGGGTGCGTTCACCGCGTTCATGACTGCAATGCTGGCCATTCTGCCGTCGTTGAAACGACTTACCTCGGCACAGGCCCTGATCCAGCGTGGCCTGGCCGCGGCCGAGTCGGTGTTCGAGATTCTCGACGAGCCGGCGGAGGCCGATCTGGGTACGCACGCGCCGGATCGAGTGCGCGGCGAGGTGACTTTCGAAGGCGTCAGCCTGCGTTACCCGGGGCGCGAGGAACATGCGCTGCGCGGCATTCACCTCAACATCGCCGCGGGCGAAACCGTGGCCCTGGTCGGCCGTTCCGGCAGCGGCAAGAGCTCGCTGGTGGCGCTGCTTGCCCGTTTCCTGCAGCCAGACGAGGGTCGCGTCTGCATCGACGGCATATCGCTGGACCAGTACAAGCTCGGTGCATTGCGCCGGCAAATGGCGCTGGTCAGCCAGCAGATCGTGCTGTTCAACGACAGCGTCGCGCGCAATATTGCGTACGGCGATCTGCGCCGCTGTTCGCCCGCGCAGATCGAGTCTGCGGCACGCGCCGCGCATGCCTGGGAATTCATCGAATCCCTGCCGCAGGGCCTTCAAACCACCATCGGCGAGCGCGGTGCGGCGCTCTCGGGTGGCCAGCGCCAGCGCCTGGCGATCGCCCGCGCGCTGCTCAAGGACGCGCCGATCCTGATTCTCGATGAAGCCACTTCGGCGCTCGACAACGCCTCGGAGCGGGCGGTGCAGCAGGCGCTGAAGGCGGCGATGCGCGGCCGCACCACGATCGTCATCGCCCATCGACTGACCACCGTCGAGCAGGCCGATCGTATCGTGGTCATGGACGAGGGTCGCATCGTCGAGCAGGGCACGCACCAGGAATTGCTGGCCCGCGGCGGGGAATACGCGCAATTGCATCGCACACGCACGGATGCGCCCGATGCGGATTTTCCCTAGTTCGATGCGCTCCGAATTCCTGCAGGCGATCTGGTACGAGGGTGCGTCGGCACCCTGGTGGTTGCGTTGTGGAAGCGTGGTCTACGCCGGCCTGCGTACGTTGGCGCAACTGCCGTACCGTGCACGGCTGCGACGAGCTCAGGTCCTTGACGTCCCGGTCGTGGTGGTCGGCAATCTGACGGTCGGCGGTACCGGCAAGACGCCGTTGACGATTGCACTGGTCAAGGCCTTGCGGGCGCGCGGTTTTGCGGTCGGCGTCGTCAGTCGTGGTTATGGCCGCAGCACACGCGGCGTACGCCTGGTTCATGGCAGCAGCAGCGCAGCCGAGGTCGGCGACGAGCCCTTGTTGATCGCACGCAGCACCGGCGCACCGGTCGCCGTCGGCGAGGATCGTGTCGCCGCAGCGCGCCGGTTGCTCGGCGCGGTGGTGCTCGACCTGTTGATCTCCGACGACGGCCTGGAACATCTGGCCCTGCCGCGCTGTCTCGAAATCGTCGTTGTCGATGGCATGCGCGGGTTCGGCAACGGTCGGCTGTTGCCGGCCGGGCCGTTGCGGGCGCCGCTGACGCGCCTGGCGCGCGCCGATCTGATCGTGCGCAATGGCGGCAATGCGCAACCTGGAGAGCACTACCTGCACATGGTCGCGAGCGGCTTGCGGCGTTTGCGCGGGGGCCATCTGGAAGCGCTGGAAGGCTGGCGTGGTCGTCGTGCGCATGTGGTGGCCGGTACCGGCAATCCCGCGCGCGTGTTTGCCACGGCACGGGCAGCCGGCATCGATGTCATCGAGCATCCGCAGCCGGACCATGTCGACTACGCCGCGGTCGGCGTGCCGAAGTTCGCTGATGGCCTGCCGTGCATCACGACCGAGAAGGATGCGGTGAAGTTGCCGGAACTCGACGGCTGGTATGTGCTCGAGGTTCGCACCGAGCTCGATCCCGGCCTGATCGAGCAGGTGGTGGCGCGCATCACTCAAAACCGTTGCTGAACAGCGCCGACGTGGTCACATTCAGCGTGAATGTCGCATCGCGCGTGCTGCCGCAGTTGTCGGTAGCACGAATGGTCACGCTGTGGGCGCCAACCGGCGTCGCGTTGCTCAGCGAAACCACGCCGTTGCCAGCCGCGCTGATGCCGCCGGCGTAGCTGCCGGGTGACAGTACGACTACGCTGGCGATGGAACCGTTGTCGCTGGGACCGGCCGTCGGGTTGATGCTGGCGTTGCCACCGCTGCTGACGTTGGCGCTCGCGTAAGTCAAGGTGGGCGCCGTATTGGCATCCACATTCACCTGCAGATTGCCGCTGCTGTTCAGTTGGCCATCGGAGACCTGGAAGCGCAAGGTGCCGCTGGTGGCCGTGCACGCCGCGGCGACTGCACTGGAGATGGTGCCGGCGGCATTGCTGATGGCGTTGGCAGCGACGCCGGTGCTGCTGCCGCCGGCAATCTGGGTGACCGTCAGGCTGCCGGCTGCGGTTTGGCCGTCGCTGACGCTGCCCACGGTCACGGCGGCTCCGGCGGGACTGCCTTGCTGGCGCGAAATCGCCGCGGCCGGCACAAAGCTCGGGGCGGTGTTGTTCACGGTCAACGCGAAGTTGGCGTCGGCCGATGCGCCGCAGTTGTCGGTGGCGCGGATGGTGATCGAATGGATGCCGATGGGCGCGGCATTGCCGAGGCTGATCACACCAGTCGGCGCAACGCTGATGGCGCCGCTGTAGCTGCCTTGCGATTGCACGCTGATGCTGGCGATCGATCCGTTGTCGCTGGGGCCGCTCGCCGGGCTGATGCTGCCATTGGCGCCGCCGTTGACACTGCCGGCGCTGTAACTCAACGTTGGCGGCGTGTTGGCGGTGACGTTGACCTGCAGGTTGCCGCTCCCGGTCAGCGAACCGTCACTGACTTCAAAGCGCACGGTGCCGGCATTGGCGTTGCAGGCGGCGGCGATGGCGGCACTCACAGCGCCATTGTTGTTGCTCACGCCGCTGACGGTCATGCCGGTAGCGCTGCTGCCGGCGACCTGGCTGACGCTGAGGCTGCCCGCGGGTGTCTGGCTATCAGCAACGGTGCCAACCACCACGGCCGGTCCCGACGCGCTGCCGCGCAGGCGCGTGATCGCCGGTGCCGGATTGAAGCTCGGTGCCGTGTTGGCGCCGCCGATCGTGAAGTTGGCAGCGGAGATGGCAGCGGGCGCGACGAAATCGTGCTCGCGCACACGAATGCGGCCCTGGGTGGTCGGCGTATTCGGCACCGTCCATGCGCGTGTGCCGGTATTGGCGATATCCGTGGCGATGGTCGTGGGAAAGGTTGTGCCGCCATCGGTCGACAGTTCGATGCTGACGTTGCGCGAGAAGCTCGGCGGATTGGTCCAGGTGATGTTGACGTTGCTGCCTGCGGTGAGGCTGCCGCCGCTGGGCGAGACGTTGCTGATCAGGTCGGCCACCGCGTTGTTGTTGGCATCGCGGAACCAGCCGATGTCGCGCAGCAACTGGCGCGTCAGATCCAGCGTCAACGGCAACCCGGTGTTGATCTGCGGTTCCATCAGCAGGTTCGGATTGGCCGCCGTGTTCCAGTGCGAAACCGATGAGCCCGGTTGCACCGGGTTCGGCGTGTAGAGTTCGACACGACCGGTCGCGGCTTCACGCCCGGCGAGCAGGAACCCGGACGCGATGCGCACATTCGGTCCGTCCCACAGCAGATTGTTGACGTTGATTGCCGACGCTGCCCGCTGCGCCTGGGTCATCTGGAACCAGGTAAGGTTTTGCGTGCGGTCGCGCATCAGGCGCGTCCAGGCATCGGGAAGGCCATTGAAATAGGCGCCGGTGGCCTCGTCGGTCAGCGTGAGAAAACCAAGACCATGGCCGAGTTCATGCAGCACCACGACCAGCAAGTTGATTCGATTGGCCGGCGTCGCATTGTCGAGGCCGTAATAGAATCGGCTCCCGGCGCCAAGACAGGCGGCGTCAACGTTGCTGTTGAACGTTGCGCCAATTTCGGCGGTGGTCGCGTTCAAATCGGAGTTGGCGATCTTGTTCGCCAGTGCCGAGGGGTACCAGGTCGACGAAAACGGAGCGTTGCTGAAGGAGTGGTGCGCGGTTTGTGGTCCGGCGGCGCCCAGCACGCCGCCGCCCGAAGTACACGGCGTCAGTGGATCGAAGTTCGACAGCACGTTGATGGTCCGCGTGCTGTCCAGCTGCGCGGCCCAGATCGCGGCGGCAAAATTGAACACATTCAGGCGTTGCGCGCCGAGCGTAGCGCCATTGTTGCCAGCGTCGGGGAATGGCGCGGCGGCTGAATTGAAACCCTCGCCGGCGCCGTCGCCATTCTGGATGGTGATTGTGCTGCTGGTCGGCGCGTCGGGATTGAGCGCCTTGGCCTGCTCGATGAGGCCCCAGTAGTAGGCGTACTCTGCGGCGGACATGCCGTGCATGTCGGCGGCGGCGTCGAGTTGCGCGGCAGCCCACTCAGGTTGCGGCAGCGTCGCGCCGGTTTCAAGATCGCGGCCGAAGAACCGGTTGGCTTCGGCCAGGCTGCCTACGCACTGTGCATGCAGATTGCCGTCGTCGCCGAGGCGCGCAATGTGGGCGTGGCGGAATCGGCCCTGAAGGTCGATCGAGACGCTGCCGTCGGCGACGACCGTCGGTTGCAGGCCGGCGTCCGATCGACTGGTCAGCGCGCGGATGCTTGTCGCCAATTCGCGGTCAGCGTCGTTCTGCGCCGAGGCATGGTGCGCACAGGCGCCGAGCGCCAGCACACCGATCATCCGGGCCATTCCGTGCATGCAGCGGCCTTCGCAGACTTCGATGCGCCATTTTATGCGAGCGGCTCAAGGTCCGGCCGCGTGCTGGCGCGAAACGTGCTGCGATTCGCGTTTGCTGCGGGTTCCCGTTCAGCCTGCCATTGCGACCTGCGATCGCGCCTACTCGTAGCCGTCGCGCAGCAGCGGTTCGTCCGGCTGGCGTTCGAAGGCACCGATATCGACCGAACCGAAGCGTTGGCGCGCACGCTGATCGCGATTGAGCGCGCCAGTGCCGGTTCCGGTGTCGATTCCCGGCGATGAGGGCAGCAGTGCCATTGTTTCGGTGCGGCCGCCATTGTCGGCGACGGCGCCGAGCAAGGCGTCGGCAAATACGGTGTCCGGCGTCGCCGGCAACTCCATCTGGCCGCCGCTGCCGGGGCGCACCTGCGGAAACTGCAGATTTTTGCTGCCGGACACCGGATTGCGGATGTTCCAGGGATTGAAGGCGTTGCCGCCGGTATTGTTGTGCAGGATGGAATTGCGCAGCGTGATGTCGAGGCCGGGTGAGTTCTGGATGCCGCCGGCGAAACACACCGAACACTCGGCGCGGTTGTTGGCGATGGTCAGGTTCTGCAGCAGGATCGGGCCGGTCGCCGAGATGTTCATGGCACCACCCAGACCCGTACGGGCAAGATTGCCGACGAACGTCGAGTTGATGATCGTGCCCTGGGTGCTGATCAGGCCGGAACCTGTCTGGTGATCGAACAAGGCGAGGCCGCCAAATCCGGATGCCTGGTTTTCGCGGAAGGTGCTGCCGCGGATCAGGAAAGGCCCGCCCTGCAGGTAAACACCGCCGGTATGCGCATTACTGCTTCCCGCGCTGTTGTTGAAGGCGATGGTCGAGTCGCGGATGTGGGTGAAGCTGCTCAGATCGTACACCGTGGTGAACAATCCGCCGCCGTAGGCGTTGGCGCGGTTCCCCGACAGCTGCACGCGACAGAGATTGACGTTTCGGGTTGCGCCATCGATGCCGATGCCGCCGGCATTGCCGCCCAAACCCGGATTGCCGCCGCTGCCGTTGGCGTCATTGTCCGCGACATAGGTGTCGAACAGGTTGATCGTTTCGCTGCCGAGCGAGTAGATGCCGCCGCCATTGCTGCCGGAGTTCTTCTCGACGATCGAATCGACCAGTGTGAGTTCCTTCAGACCGACGACATAGATGCCACCGCCGCCGCCGTCCTGCGCGCTCTGGATGGCTGTGCTGGCGGCGACCCGGCTGTTGAACAGGCGCAGGCGCACCGCGCGCCAGGGCTCGTTGCCATGATTGTTGAGCAAGGCACCGCCACTTCTGGCGAACTCATCGCCCGCCGCAGTCTGAGAATTGCCGTTGATCAAGGTGATGTTGATCAGATTGAACGTGTATTCGACGCCCTGCGGATTGCTGAACTCGATCACGCGGACCAGAGAGTTGCCATCCAGAAACGCACCATTGCCATCGAGCGTGGTGGCGCGCGTCACGTTGAGCTGTTGCGTCAACACGATCTCGCTGTTGCCTACATTCAATCGGATATCGCCGCCGACGTTGAGCGCGGCCTGCAACTGGGCGCCGGTGACGCTGCCGGCTGTTCCGTTGCCGAGGACGACGGGGTTGTTCAGGACCGGAGCCGGTGGCGGGATGCAGTTGAAGTCGGCTTGCGCCGGCGCGCTGCCCGAGATGGCAAACAGGGTTGCAGCCAGGAGTTGCCGTCCCATCTGGGCGCTCCGCAATCCGGATGCTGCCATTGTGCGCGATTGTGAACGCGCTGAACAAGCCGGGGACCCTCTGACCAACTTCTGCAGGTTCCCGGGGTGGTGATCGCCGACGCCGCACATCCTTCCACGAACCACAATCGCAAGTCATTGATTCGTCATTGCGAGCGTAGCGAAGCAATCCAGGGCTTCTTCAGGTGCGAGACACGGAGAGCGAAGAACCACTGGATTGCTTCGTCGCTGCGCTCCTCGCAATGACGAGGTTCAAGGTCGCCGCGCAGTTTTGGGCGAAAGTAATTGATTCGTCATTGCGAGCGCAGCGAAGCAATCCAGGGCTTCTTCAGGTGCGAGACACGGAAAGCGAAGAACCACTGGATTGCTTCGTCGCTGCGCTCCTCGCGATGATGAGGTTCAAGGTCGCCGCGCAGTTTTGGGCGAAATGAAGACTCTCCACGAACCCATCTGCAGGAGCGGCGTGTACACCGCGGCCGTCACACCGCGACCGTCAGTTCCGGCGCGTCACCGGTCGCGACGTGCACGTCGCTCCTACAACAACGGCGTGGTTCATGGTTCGTGTGCAGCTTCGAACCGAAGCAGGGCTCGCAATGACGATTCGCGCCTACGCGATCTGCATCAGCAACACACAGCTGGCGATCGTGCCGGCCCTGTCTCTTATACACATCTCCGAGCCCACGAGACAGGCAGAAATCTC
>CALEZI010000164.1 GCA_937928755.1 uncultured Rhodanobacteraceae bacterium | reverse complement strand
GTTGGTTGTTGGTTGTTGGTTGTTGGTTGTTGGTTGTTGGTTGTTGGTTGTTGGTGCTCATGCTTCTAGTGGGTCCAGACTTGTCTGGACGCTTCTCATCCCTCGGGGCGAAAAGCGTCCAGACAAGTCTGGACCCACCAGTGCACTTCCCTGGACCCACCCGAGCACGCCTCAGCGCTCGCCCGCGGTCCACGACCAGGTCGGTGCGGGCAGCGGTGGTCGCAGTATCAGTCGCAGATCGTCGCCGAAACGCTCGACACTGTGCCAGCGCCAACTCTCGACCTCATCGAGTGCGGCCGGCTCCGGCAATGCCAGCGCCGGTCGCGCGGCGGCGCCCAGCAGCTTCGGTGCCACGTACCAGATCAACTCGTCGACCAAGCCGGCGGCGATGAATGACCCGGCCAGCAATGCGCCAGCCTCCACCAGAACCTCGTTGTGGCCGCGCTGCGCCAGCGCGAAAGCGAGTCGCGCCAGTTGCAATCGACCACCGGGCGCGGGAACGCTGATCTGCTCGACGCGTCCGGCGAGATCGTGGCGCTCGGGTGCATTCGGGCCGCTCACCAGCAGGATCGGGCCAGGCTCGTCCAGCAGACGTGAATCCGACGGCAGCCGAGCCGCGCTGTCGAGCACAATGCGCTCGGGCGTGGCATGTTCGATGCCCTCAAGACGCACCGTAAGGCGCGGGTCGTCGGCGAGCACGCTGCCGATGCCGGTCAGCACCGCGCTCGAGCGCGCGCGCCAGTGCTGCACGTCCTCGCGCGCGGCGGCAGAGGTGATCCACTGGCTGCGGCCGTCGGCCAGCGCCGTGCGTCCATCGAGACTGACCCCGAGCTTGATGCGAATCCACGGTCGCTGGCGGGTCAGCCGCGACACGAATCCGAGGTTGAGCTCACGCGCATCGGCTTCAAGCAATCCGCACTCGACAGCGATCCCCGCGGCCCGCAGGCGCGCCAGCCCAGCGCCATTCACCGCCGCAAACGGATCGGCCATCGCCGCGACCACCCGCGCGACGCCGGCCGCGACCAGCGCATCAGCGCATGGCGGTGTGCGGCCATGGTGCGCGCAGGGTTCCAGCGTCACATAGGCCGTCGCGCCGCGCGCCGCCGCGCCCGCCTGCGCCAGCGCGTGCACTTCGGCATGCGGCTCGCCCGCACGCCGATGCCAGCCCTCGCCGATCACGCGATCGCCCTGCATCAACACGCAACCAACGCGTGGATTCGGATGCGTGGTGTAGAGCCCGAGCGCCGCCAGATCCAGCGCGCGGCGCATCGCGACATGGTCGATCTCGGTCCAGTTGTGGGGTGCGGTCATTCGACGGCTTTATCTCGATGAAGGACCAGCATCTTGTCCGCAAAGGACGCAAAGAACGCAAAGAGAGCAAGACAAACCAGAGTGGCGTGAGGTCGTAAGGGCAATGGACTCATTTCGCTTTCCTTTGCGTCCTTTGCGTCCTTTGCGGACAAGAAACACAGTCCTCGATTTCGCCGAAAACAGCGCTCAGCGATCATGGGGAGGCCCATGAACCATCAACACCACGTTGCGCTCGCCAAGCCGCAGCGTGCCCTGCTCGCGCCAGCCGCAGTTGAGGTAGAACTGCGGCGAGCCCGGCGTGAACAGGTACAGCGTCGCGAATCCGAGCTGATGCGCATGCTCGATGATGGCGCGAACCAGCGCCGAACCAAGGCCAGCGCCGCGCGCCGCCGGCGCGACATAAAGGCTCGCCAGCCACGGCGTGTACTGGGGAAACTCCGGGGCATCGGTCGCGATCAGGCTGACCGAGCCAAGCACCTGGTCATGGTCAGCAAGCGCGACCAGCGTGGCGGGATATCCCGAACCGGCCGCGACATGTTCCTGCAGTTCGCGACGTGCGTCCTCCAGCGACCACGGCGCCATCAATTCACCCCACTCGCCGTGGTGCCAGGCGGCCAGCGTGTCGACCACGCCAGGATGGTCGGCGATCGACTCGATGCGCCAGTTCACCAGCGCACGCGCAGCAGTCGTTCGGCCGGGACGCGCGCGCAGACATGGGCGACGATCGCCTCAAGTCCGTCGACCGGCCCGAGTTCGAAATCCCGATTCAACCCCGGAAACAGATGCAGACCACGCGGCTTGCCGGCGCTGTCGTCGTGAATGCGCGCCATGCGCACCTCGGCCAGTTCAATGCGCTGATCGATACCGGGGCCGACCAGCCGCAGCGAATGCTCGTCGAGGATGACGCGACTGCGACGCGCGCGATGCCAGCTGTACACCGGCTCGATCATCTGGACCAGTCCGGCAAGCAGCAGCAAGCCGCTGACCCAGAAGTTGACCGCGCCGCCGAAAATGAGATTCCAACCCGCCGTCAACACGATCAACGCAGCCAGGCTCAGTGTCAGCGTCCGCTGCCACCGCGCCCTCGCCGTCAACAGATCGCGTACGCGGAACTCGCGAATTGGCTTGCTCATCGTCTCAGCCCTTCTTGCCGGCCACCGGCAGTTCTCCAAGCAACGGCAACTGCTGCGCCGACAACCCGGGCAGTTCACGCTCCAGCTTCTCGACCTCCTCGCGAAACGCCTGCACGTCCTCGAAGCGCCGGTACACCGAAGCGAAGCGCACATAGGCGACCTGGTCGATGCGCTTGAGCTCTTCCATGATCCACTCGCCCATCTTGCCGGCCGGGATCTCGCGTTCGCCGCTGGTGCGCAGCTTGCGCATCACCACGTCGATGACCTTGTCGATATCCTCGATCGATACCGCGCGCTTCTCGAAAGCGCGCGCGAGGCCGCCGCGCAGCTTGTGTTCGTTGAACGGCTCACGCCGGCCATCGCGTTTGACGATCTGCGGCAGCTTGATCTCCGCGGTCTCGTAGGTCGAAAACCGCGCACTGCAGTGCGGACACTCACGCCGCCGACGGACCTGCAGTCCGTCCTCGGTAACCCGCGAGTCGACCACGCGGGTGTCGTCGTGGCTACAGAAGGGGCAGCGCATGGCGGCAAGAGCAGGAAAATGGAAAAGGGAAAATGGAAAAAGGGAAGGCTGCGCGCTGACACACCTCTGATGAGCGAAGTTCCGAACGCATCGTGCCGGAAGCGCGCTCTTCCGATTTCACTGTGACTGCTCTCCCCTTTTCCATTTTCCTTTTCCCTTTTTCCAGTATCTCACCCGTACACCGGATACTGCCGGCACTGCGCCGTGACCCGCTCGCGCACGCGAGCGATGACGGATTGGTCGGTCGGCGCGTCGAGGATATCGGCGATCCAGCCGGCCAGCGCACGCGCGTCGGCCTCCTGGTAACCACGGGTGGTGATCGCCGGCGTGCCGATGCGCAGGCCGGAGGTCACGAACGGCGAGCGTGGATCGCCGGGAACCGCGTTCTTGTTGACCGTGATGTGGGCGGCGCCGAGCGCTTCTTCGGCGTCCTTGCCGGTGAGATCGTGGCCGACCAGGCTGAGCAGGAACAGGTGATTCTCGGTGCCGCCGGAGACGATCTTGTAGCCGCGCTCGATCAGCACCGCCGCCATCGCCTGGGCATTCAGCACGACCTGTTGCTGATAGGCGCGGAATTCCGGCTGCAGCGCTTCCTTGAAGGCCACTGCCTTGGCGGCGATCACGTGCATCAGCGGGCCGCCCTGGGTGCCCGGGAACACCATCGATTGCAGCTTCTTCTCGATCTCCGGATTGGCCCTGGCCAGAATGATGCCGCCGCGCGGTCCGCGCAGCGTCTTGTGCGTGGTGCTGGTGACCACGTCGGCGTGGGGAATCGGGCTCGGGTAAACACCGGCTGCGACCAGCCCGGCGACGTGCGCCATGTCGACCACGAAATACGCACCGACCGACTTGGCGATCGCCGCCATGCGTTCCCAGTCGACCACATGCGAATAGGCCGAAAAGCCGCCGATCAGCATCTTCGGCTTGTGCTCCTGCGCCAGTCGCTCGATCTCGACGTAATCGATCAGCTCGGTGGTCGGATCCAGCCCGTATTGCACGGCATTGAAGATCTTGCCGGAGAAATTGACCTTGGCGCCGTGGGTCAGGTGGCCACCATGGGCCAGGCTCATGCCGAGGATGGTATCGCCCGGATTGAGCAGCGCCAGGTACACCGCAGCATTCGCCTGCGAACCCGAATGCGGCTGCACGTTGGCGTATTCGCAATGGAACAGGAGCTTGGCGCGCTCGATGGCGAGGCGTTCGGCGATGTCGACGAATTCGCAGCCGCCGTAATAACGCTTGCCCGGATAACCTTCCGCGTATTTGTTGGTCAGCGCCGAACCCTGCGCCTCGAACACGCGCCGGCTGGCGTAATTCTCCGACGCGATCAGCTCGACGTGATCCTCCTGGCGCTGCTCTTCGGCAGCGATGGCGTTGGCCAGTTCGGGGTCGAGGTCGGCGATGGTCGTCGTGCGCGAGAACATGGCGGGAGGGTCCGAAGGCGAGGGAGGCCGAGCATAGCGAAGGTGGACGCCGGTGTCGGTGGTGGAAACAGCGAGGGCTTGCACGTGCCCGTGCCCTTCCGCGCTCCGGCTGCTGCACCAACGCGCCGATCGTCCCGCCCCCTGACTTCCTTCCGTTTACAGAATTCACGACACGGTGCTACTTTGCCGATCTGTTAACAAACGTCCCGGAGGACCTGCCATGCGTCCGTCATCACTCTGCCTTGCCTTGGCCGCCAGCCTGGCCGCTGCCCCGGCTTTCGCGATCACCTCCGATGAGGTCAATGCCGGCATCCAGTTCAACTTCGCCAACCCCGGCGCCCGCTCGATGGGCATGGGCGGCGCCTTTCTCGGCCTCGCGGACGACGCCACCGCGGCTTACACCAACCCGGCCGGACTGACCATCCTGACCACGTCCGAAGTGGCCGTCGAGTACCGCCACACCGACTACACCACGCCGTTTTCGTCGGGCGGCAGTTTCCGCACCAATCCCTTCGACCCAGGCAACCTGGGTCGCGACGAAGCCGACAGCAACGACGACGCCCTGGCCTTCCTGTCCTACACCTATGCCGGCGATGGTTGGGCGGTAGCGCTGTATCGACACCAGCCGCTGGGCTTCAACCTGTCCTACACCCAGCAGCCCATCGATGTGCAGGACGGCGGCGGAAGCTCGATCGGCAGTCTGCCGACCAAATCGACGCGCCTCGACACCGAGTTGATCAACTACGGCCTGTCCGGCGCCTACCGGCTCGGCGACAGCTTCTCGATCGGTCTGGGCGTGGTCTATTCCGAGTGGGAACTGGCATCGGACACCGTGCGTACCGGTCGCAACATCCAGTTGCAACGTGGCGACGACACCGACGTGAGTTATTCGATCGGCGCGTTGTGGCGTCTCAACGATCGCTGGTCGATCGGCGGCGCCTATCGCCGCGGCGGCAGCTTCGATTACCGCGCCGGAAACTTCAATGCGGCGGGCGAACCGCTGATCGTGGTCGACACCGGGTTCGACGTTCCCCACGTGTTCGGCCTCGGCGTCAGTTGGCGACCGAGCGACAATCTTGCTCTGTCGCTGGACGTCAATCGCGTCGAATACAGTCGCCTGACCGACGACTACGACGACATCTTCAACTCGGCCACCGTGCTCAAGAGCGACGACGGCACCGAGATCAGGCTCGGCGGCGAGTACGTATTCACCCAGTTCGCCAATCCGTTCTCGCTGCGCGCGGGCATCTGGCGTGAGCCCGAGCACGCGCTGTACGCAACCGGCCCGGATGGCGACTCCGACGTCGACATTGACCGCGCGCTGTTCCGGCCAGGCGACGACGAGATGCACTTCGCGCTCGGCTTCGGTTGGGCATTCCAGAGTTTCCAGCTCGACTTCGCCGGCGACTGGTCGGACCAGGTCGACACTTACTCCGCATCGGGTGTGTGGCGGTTCTAGTGGTTTGCCATTGATTCGTTGAACTATTTCCGCGCCTTTTGGCCCGAATGCGGCGTTTCTTTGAGCCCGGCGGCATAGCCGCCGGGCGTTCGACCGATCGCGCGGACTGCCGGGCGAGCGGCGGTTCCTGGCTTTCTTTGCGTCCCTTGCGGACAAAAAAAGTCCGTTTGGTCGCCGCCAGATTGATGCGCGAAAAAGCGCACCGGCAGGGGCGACGGGGACTTCAACCGTGTTTGCGCCTTCGGCCGTCGCACCGGCTCCTGTATTGTCGTGCCAGCAGCCAGCCACTCGGGAGATGACATGGCGACCATCGAAGCCAAGGTGCCGGACATCGGCAATTACAAGGATGTGCCGGTCATCGAGTTGCTGGTCAAGCCGGGCGATCAGGTCAAGCTCGATCAAGGCCTGGTGTCGCTGGAATCGGACAAGGCCACGATGGAAGTGCCGGCGCCGGTGGCCGGGACCATCATCGAGCTCAAGGTCAAAGTCGGCGATTCGCTGTCGGAAGGCTCGCTGGTGGCGTTGATCGAAACCGCCGGAGCGGCGTCTGCGACGACCGCAGCAGTCGCTGCACCGGCGGCAACCGCTCCCGCTCCTGCTCCCACTCCTGCTCCTTTTCCGGCGGCTGTAACTGCACCTGCGACGGCACCTCAACCATCACCGGCGGCAACGCCGGCGACAATCCCGACCAGCGCCTCGGCCAGTGAACTGCCACCCGCAACACGCCCGCATGCCAGTCCCGCGATCCGGCTCTATGCGCGCGAACTCGGCGTCGACCTGACCCGCGTCAGCGGCAGTGGTCGCAAGGGACGGATCACACGCGAGGACGTCCAGGCCTTCGTCAAGACGGCGCTGGCGGCGCCGGCTGCAACCGCGCGACCCACTGCGGGCGGTGGCCTCAACCTGCTGCCGTGGCCGCAGGTCGACTTCGCGAAGTTCGGTCCGGTCGAAGCGCAGCCGTTGTCGCGCATCAAGAAGATCTCCGGCGCCAACCTGGCGCGCAACTGGGCGATGATTCCGCATGTCACGCAGTTCGACGAAGCCGACATCACCGAGATGGAGGCCTTCCGCAAGCGCCTGGGCGAGGAGAACAAGGATCTCAAGTTGACACCGCTGGTATTCATGATCAAGGCGGTGGTGGCGGCGCTCAAGCGCTTCCCCAGCTTCAATGCTTCGCTCGACGCCAATGGCGAGAATCTCGTGCTGAAGCGCTATTTCCACATCGGCATCGCCGTCGACACTCCCGATGGACTGGTCGTTCCGGTGATTCGCGATTGCGATCAGAAGGGACTTCTGGACCTCGCCCGCGATCTGGGCGCGTATTCGCTCAAGGCGCGCGAGCGCAAGCTCGGTCCCGCCGACATGTCCGGCGGCTGCTTCTCGATCAGCTCGCTCGGTGGCATCGGTGGCAGCGCCTTCACGCCCATCATCAATGCGCCGGAAGTCGCCATTCTCGGCGTCAGCAAGAGCACCACCAAGCCGGTCTGGAACGGTGCCGAATTCGTCCCGCGCCTCATGCTGCCGCTGTCGCTGAGTTACGATCATCGCGTCATCGATGGCGCCGAGGCGGCACGCTTCACCGCCTATCTGGCGCAGCAATTGGGCGATGTCCGGAGGCTGTTGCTGTGAGGGTTGCCGTGGCTCAGTGCAGGCGCCGTCTTCCGACAGCGAACAGGAGGGCACGAGGGCACGAGGGCACGAGGGCACGCAAGAGCCCGATTCCCCGCTTCTCCGTGCGCTCGTGCCCTCTTGCCCTCGTGCCCTCCCGAGACCGTTGATGGACCCCCGCCAACAAGAAATCGTCGACGAATTCGCCCTCTTCGGCGACTGGTCGGAGCGTTACCAGTATCTGATCGATCTCGGCAAGCGCTTGCCGCCCTATCCGGAGACCGATCGCAGCGATGCCTGGCGCGTGCTCGGGTGCCAGTCGATGGTGTGGCTGAAGCCGAGCGGCACGCGCGAGCATCTGAGTTTTGCCGCGACCAGCGATTCGGCCATCGTGTGTGGACTGATCGCGCTGGTGCTGCGCGTCTACTCCGGGCTTCCGGCGGCGCAGATCGTCGCCACTGAACCCCTGTTCATCGAAGGCATCGGCCTTTCCGGACATCTGTCGCCCACGCGCAAGAACGGCCTGGCGGCAATGCTGGCGAAGATTCAAGAATATGCGCGTGGCCTGATGGACACCCGGGGCTGACGTGCTGATAGCGGCAGATCTGCTGATCCTCACCATCGATCGCGCTGGCGGACTGGTCGGCAATGGCGACCACGCAAGCAGCCGCGATGTGCTGGCGCGGGCGCTGCTGATCGACCTGATCGTGCTTGGCGCGCTGGCCCTCGATCAAGGTCGTCTGCGGGTGATCGACCCGCTGCCGCTATCGCATCGACTGCACTCGCTGGCGGTGCATTTGCTGGGTGATGGCAGTCATACCCCGACCGAAGCGGTAACGCGACTGCGCAGACGCATGTGGTCGGTGCGCTCGGATCTGCTGGATGCTTTCGTGCGCCTCGGTGTCATCCACCGACTGTCGGGTGGATTGTTCGGCCGCTTCGGGCGTCCTCGCTATGCGCTGCAATCCACGCAGACGCATGCCGAGCGACTGGCCAAACTGAGGCGTGGATTCGAATCGCCGAGCCTCGACGATCTTTCGGCAGTCGGTCTCGCCTTGCTGGCCGATTCGGTGCGACTCGCCGAACACTTCGTTGCCAGCGAGTCGCGCCTGCGGCTGCGACGCTGGGCGCAAGCGCTGGCGCCTTCGCCAGCCATCGTTTCCGGGGGCGGCGGCGCGCCGCGCCAGCGGCTGTCTGCGATTCTGGCGGTGCTGCCCAGCACCTGAGACAGGGTCGGGTTACCGGCTGTGATCCAAGTAGGCCAGGTGATTCGGCCGCCGAGAATCAGTCGCCCATCTGCCGTTGCCGATGCTCCCAGCGCTCCTGCGCGTCCAGGCACATGGTTGCGATCGGTCGCGCTTCCAGACGCTCGAGGCCGATCTCTTCGTCGGTTTCTTCGCAGTAACCGTAGCGGCCGTCCTCGATGCGCTTGAGCGCCTTGTCGATCTTGCCGATCAACTTGCGGTAGCGATCGCGGGTGCGCAATTCCAGTGAGTTCTCGGTCTCACGCGTCGCCCGTTCCGCCTCATCGCCGACATCCCGCACTTCGTCGCGCAGATTCTCGATGGTCTGCTGCGACTCCTCGATCAGTTCCTGCCGCCAGATCAGCAATTTGCGGCGGAAATACTCGAGGTGCTCGGCCGCCATGTATTCGTCGCTGCCGCGCGGCCGGTAACCCGCCGGCAGATCGACCTTGGGCACATAACCAGTGGGCAAGGGCAGATCGGCCGGGCTGATGCCGACGGCCTTGTACGAGCCCGCATCCGCACGCGATGGCGCAGCGCTTCGGCCGCCCGGACGCGCCGGCTTGACGACCGCCGGCTCGCTCTTGGTGGTCTTGCTCTTGGCTTTGGTGGTCGCCATGTTCATTAGATCCCTTTCGACTTCGGGTCGCGCCGATCACAGTACCCGTCAACCGGGGCGCCGGTAAGCTAGCCGAGCTATATAACCCAAGCCCATGACAGCAGCAAGCATGCCATGTGGCTGCACCGGGCGCGCCCGAGGGCAGCCAACCTCGCGGAGCATGATGTGCGTGCCATTCGCAGCGCTCCGCAGCCGGCGACGAAATCCATCGGAATTTTCTTCAAGTTATTTATGACACCCCACTAGCCCGCGTAGAAGCGGGCCGTGAGCCGCGCGACCTCGGGATAAGCTGCTTCGAGCACGCCGGGCGCCAGGAAATGGTATTCGCTGACCACGGCGAAAAACTCTTCCGGCGCGCTGGCTGCATAGGGATCAATCAAGGCCCGATCGGGATCGCGGTCGACCTCGTTGCACAGGTGATCGTAGGCCGCCTGGAACTCGCGCGCCCACAGCCGCGCATCGATCGAGGGCGGCAACGGCGGCGCACCATCGGCGACTCCGCTCCGGGCGTCGAGTTTGTGCGCGATCTCGTGGATGACGACGTTCTGGACATCCTCCGGCTGGGCCAGATCCAGGCTCAGGTCCGCCCACGACAGAATCAGGGGGCCGTGGTCCCAGGACTCGCCCGCCAGTTCCTCGTCCCACTCATGCACGACGCCGGTCGCCTCGTCGTCGTCGCAGCGACGAGCACGAAATGCACCCGGATAGACGATCACCTCGCGCCAGCCGGAAAGCCAGGCGTAACCCAGATCGAGTACGGTCCAACAGGCGAGCAGCGCGATGGTCGTGCGCTTCGCCGGATCGAGTTCGAAATCGTGGGCAGCGACCAGATGCTTGTCGGCGAGGAAGCGACCGGTGTAGTCGATCAGTCGCTGACGCCCGCCGCAGTCCAGACTGGCCATGCCCGGCAGAGCCTCCATGGTCTGCTGCAACGCCCGCGCATCGGGTTCGACCCGACGCTGCAGGCGTCTGCGCCACCAGGAAATCATCAGAAGTCCGCTCGTTGCCGGGGCAACGTCATTCTAGTGTGGTGTCCCAAAAGTAACTATCATTAAATAGTGACCAATTTCCCGGCCG
>CALEZI010000163.1 GCA_937928755.1 uncultured Rhodanobacteraceae bacterium | reverse complement strand
GGCCTGATGGGTCCGTACATGCGCCCGATCCCGATCGACGCCAGCGTCGGCATGCTGATCTCGCTGGCGGTGGCGCTGATCGTCACGCCGTGGCTGTCATTGAAGCTGCTCAAGCACCACGCAACCGAGGCTGCCCATGCTCCTGCTGCTGTGGGAGCGGGTTCATCCCGCGATGCTGTCGAGGACCCGATAGAAGCGGAAGCTGCCCTTGCTCCTGTGGGAGCGGGTTCATCCCGCGATGCCGTTGCTCCTGCCGTTGTGGGAGCGGGTTCATCCCGCGATGCTCTTGAGAGCAAGGCAAAGGCAGAAGCTCGCGGGGTGAACCCGCTCCCACAAAAGGCCAAGAGCCGACTGCACGGCTTGTTCGAACGCGTCGTCAGACCGTTCCTCGAAGGCGCGCAGGCCGCGCGTCGGCGCCTCGTGCTGTTCGTCGCGATGCTGCTGTTGGTGTTGGGCTCGGCCAGCCTCGCCGTGGTCGAACTGGTGGTACTGAAAATGCTGCCCTTCGACAACAAGTCGGAGTTCCAGGTGGTGCTCGACATGCCCGAGGGCAGCACTCTGGAAACCACCAATGCGGTACTCGGCGAACTGGCGGCCGAGGTGGGCAAGCTGCCCGAAGTGGCCAGCGTGCAAGCTTATGCCGGCACCTCTGCGCCGGTGAACTTCAACGGTCTGGTGCGCCAGTACTATCTGCGCGAGGGTGCCAATGTCGGCGACCTGCAGGTGAATCTGGTCGACAAGCACCTGCGCTCGCGCAAGAGCCACGACATCGCCCGTGCGGCGCGTCCGGCACTGGCGGCGATCGGCGCGCGCTTTGGCGCATCGGTGAAGGTGGTCGAAGTTCCGCCCGGCCCGCCGGTGATGTCGCCGCTGGTTGCCGAGATCTACGGTCCGGACCCGGAGCGAGGCCGCGCACTGGCGCTGGATCTCGCGCGCACCTTTGCCAAATCGCCGGGTATCGTTGACATCGACACCACGGTCGAGGCCGACACGCCGCGCGACGTGATCGTCGTCGATCGTCAGCGCGCGGCGCGCGCCGGCATCAGCCAGCAACAGATCGTCGACGCACTGGCGACCGGCCTTCGCGGCTTCGACGCCACCTTCCTGCACGATGGCGCCTCGAAATACGCCGTGCCGGTGCGTCTGCGGCTGCCACCCGGCGACCAGGCACGGCTGACGCAGTTGCTGGCACTACGGGTGCGCGCAGGCAACGGTGCGCTGGTGCCGATCTCGGAACTGGTCGAGGTACGTCCGGCGAAATGGGAAGCGGCCGTCTATCACAAGGATCTGATGCCGGTGAGCTTCGTCTTTGCCGACGAAGCCGGAGAACTCGACAGCCCGCTGTACGGCATGTTCGCGATGGTCGGCGGCATCGACGACAACGGCATCGACGGCATTCCGGTGACCCAGCACTTCTTCCTCCCGCCCGAAGAAGCCAATGCTTTCGCGCTGAAGTGGGATGGCGAATGGCAGATCACCTTCGAGACCTTCCGCGATATGGGCCTGGCGTATTCGGTCGGCCTGATCCTGATCTACCTGCTGGTGGTCGGCCAGTTCAAGAGCTACGTGGTGCCGTTGATCATCATGGCGCCGATCCCGCTGACCGTGATCGGCGTGATGCCCGGCCACGCGCTGCTCGGTGCGCAATTCACCGCCACCAGCATGATCGGCATGATCGCGCTAGCCGGCATCATCGTGCGCAATTCGATCCTGCTGGTGGATTTCATCAATCAGGCGCGATCCGAAGGACTGGCGTTGGCCGACGCCGTGGTCGAAGCCTGCGCCGTGCGCGCCAAGCCGATCGTGCTGACCGGCGTTGCCGCGATGTCCGGCGGTTTCTTCATCCTCGACGACCCGATCTTCAACGGCCTGGCGGTCTCGCTGATCTTCGGCATCCTGGTGTCGACCGTACTGACCCTGGTGGTCATCCCTGTGCTGTATTTCGTCTATCTGAGCTCGCGATTGGCGGTTGCGGATCGGGCCGGCCTGACCCCTACGTGACACGAGTTATTGACGAAGTGCATTTGTCCGCAAAGGGTGAGACCGAGCTCTCCGCGGCATGCCGCGGCGGTCGAACGCATGGCAGCTTGCTGCCGGGCCGGATCGCAAAGAACGCAAAGGAAAGCAGGAGGCTGAGTTTGTCGGCGTCAAGCCGGTGCTGACCGCGAGTTTCTGTTGCCTCTCTTTGCGTCCTTTGCGTTCTTTGCGGACAAAATAACTCTTGGACGAACCTCGCCTCAGCTTGGACTCGTCGCGGCTTCCAATGCCGTCAGCGTCGCCAGCGCCTGTTCGCGCGAGGTGCCGCACATGCTCGGTTGCGGGCGCAGGTTGACGCACACTTGAGGTCGCTCGGGCAGGCCGAAGATGCGACAGCGGCCTTCCGGATCCAATTGCACGCACGGCACGCCAGCTGGCTTGCCGCCGGGCATGCCCGGAATCGGGCTGCTGATCGACGGCGCGATGCAGCACGCGGCGCAGCCGATCCGGCAGTCCATCAGGCGTAGACCATCGCCGTCAGCGCGCGCAGCACGCCCGAGGTCTGCGGGCGCACGCCGCGCCAGCGCAGGAAGGACTCGGCGGCCTGCTCGACCAACATGCCAAGACCATCGTGGGCGGTGGCCACGCCTGCCTGGCGCGCGCGGGCCAGAAAGGCTTGCGCCGATTCGCCGTAGCCGAGGTCGTAGGCGACGGTATCGGCATCCACCAGCGACGGTGGAATCCTGACACTGGCGCCATTGCGGTAGGCGGATGTCGCGTGGATCAGCAACCCCGCGGTATCCACGCTGGAGAGGTCGTCCAGCGCCCACGCCTGCACGATGCCCAGCGCGCCAGATTCGAAGGCCAGTTGCAGCGCGCGCTCGGGCGTGCGGTTGACGATGATCACTTCACGCGGCGCGGCGGCGAGCAGCGGCCCGAGGATGCCGCGGGTAGCGCCGCCGGCACCGAGGATGACCACCCGCTGGCCGTGCACCGATACGCGCAGGCGCTGCAGGTCGGCCATCAGACCGACACCGTCGGTGTTGTCGCCGCGCCAGCACTGACCCGGCATGCGGATCAGCGTGTTCACCGCGCCGGCGCGCTGCGCCGCTTCGCTGAGCTCGTCGCACAGCAACGCGGCTTGTTCCTTCAGCGGCAGCGTGACATTGGCACCGAGCCCACCGGCCTCGCCGAAGTCCCATAGTGTCTCTTCAAAGCGCTCGGGCGGCGCGTCGATGGCGTCATAACGCTGTTCGAATCCGCACTGGGCGGCGAACCGGGCGTGGATCCACGGCGAATGCGAGTGCGCAATCGGATGGCCGAAGACGGCGAATTGGTCCATGAGTCGGTTGTCGCTGTCGGTTGTTGGATCTTGTGCCGGGATCCGCAAGGCTCGCACATGCCGTTGGCGGGCGCCGCGTCTGCTCTAGTGGGTCCAGACTTGTCTGGACGCTCTTTTCACGCCCCTCCAAAAGCGTCCAGACAAGTCTGGACCCACCAGATCAAGAGCGGCCCTTCCGAGTCCCGAGCCCCGAGGCCCGAGCCTACTCGATCGGCAGGTAGTACGCCCGCCGCCCGCGGTAGAGCGAGAACAGGATCTGCCGCGGCTGCTGCGACAGCAGTTTGCTGATGTCGGCGAGATTGCCGACTTCATAGCGGTTGACGCCAAAAATGATATCGCCTGCCTCCAGTCCATTGCGCGCGGCGACGCTGCCCGAGGCGACATTGAGCACCTTGATGCCCTTGATGCCGGCTTGTTTCTCACGCTGACTGAGTTCGCCGAAGCGCGCGCCGGCAAGGCGCCGATCGAGCTTCTCGCCGGCCAGCTGTTGCGCGCTGCTGGCGATCAGCGTCAGTTGCGTCGACCTTGGCTTGCCGGCGCGGATGAAGTCGAGTGCGAGCGCCTTGCCGATCGGCAACAGGCCTTCGACGTTGGCCAGTTCGTCGGCGCTGGCGATGAGCTTGCCGTCGAGCTTGACGATGACGTCCCCGGCCTGCAGTCCGGCGAGGTCGGCCGGCGAGTCCGGTACCACCTGGGTCACCACCGCGCCGCGGCCCTCTTCCAGTTCCAGCGCACGCGCGAGGCGGGCGTCGAGATCCTGGCTTTGCACGCCGAGCGAACCGCGCTTGACCTCGCCATAGGCGATCAACTGGTTCATCACGTTGCGCGCGAGGTTCGAAGGAATCGCGAAACCGATGCCGATGTTGCCGCCGGACGGGCTGAAGATCGCGGTGTTGATGCCGACCAGTTCGCCGCGCAGGTTGACCAGCGCGCCACCGGAGTTTCCTGGATTGATTGACGCATCGGTCTGGATGAAGTTCTGGTAGCCGAGGCCGCGTAAACCGCTGCGGCCGAGTGCGCTGACGATGCCGCTGGTGACCGCCTGGCCGAGGCCGAAGGGGTTACCGATGGCGACCACGAAATCGCCTACCCGCAACTGGTCGGAGTCGGCGAGGGACAGCGCGGTGAGCCCTTCCGCGGGGATTCGCACCACCGCGACGTCGGTGTCCGGATCGCGACCGAGAATCTCGGCATTCAGCGTGCGCCCGTCGTGCAAGGTCACCGTGACTTCGTCGGCGCGCTCGATCACGTGATTGTTGGTCAGCACCAGCCCACGCGAGGCATCGACGATCACGCCGGACCCGAGGCTCTGCTGCACGCGCTCCTGCGGCACATCCGGCATGTCGAAGAAGCGCCGGAAGAAGGGATCGTCGAAGAACGGGTTGCGCACCTGCACGCGCGTCTTGCTGGAGACGTTGACCACCGCCGAGGTGGTGCGCTCGAGCATCGGCGCCAGCGACGGCAGCGGCTGGCCCTCGACTTCCGCCGGCAACGCGGCGTGCAGCGGCGAAGTCAGCAGGGCGAGGACGAAGCAGCAGCGACGAATCAGGTTCATGGCCGGAATCGGGGCAATGGCACGAAGCCCGATTGGACCGTCGATCGCGGGAAAAGTTGCGTGCACTCAGGACGTTTGGCGCTGAAGAGCATTGGTCCGCAAAGGGTGAGACGGGCTTTCGAGCGGCATGCCGCGAGCCGTTGAACGGCCACCAGCTTGCTGGTGGACCGGGCCACGCAAAGAGCGCAAAGGAGAGCGAAAGCTGGATTTCAACAAGGTGGTTCTGTGCCGTTTGATATCGCTGCGGCCCATGCGCGGGAGTCATCGTCCAGTTCGCCCTGATCCCTCAAATCTCCTGCTCTCCTTTGCGTCCTTTGCGTCCTTTGCGGACAAAAGATTCTCTTCGGGACGCCAGCAAAAAGCCCCGGCTTGCGGCCGGGGCTCGGTGGTCATCGCGGTCAAGCCAGGATCAGAAGAACCGACTGTGCATGCGCACGAACCAGGAGGCGCCGTTGAGCCCGAACTGCACACTCTCGAAGACGTGGCCGTTGTCGGTCTCGTCCGGGTTCTGGCGCGTCGGCGTGCTGTCGAACACATTCGCCATGCCGGCGGTCAGCTTGGTCGACTCGGTGATGCTGTAGGTCAGGCTGAAATCCGCCGAAGCCTTGGCGTTGTAGTGCTGGTTCGGCACCGGCGGGCCGGAGAAAGTGCCCAGCGTCTGCTCGCCGAAGTAGATGAACTTGACGTTGGCGTTCCACTTGTCGCGAGTCCAGTCGAAACCGAGGATCCCCTTGCTCTCGGGCGCGCCGTTTTCGATGAACAGGCGCTCGCGCTCGCTCAGCAGTACGTCCTCGCGACCCACCAGTGCAGCCGGAGCGTTGATCGCGGTGACTTCGGTCTCGCCGTAGTTGAAACCGAAGTAGGTGGTGAGTTCGCCATCCCACAACGTCGAATCCCAGGAGGCGGTGATGTCGATGCCGCTGGTTTCGGTGTCGACCGCGTTGGTGAAGAACTGCGCCTCGCCGACGTTCAGGCCAGCCAGGATGTCGCCGATGTTCGGGTCGTCGGTGTTGAAGCGCCCCGACAGCACGATGCGATCGTCGATATTGATCTGGTAGATATCGACGGTGAACGACAGCACGTCGCTCGCACGCCAGGTGAAACCGATGCCGCCGTTCAACGACGTTTCTTCGGTCAGGTCCGGAATACCCGCGGCACGCGCAATTTCGCCGCCGTTCGGGGCGAGCAGCACGTCGACGGGTTCGCCACTGATGAAGTCGGTGAAGGTGGAGGAAAAGAAGCGCTGCTGCAGCGACGGTGCGCGGAAACCGCTCGAAATCGAACCACGCAGGGTGAAATCCTCGGTGGCCTTGAAGGCGAGTGCGATCTTGCCGTCGAGCGTCGAACCGAAGTCGCTGTAGTCCTCGAAACGCACTGCGAAGTCGGCGGTCGTGCGTTCGCTGGGCGTCACTTCGACGTCGACATAACCGGCGTAGTTGTCGCGATTGGCGTTGGTTTCGTCGCCCGGCTGGAAGCCGGGGAATCCCTGGCTGCCGGCATTGCCGCCGCCGGGACCGTCGGCATCGATCCAGGAACCCTCTTCGCCAGCGAAAATCCTGTAGTTCTCGTCGCGATACTCGCCGCCGAAAGCGATATTGGTGCCGCCCCAGAGATCGTCGTAATAGCGCGTGAAATCGAGATTGGTGGTGTTCTGGCGGAAGGAAAAGCCGCCGGCGTCGAAAGCGGTGTTGCTGACTGCCGGCCGATGGTTGAGCAACTCGAAATTGGCGATGGAGGCATTCAGCGTGTTGCTGATGTCGTAGAACAATTCGTTGTAGCCGTAGGTGGTGGACAGATCGGCATTCCAGCCGCCGATCAGCCAGCGCGCACCGACGGTGGCGTAGCGGTCTTCCAGATCTCCGTTGATGAACGGCACGAATCCATCGGGGTACATTGCCAGCGAGTTGCGCGAGGGCACATCGTCTTCGCCGTCGCGCGCGAAGGCGCCGGACGAGGCGCGACGGTTCTGGATGCCGGCGGTGAAGTAGAAGTCCGCCGTGTCGCTCAGCGGAATCTCGCTGTTGACGTACAGCGTGCCGCTTTCCACGGCGCTGTCGCCAATCGTGCGCGGATTGTCGCGCGGCTCGGAACGATCCGAACGATCACGATCGCCGTACTCGGCGGTCACCGAGAAGATGCCGCCGTCGCCCATCTCGAGGCCGCAATAGCCGCTGTACAACTGGTTTTCGCCGTCGCCCTTGGTGTATTCGCCGTAGCCAATCGCTGTTTCGCAGCCCTTGTCGCGCTTCAAGGCGATGTTCATGACGCCGGCAATGGCATCGGAACCGTACTGCGCCGAGGCGCCATCGCGCAGCACCTCGACGCGATCGATCGCCAGTACCGGGATGGTATTGAGGTCGGTTCCGGTATTGCCGCGGTTGCGAGCGCCGAACAGGTTTACCAGCGAGGTGGTGTGGCGGCGTTTGCCGTTGATCAGGACCAGAGTCTGGTCCGAACCCAGGTTGCGCAGCGCCGCACCGTCGACCAGGTCGGCACCGTCGGCGCCGGTCTGGCGCGTGGAATAGAACGACGGCACGGTGTACTGCAACCCCTGCGCCAGATCGAACTGCGGGCTGCGCTCGGCAATTTCCTGCATCGAGATGACGTCGACCGGCACCGGCGATTCGGTATCCGATCCGCCGATCCGGCGCGAACCGATCACCGTCATCTGGTCGAGCACCTTCGCGTCATCGTCGGCAGGCGTCGCCGCGGACTCATCCTGAGCCATCGCTGGCTGCCAGCCGGCGCCCAGACCCATCGCCGTAGCCGCCGCCAGGGCCACCCACAATCGCGAACGCTGCATGTTCGTCACCTCGAAACCACGGGAAAGTGCACGTAGTCTAGACGTTAAAGTTCCGTTTAGGGAAGGTGACGAAAGTGCCATGGGTGGTGCCAGCGGCCGCGCCGCTGCAGGAGCGACGTGCACGTCGCGACCAGAGATGCGGGGCCATGGTCGCGGCGTACACGCCGCTCCTGCAGATCAGTGGTGATGCCCACCATCGCCATGCACGTGCCCGTGCGCCATTTCTTCGGCGGAGGCATCGCGCACTTCAACGATTTCGATGTCGAAGGCAAGATCCTTGCCGGCCATCGGGTGGTTGAGATCGACATCGATAACGCTCATGCCGATCTTCAGCACCGTCACCGGGCGCGGGCCTTGCTGGGTTTGCAGCATCACGGTCAGACCCGGCCGCAGGGTGACGTTGGCGGGGAAATATTTCTTCGGCACGCGCTGGGTCAGTGCCTCGTTGCGCTCGCCATAGGCTTGTGCGGCCGGCACCACGACCTCGAAGCGCTCGCCGACGGCCTTGCCGATCAGCGCCTGCTCCAGCCCCGGGATGATGTTGCCGGCGCCGATCAGCGCGGCGATCGGCTCGCCGCCCTCGCGCGAGGACTCGGTGGGCGGCTGCCCGACTTCAGCGACGCTGTAATGGAAACGGATGACTTGCTGCGGAGCGTCGCTCATGGGTGGGGTCCGGCGGGGTGCGTGAGGGGCAGCTAGGCTAGCCTGAAAATCAGTGAGTAGTGAGTAGTGAGTGGTGAGTGAAACCCGGTGCGTTGCCGTTTTGAGGCGGTCTTGTTCCACGGCTTCAGGGCCTACGACATGCCTCGTCGTCGCGACGTGCACGTCGCTCCTACAACACCCCGATCATTCCGCTCATCGCCGGGTTTTATTCACCACTCACTACTCACTACTCACCGTTTCTTCGGCCCCAACTTCCGCGTCAACGTATTTCTGCCGCACCCCAGTCGACGCGCCGCGTCCTGACGGTCGCCGCTGGTGAGCTTGAGCGCCTCGTCGAACAGCACCTGCTCGAGGCTGGCCTTGGCGGCTTCGAGCAAGTCGGGCTGCCCAAGATCGAGTTGCTGGCGTGCCCACTCGGCGAGCGGCTTCAACCACCCCGCTTCGCTGGCCGGCGCTCCCTCGGAACGGCGCACTTCGTCGGGTAGATCGCCGCTCTGGATGGTGGTGCCGGGTGCCATCAACACCAGCCGCTGGCACAGGTTGCGCAGTTCGCGCACATTGCCGGGCCACGGGTAACGGGTCAATCCGCGCACGGCATCGACCGACAGATGTTTGGTCGCCACGCGCATCTCGCGCGCGGCCTCGGCGAGGAAACGATCGGCCAGGCGCGGCACATCGGCAGCGCGCTCCCGCAATGGCGGCAAATGAATGCGCATGACGTCGAGGCGGTGCAACAGATCGGCGCGGAACTCGCCGCGCTCGACCTTGCCGCGCAAATCCTGGTGGGTCGCCGCGATCACGCGTACGTCGGCGCGAATCAGTTCGCGACCGCCGACGCGATAGAACTCGCCCTCGGCGAGCACGCGCAGCAGCCGGGTCTGCAGTCCGATCGGCATGTCGCCGATCTCGTCGAGAAACAGCGTGCCATGTTCGGCCTGTTCGAAGCGCCCTTGATGGCGCCGCGTGGCGCCGGTGAAGGCGCCCTGCTCGTGGCCGAACAGTTCGCTCTCCAGCAGTTCCGGCGCAATTGCGGCGGTGTTGAGCGCGATGAACGGTCCATTCGCGCGTGGGCTGTGGCGATGCAATGCGCGTGCGATCAGCTCTTTGCCGGTGCCGGTCTCGCCGGTGATCAGTACCGACAGATCCGCCCGCGACAATCGACCTATGGCGCGAAACACCTCGCGCATGGCCGGCGTGTCGCCAACCAGCCCCTCGTCCGACCAATCAGTCTCAACCGCACGCACCTCGCGCGTGGTGGCACGGCGCGCCATGTCGATCGCGGCGTCGATGTCGAAGGGCTTGGGCAGGTAGTCGAAGGCGCCGCGATGGAAAGCCGCCACCGTGCTCGGCAGATCGGTATATGCGCTCATCACCACCACCGGCACCTGCGCCGCCCGCTGGCTGAGCTTCTCCATGAAGGCCATGCCGTCCATGCCGGGCATGCGCACATCGGTGAACACCAGATCCGGCGAACGACTGGCGAGCGCGCGCAGCGCTGGCTCCGCGGCATCGAAACTCTCGACCATGAAGCCGGCGCCGGCGAGTGCCTTTTCCAGCACAAAGCGGATCGATCGGTCGTCGTCGACCAGCCAGACGACGCGCCTCGCGGACGGGCGCGGGAGGAGTTGAGCGTTCATGGGTTGCCCCCCAAGTTGCGGGGACTGCGGAAGGTATCGGCGCGGTAAAACGTAAAACGTGAAACGTCAACACTGCCCGCCGGAATTGACGTTTCACGTTTCACGTTTGACCGCTCCATGTTTAACCTCTCCGTCGAGCGTTCCGTGGCGATCCAACCCATCACGGCGTCACCGGAATCAGCAAGCTGAAGGTCGTGGCGCCGGGACGGCTCACGAAAGCCAGCGTGCCACCGTGCTCGCGCGCGATCGCCAGCGCCACCGGCAGTCCAAGGCCTGTGCCCTCGTCGCGTCCGGTCACGAACGGCAGGAACAGGCTCTCGCGCAGGGCATCCGACACGCCAGGACCGTCGTCGCAGACATCGATGCGCAGCGCCAGCTTGCAGGTCTTGTCGCCGATACGCGCGCGACGCTCGGCGCGTGTGCGCAAGCGGATCGTGTGTGCGCCCGACTGCAGGGCGTTGCGCGCCAGATTGAGCAGCGCCTGGGTCAATCGATCCGGATGGCCGTCGATGTCCGGCAGGCTTGGGTCGTAGTCGCGCACCACTTCGGCGCGGCCGCCGGCCTCGGCGCCGATCAGCGTGCGTACGCGCTCCAGCACTTCGTGAACGTTGAAACTGTGCCCGGCGTGCGCCACGTCCGGGCGTTGCAGCAAGCGATCCACCAGCCGCCGGATGCGGTCGGCCTCGGCGCGGATGACCTGCGTGTATTCCTTGAGCGCCTTGTTCGGCAACTCGCGTTCCAGCAGCTGTGCTGCGCCATGCAGCCCGGCGAGCGGATTCTTGATTTCATGCGCCAGCGCCCGCGCCATCTGTTCGGCCGCCGGCTCGGGCGTCGACACCACGCCTTCGCCGAGATCCTGATCGTGTTCGGCCAGCGCGTGGAACTCGATCAATGCGGCCGTCGCGCCACGCCACTGCACCGGCGTCAGCGCCACGTCATAACGACGCGGCGTGTCGCGCTTCAGTTCCAGCAACAGCCGCCGGGCGACGATGCGCTCACGTTGATCAAGCACGCGCCGGGTGAGCGACGGCAGGATGTCCTCGCCCAGGGCCAGATCGGCGATGTCGCTGCCGATCAGGCGCCGCTCGCAATAGGTTTCGATCAGCGCGCCGTTGGCATGCACCACCTGCCCCTGACGGTCGATGACCGCCAGCGGCGTGTTCAATTGATCGAGCAGCGCATCCGCATCGGCGGATGCGTTGCCCGGGTTCCCCTGCGGCGCCCGCGCGGCGGAACCCAGGCCCGCGACACCGCGGGCCAGGGCACGTACCAGTCGCGTCGCCGGCATCGACACTGCGTCCTCAGGCCGAGTAGTACTGCAGGATCTCGACCGGATGCGTGCGCATGCGCAGTTCCGTGACTTCCTTCATCTTCAGATCGATGTAGCCGTCGATGAAATCGTCGCTCATGACGCCACCGGCCTTGAGGAACTCGCGATCGGCATCCAGCGCTTCCAGCGCCTGATCCAGCGAATGGCACACGGTCGGAATCAGCTTCTCTTCTTCCGGCGGCAGGTCGTACAGATCCTTGTCCGACGGCGCACCCGGATCCAGCTTGTTCTTGATGCCATCGAGGCCGGCCATCATCAGCGCCGTGAAGGTCAGGTAACCGGAGTTGATCGCATCCGGGAAGCGCACTTCGATACGCCGCGCCTTCGGGTTGGACACCCACGGAATGCGGCAGGACGCCGAACGGTTGCGCGCCGAGTAGGCCAGCAGCACCGGCGCCTCGAAGCCCGGGACCAGTCGCTTGTAGCTGTTGGTGCCGGAGTTGGTGAACGCGTTGACCGCACGCGCATGCTTGAACACGCCGGCGATGTAGTGCAGCGCCATCTTCGACAGGCCGCCGTACTCGTTGCCGCTGAACAGGTTCTTGCCGCCCTTGGCGATCGACTGGTGCACGTGCATGCCGCTACCGTTGTCGCCGACCAACGGCTTGGGCATGAAGGTCGCCGTATGGCCGTGCTGGTGGGCGATGTTCTTGACCACGTACTTCAGCGTGAGCAGTTCGTCGGCCTTCTTGACCAGCGTGTTGAAGCGGGTGCCGATTTCGCACTGGCCGCCGGTGGCGACTTCCGAGTGATGCACCTCGACAGGAATGCCGAGCGCTTCGAGCGTCAGGCACATCGCCGAACGCAGATCCTGGAAGGCGTCGACCGGACCCGTCGGGAAATACCCGCCCTTGATGCCCGGACGATGACCCGTGTTGCCGTGTTCGTAGGACTTGCCGCTGTTCCACGCGCCCTGCTCGGACTCGATCTCGTAAAAGCTGCCGTTGATCGATGCATTGCTGCGCACGCTGTCGAAGATGAAGAATTCCGGCTCCGGGCCGAAAAAGGCGCTGTCGCCGACGCCGGAGGCCTTGAGGTAGGCCTCGGCACGCTTGGCGATGCCACGCGGACAGCGCGCATACGGCTGCATCGTCGACGGCTCGAGCACGTCGCAGCGCAGCACCAGCGTCGATTCTTCGGCGAACGGGTCGAGGAACACGGTCGATGCATCCGGCAGCAGCACCATGTCGGACTCGTTGATACCCTTCCAGCCGGCAATCGAGGATCCATCGAACATCTTGCCGTCCTCGAACACCGAATCGTCGAGGGTGCTGGCGGGAATCGACAAGTGCTGCTCGCGGCCGTTCATGTCGGCGAAGCGCAGGTCGGCGAACTTGACGCCATTGTCCTTGATGATTTTTTTGACTTTGTCGGTCGACATCGGAGACTCCTTTCTTGAATCGGGGATTGAAATGGGGATCGAAATCGAAAATCTGCGTGAGCGCCCGGCATCTACAGCAATCGTTGTGCCACGCACAAAAACCCGAAGAATCAAGGCCTGCGCGTTCTGCTGTGCATCATTGGGGTGCGAGTCATCGAGTATTTGCACCACTATGGTGCGATCTGAGCTGACCGGACACCAGAAGCTCCGGTGCTTGCCCGGTCGCGGTGCAGGAACGCAGGTCCTGGTGGCGATCGCTTCAAGCGGATCTGGTCATGCGAACATGCACGCATGAGCGCGATTGCAGCAGAAGGTCCAACGCAACTGGAAAGCCATTGGCGAACGCCGATCGAGGATTTCCTCGCCCATCTGGCGGTCGAGCGGCGCTTGTCGCCGCGCACGACCAAGACCTATCGATGCCAGTTGGACGAGGCTGCGCGTTCTCTCGCAGCCGGCGGAGCGGCGCAGTGGCACGAAGTTCGTCGCGACCAGGTCAGGGCCCTGATCACCGGCGCCCATCGTCGCGGGCTGGCGCCGCGCAGCCTGGCGCTGATGCTGGCGGCGCTGCGCAGCTTCTACCGCTGGTTGCATCAGGCGCGCTTTCCGGAGCTGGTCAATCCGGCGCACGGCATCAAACCACCGAAAACCGGAAAACGGTTACCCGCGGTGCTCGACGCCGATGCGGTCACGCAACTGGTGGAGATTCCCGACGGCGATCGACTGTCGCTGCGTGATCGGGCCCTGCTGGAGTTGTTCTATTCCAGCGGCCTGCGACTTTCGGAAGTGGCCGGTCTGCGCTGGCGCGATCTGGATCTGGCCGACGGCAGCGTGCGCGTACTCGGCAAGGGCGCCAAAACGCGCATCGTGCCGGTAGGCTCGATGGCAGTCGCTGCACTCGCGGAACTGGCAGCCGAACACGGCAGTGCGCACGAACAGCCGGTGTTCGGCAATGGCCGCGGCGGGCCGCTGAGCGCGCGTGCAATCCAGGCACGGGTCAAAGTCTGGTCGCAGCGCCAGGGCATCTGGCAACGCGTGCACCCGCACCTGCTCAGGCATTCATTCGCCAGCCACCTGCTCGAATCCAGCGGCGACCTGCGCGCAGTGCAGGAATTGCTCGGTCATGCCGACATCGGCACCACGCAGGTCTACACCCACCTCAATTTCCAGCACCTGGCCGAGGTGTACGACAAGGCGCATCCGCGGGCGAAGCGGAAGAGCGTGTAGGAGCGACGTGTACGTCGCGACCGGCGATGCGCTGGGGCTGACGGTCGCGACGTGCACGTCGCTCCTGCAACGGCGGCTTCACGCCTCAGGAAACGCCGACTTCATGAACTCCGGCATCGCCAGCGCGCCGCGGTGGATGTCGACATTGTAATAGCGCGTTTCGAACTTCTTGGTCGCGGCGCCGCGTTCGCGGAAGCTGTTGAGGTCGATGCCCTTGCGCGCCATCGTGCAGCTCCACCAGCCGGACGGATAACACGGCTGCGGAAAGCACAAGGTGCGCAGGAAGCCAAAGCCGGCGCCCTTCATCTGCGTGCGCATGGCGGTGATCAGCGGCAGATGGATCAGCGGCGACTCGCTCTGCTGGACCAGGATGCCGCCGGGACGCAGCGCCTTCAGGCAGGACTGGTAGAAGGCCCGGTTGAACAAGCCCTCGGCGGGACCGACCGGATCGGTGGAATCGACGATGATGACGTCGAGCGAGTCCGGCTCGTGTTCGGCCATGAACTTGATGCCATCGCCGAACATGATTTTCGCGCGCGGGTCGCCATTGGACTCGCACAGTTCGGGGAAGTACTGCTCGGCGAGCCGGGTCACGCGCTCGTCGATATCGCACTGGACGGCCTCTTCGACCTCCTCATGCTTGAGCACCTCGCGCAGCGTACCGCAGTCGCCGCCACCGATGATCACCACGCGCTTGGCGCGTGGGTGGGTGAACAGCGCCGGATGCGACATCATCTCGTGGTAAAGAAAGTTGTCGCGGGTGGTCAGCATCACGCACTGGTCGATCACCATCAGGTTGCCCCAATCGGTGGTCTCGTAGATGTCGATGGTCTGGAATGGCGTCTTTTCCGAATGCAACAAGCGCTTGATCTTGAACGAAATCGCCGAGTTCGAGCCGGCGTGGGCTTCGGAGTACCAGTTTTGGTCCAGGGTGTGCATCGGGGGCAGTGCCTATCCAGCTTGTCGACATCAACAACCCGGCATTCTAGCCGGGATTCCGCGCCGCCGGTTGCCGCCTCTGGTAGGAGCGACGTGTACGTCGCAACCGAGCACCTCGACGTGCGTGGGTCGCGACGTACACGTCGCTCCTACATGAGGCAAGACGTTCAGCATGGGCAACCGCGCCCGCCGGCGCCTATCCTCCAAGGCCCCGCGTCTGCTCCGGAACCCCCCGATGATCCGAACCGCCCTCGGCCTGGCCCTCGCCACCGCGCTTGCGCAGCCCGCGCAGGCCGACACCCGCCTGCTGCGCTTTCCCGACGTGTCCGCCACGCACATCGCGTTCGTGCATGCCGGAGACATCTACACGGTGCCGCGTGCGGGCGGGACGGCCACACGCCTGACCTCGCATGATGGCCTCGAACTGTTCCCCAAGTTTTCGCCGGACGGGCGCTGGATCGCGTTTTCGGCGCAATACTCGGGCACGCGCCAGGTTTGGGTGATGCCAGCGGATGGTTCCGCGCCACCGAGGCAGTTGACCTGGTACTCGGACGTCGGTCCGCAGCCGCCACGCGGCGGCTTCGACTACCGCGTGCTCGACTGGACCCCGGACGGAGCGCACATCGTCGTGCGCATGAACCGTTTCCCGCTCGACGACCGCGCCGGAATTCCCTACCTGGTGCCGGTGGCCGGTGGCATGGAGAAACCGCTGCCGGTGCCGGAAACCGGTGGCGGCATGCTTTCGCCGGACGGCCAGAGTTATGTCTACACCCCGATCGATCGCGAGTTCCGCACCTGGAAGCGCACCCGTGGCGGACGCGCCCAGGAAGTCTGGGTCTACGACCTGAAGAACAACCACTCGCGCCAGATCACCCGCCATCGCGGCACCGACAACCAGCCGACCTGGGTGGGCGACCGCATCTATTTCACCTCGGATCGCGAGTACACGCTGAACCTCTGGAGTGTGTCGCCGCAGGGTGGAGAGCCGAGCAAAGTCACCGATTTCAAGGACTTTGACGTGCTCTGGCCGAGCGCCGGGGCGGACGCAATCGTCTTCGAGCAAGCTGGCGCGCTGTGGTTGTACACGCCGGCCGACAATCAGGCGAAGCAGTTGTCGATCACCGTGATCGGCGATCGCAAGGACCTGCTGCCGTCGATCAAGAATGTTGCCGGCCAGATCGAGAGCGTCGATCTGTCGCCGAACGGCGAGCGCGCGCTGATTGCCGCGCGCGGCGATCTGTACACGGTGCCGGCCAAGGATGGCGAGATCCGCAACATCAGCCATACGCCTGGCGCGCGCGAGATCAGCGCCAGCTTCTCGCCGGATGGCCAGCAAGTGGTTTACCTGTCAGACGCCAGCGGGGAATACGAAATCTACCTGCGCGCATCGGACGGCAGCGGCGAGCCCCGCCGGGTGACCACCGATGGCGATATCTGGCGCTTCCAGCCGCTGTGGTCGCCGGACGGCAAACGCATTGCGTATGGCGACAAGAAGAACCGGCTGCGCGTCGTCGATGTCGCCAGCGGCAACACCGCCGATGTCGACACCGCGACCGTCGGCAATGAAATCACCACCTACGTGTGGTCACCCGACGGTCAACACCTGGTGTGGGTGAAAACCGATGAGACCGGCCTGCAGCGGCTGTGGCACTACAAGGTCGGCGGCAGTGCTTCGCAACTGACATTCGGCGATTTCGATGCGCAGAACCCGGCATTCGATCCCAAGGGCCGCTACCTTTATTTCCTGTCCAATCGCGACCACAACCTGACGTTCTCCGCCTACGAGTTCAATTACCTCTACACCAACGCCACGCGCATCTACGCCGTCACGCTGGCGGCCGATGGTCCGGCGCTGGGCCGGCCGAAGAGCGACGAGATCGCGCCCGTCGTCGCCGCGACGGCAAGCGCGGACAAGCCGAAAGCGGAGGAAAAGAAGCCGATCCGCTTCGATACCGCCGGATTCGATGCGCGCATTACGGCACTGGGCGTGGCGCCCGGCACCTATGGCGGCCTGACCGCCAATGCCAGCGGCGTTCTCTTTGTCGCGGTCGGCAACCCGCAAGGCGGTGTCGGCGATCTCAAGCATTTCGATATCGAGGCGCGCAAGGAAACCACGCTGGCCAAGGGCATCGGTGGTTACACGCTGTCGGCCAATGGCGAAAAGATTCTGTTCCGCGCCGGCCAGGACAAACTCGGCATCATCGAAGCCAAGCCCGATCAGGACACCAGCAAGACGCTGGATCTGGCAAGACTGGAGCAGCGCATCGATCCCAGGGTGGAGTGGGCGCAGATCCTGCGCGATGGCTGGCGCGTCTGGCGCGACTGGTTCTACGACCCCGGCATGCACGGCAACGACTGGGAGGCGATCTACCAGAAGTACGCGGCGCTATTGCCGAGCGTGGCGCACCGCAACGATCTCGATCATCTGATCAACGAGATGGCGGGCGAACTCAACGCCGGCCACATCTACGTCGAGCGCGGCGATGAGCCCCAGGTGCCGCGCAAGGCCGGCGGTTTTCTCGGTGCCGAAGTCAGCGTCGGCGACGGCGGTTACTTCCGCATCGACAAGATTTTCCCCGGCCAGAACTGGTCCGATCCGTTCCGCTCGCCGTTGGCCGAAGCCGGCGTCGACGCCAAGGTCGGCGACTACATCATCGCCGTCGACGGCGTCCCGGCAAATTCGGTCAAGAATTTCTACCAGTTGCTGGAGAACAAGGCGGGGCGCGTGGTGCGCCTGTCGCTCAACAGCAAAGCCAGCCCGAGCGGCGCACGCACGGTGGACGTCAGGACCCAGGGCAGCGAAGAAGGCCTGCGCTATCTGGAGTGGGTGCAACAACGCCGGGCGATGGTCGATCGCCTCTCCGGCGGGAAGATCGGCTACATCCATCTGCCGAACACGCTGTTCGAGGGCAATCGCGAGTTGTTCAAGCAGTTCCCGGCGCAGATCAACAAGGACGCGCTGATCGTCGACGACCGCTACAACGGTGGTGGCTTCATCCCCGATCGCATGATCGAGATCCTCGCGCGCAAGCCGCTGAACTACTGGAAGCGCCGCGGCCTGGAACCGCAGGCGCAACCATTCCTGTCGCACCGCGGTCCCAAGGCAATGTTGATCAACGGCCAGTCCTCGTCGGGCGGCGACGCCCTGCCCTTCTACTTCCGCGAACTCAAGCTCGGCCCGCTGATCGGCACGCGCACCTGGGGGGGCCTGATCGGCGTTTCCGGCAATCCGGGGCTGGTCGACGGCGGCACGACCACCGCCGCCACTTTCCGATTCACCGACAAGGACGGCAACTGGGCGGTCGAAAACGAGGGCGTCAGCCCGGATATCGAGGTGATCGATACCCCGCACCTGGTCGCCCAGGGCCGCGATCCGAGCCTGGAGAAGGCGGTCGAGGTGCTGCTGGCCGAACTTGAGAAGAACCCGATCAAGCCGATCGTCACACCGGCAGCGCCGAGCGACTTCGGCAAGCCGGGCGTGCCGCTGGATTGAGCGACTGTACATGCGGTTGTTGGAAACAACGGCCGAGGATCGTGTGGACCGGGTCCTTCGTCGGCGAAGGATCCGCCGCAATGTCCTGCCAATCCACGACAGCTGCAGATCTTCGGGCTGGAATCCCGGCCGATGGCCGGGGTTCCACCGCTACCGGCATCCAGCGCCGAGCGGCGTGGTCAAACGCGTCAGCGCGATGTTCCCGGTCCCAAAGCCCGACTGGATCGAATCGTAGTCGACGCTGATGCCGCTGCAGCCGTCGCCGGACAGGCGCGCGCTACCCCAGGGATCCACGCGCACCTCGGCCGGGTTGAACGCCGCGCCATAACGCGTACCCACTGGCCGGGTGAGCGCGGAGAACAGCAGATCGCCGCCTTCGGCGCGGCCTTCGCCGATGATCCAGGCGGGCTCGCCGTCCGGGCGGAAACTGAACCACACGAGAAACGCGCGGCCATCGTCCTGTACCTGCAGGAACAGCCCACGGCCGGGTTTGTCGGCCTCGTACCACGCTCCGCTCCAGTGCACGAACGGCGAAATGCTGGCGGGCACGCCCTCGCCAGGACAGCGCGCAGCGCCGATCCGCGACAGCCGCTGCAGCGGTCGGCGCGACGAGTCGTAAGGTGGGACAGCCTGCACGCGTTGCTCGCCCGTACCGCAGTTGCTCAAGGCGGCGTCGAAGCGGCCGAGGTCGATCGACTGCAGCGTCGTTGGGTCGAAGCTTGCTCCGAAGCTGCCGTTGCGGCGGCCGACGATCACATCGACCACCAGGTTGTTGTCGACCACCCGACCGAGACCGGTGAACCAGGCTTGATCGGCAGGGCTGCCGACCTCCGGGAAAGTGAAGGCGGTGACGCTGACCAGGCCGGCTTCAAGGGCCTCGATCAGATAACCCTCGCCCGAGCGTGCCGGATCGTACCAGAGGCCGCTGACACGCTCGTCGACGACCGCGCCGGGGTCGTTGCGCGGCTTGATCGCCTGCGCCAACGGCGGCGCTGAGTAGGCCGGGTCGTAACGACAGGCACCGAGCGTTGGATTGGCCATTCGTTCACGCTCGCACGCAGCCTGGATCGCCGCCGCGTCGGGTTGGTTGCCGCCATCGATCCACGCGGTCAACGCCTCGAAACCACCGACCAGTTCGTTGCCGTTGTAGCCGCAGTGGCTGGGCGCGGACTCGACGACAAAGGCGCGGCTCCATTGTGCTTCGGCGACCCGCCCGTCGAGTGCGTGCGCATGCGCCGGCGACACCAGGCCGTCGCGCGAGGTGTGGGTGGTCAGCAGTTTCGCATTGCCGATGCGCCCCTGCGGCTGAAAGTGACGCTTCAGGTCGAGGCTGGCGAAAGCATCCGCATCGACTCGGCGGATATCGCGCTGCACGCGTTCCTCGGGATAGATCACATTGCGGTTCGAGATGGCCGCGCGTTCGCCGATCTTCAACGGATCGCGATAAAGATCGCCGAGGCCATAGGTGGCGTAGAACATGTTTTCCAGAAAGAACGCGTCGTCCACGCCGGTGGCCGCGCGCAAGCGCGCGTAGCGCTCGCGCATGCCGCTGGTGACCAGAGCGCCCGGCAATCCGTAGCCGGTGCATTTGGCGATGCGCAACGCCAGCTCGCCGCCCCCCTGGAGGTCGTCGTAGTCGCCGAGATCTTCGGCGCGCAGGATGTAGGGAAAGGCCTGATCGCCAAGCGGCAGTTCGCCACCAGTGACGTTCTCGCAGACGGCGTCGTAGCTCAGACGTATATCCAGCGCCTGCTCCCAGACGCGGCTACCCGCCAACGGTGCGCAGAGGGCATAGATGCCCGTCACCGGGGCGCCAAGATCGCCTTGCTCGGCCTGCTGCATCGCCACCAGGCCACCCAACGATCCACCGCTGGCGATGATCGCTCCGGGCAAACCAAAGCGCGCCGCAAACGCGGTTACCAGCTCACGATGGTCGCGAGCGGTCTGGAACAAGGCCCAGCCGCGCTGGCTGTAGCTCGATGCAGCAATCGCATAACCCTTGGCCAGCATGCGCTGGCGCAACACCGCCGGCCCGAAATCGGGATTGTCGCTGATCGGTCCGATGTCGTAACCGTGATTGACCAGCACCAGGCGATCGCCGCTACGCCAGGCGTCCGGGACCTGGGCAACAAAGTAGGCGCCGCTGGCGGTCTGGCCGCGGAATTCGACGACGGCTTCGGCAGCGCCGCTGGACAGCAGCGCGAAAATCGCCGCAAAGTGGAAGCGCAAGGTCATGTGCAAGCCGGCGGCATCGATGGCGTCAGCATAGCCGTGGCGCTTGAACATCGCGCTGAACGGGCCCGCCACGGCCATTCGGCGAGTGTCGCAAATGCCACCCAGGCGCACTTCAAGCTTGCGCTCTATGCGGCCAAGGCTATAACTTCCCACTCCTTTGATCCTGACGCCTGTCCAGAATGCGCTTCCAGCACGTCGCCATTGCTTCTGTCGCCCATGTCGACGCCCCGAACCGCGTGTCGTCGGCGGATATCGTCGCTCGCTTGTTGCCCTCGATGGAGCGTCTCGGTGTGCGCACCGATTTGCTCGAAGGCGTCGCCGGCATCGACGCGCGGCGCGTCTGGGACGAAGGCATGGTGCCTTCGGACGCTGCCGCGCTGGCGGCGGAAAAGGTGCTGGCCGAGACCGGCATTCCGCGCGAGAAGATCGGCATCCTGGTGAATACCTCGGTGTGCCGCGATTTTCTCGAGCCGTCGACCGCCAGCATCGTCGCCGGCAAGCTGCGCCTGCCGGAAAACTGCCAGAACTTCGATGTCGGCAATGCCTGCCTGGCCTTCCTCAATGGCATGGATATCGCCGCGCACATGATCGAGCGCGGCGACATCGAGTACGCAATGATCGTCGACGGCGAGTGCAGCCGTTACATCACCGAGCAGACCATCCAGCGCCTGAGCGGACCGAACGTCACCGCCGATCAGTTCCGCGACGAGTTCGCGTCGCTGACGCTGGGCTCCGGCGGCGTAGCCATGGTTTTGGCGAATGCCGACCTGTACCCGGATGGCCATCGTTACCTCGGCAGCGTATCGCGTTCGGCGACGCAGTTCTCGCGGCTGTGTTCGGGCAACATCGACCGCATGGTTACCGACACCAAGACCTTGCTGATCGAGGGCCTGAAACTGGCCGGCAAGACCTACGGCGCGGCGCGCGAGATGTTCGGCTGGGCGGTGGGCGAGATCGACGAGTTCGTCGTGCACCAGGTCAGCCGCGTGCACACCGAAGAACTGGTCAAGGTGCTCGGCATCGACCCGCGCAAGGTGCTGACGATCTTCCCGGAGTTCGGCAACATCGGCCCGGCGTCATTGCCGACCGCGCTTTCCAAGCTCAACGAATCGGGCCGCCTGGTCAAGGGCAAGCGCGTCGCCCTGCTCGGCATCGGCTCGGGGTTGAACTGTTCGATGGCTGAGGTGGTGTGGTAGCAGCAGGGAAAAGGTAAAGGAAAAAAGGAAAAGGGTGGTTGCGAGGAAGCCGGCCCATTGTCGTTCCGGGTTCTTCCCATCGCACTTGGATTGGGGCGATGATCTGGACCCGCACGCTCTCCTTTTTCCATTTTCCCTTTTCCTTTTTCCTGCCCCATGCCCACCGTCACCGAGAACATCTCCTGGTGGAGCCGGCTGAAGTCGTCCTTCTTCGGCTTCCTGTTCTCGTTCGTGCTGGTGATCGCCGGCTTGGTGCTGCTGGCGTGGAACGAGCATCGCACGCTGAAGAACTACAAGGGCCTCAAGGCTGCCGGCGAGACGGTGCAGACGACGGCTGCCGACCGGATCGATCCGGCGATCAACGGCAAACTGGTTTACCTGAGCGCGCAAGTCACCAGCCGCGAGCGAGCGCGGGATCCGGATTTCGGCATCGAGGCGCCGGCGCTGGTGCTGCGGCGCTCGGTCGAGATGTACCAGTGGAAAGAGAAGAAGAAGACCGAGGAGCGCGAGAAGCTCGGCGGCGGCAAGGAGCGGATCACCACCTACACCTACGAAAAAGTGTGGGACGACAAGCCGATCAACTCCGGCAATTTCCATGAGAGCGGCCATGCAAACCCATCGTCGATGCCGTATCGCGACCAGAACTTTTCGGTCTCGGACGCGCGCATCGGCGCCTGGCGTGCCGGCGAGCCGATCCTGCGGGAACTCGACGGCCAGGAGCTGGTGCTGTCCGAAAACGGAGGTTTCCCCGACGGATTCCGTCTCGTCGATGCGCACATGCTTTACCGCGGCGGCAATCCAGGCTCGCCGAAGATCGGCGACCTCAGGGTCAAATACAGTGCGGTGCCACCGCAGCCGGCCTCGGTGATGGCACAGGCCGATGGCGACGGTTTCACGGCCTGGACCAGCCCGGCGCAAACGCTGATCTTTCTGGTCGAAGCCGGCGTCCACGACGCCGCGGCGCTGGTCGAGCATGCGCAATCCAGCAACTCGATGATCGGCTGGGTGCTGCGTGCGGTCGGCTTCGTGCTGCTGTGGATCGCGTTCTCGATGATGCTTGGCCCACTGGCCACGCTGGCCGCCGTGCTGCCGCCGCTCGGACGCGTTGTGGGCACCTTCACCGGCATGGTCGCCTTCGTGATCGCAGCGGTGCTCGCCAGCATCACGATCGTGTTGTCGTGGATCCTGGTGCGACCGCTGTGGGCGGTCGGCATCGTGCTCGCGATCGTCGTGGCGATCGCCCTGTGGTCGCGCAACAGCGCGCGCAATGCCCCCGCCCCGGCGCCCTTCATGAGCCCGCCACCGATGCCGCCACCGCCGCCGCCGCGGTGAGGACCGCTACATGCGCATGATCAGGCACGGGGCGGATCCGGGCGTGTTCTTTTGTCCGCAAAGGACGCAAAAACGCAAAAAACGCCAAGAAACCTCGGAACAAGTCCAAAGTGCGTCATTGCGAGCGCTGCGAAGCAATCCAGGACTTTGATTTTGGAGATGTTCTGGATTGCCGCGTCGCTTCGCTCCTCGCAATGACGACTTGATCAGAGGTTCCCTGAGGACCCTCTGAACAAGTCCCGCGACTCGTCATTGCGAGCGCAGCGAAGCAATCCAGGCATTTGATTTTCAGAGCATTTCTGGATTGCCGCGTCGCTTCGCTCCTCGCAATGACGACTTGATCAGAGGTTCCCTGAGGAAAGCAAATAGCGCGAATACCGGTGCGGCACTGCGCGCCGAGCCGATCTTCGATCGTTCATGCCCTCCTTTGCGTCCTTTGCGGACAAAATGTCTCCGCGCAGGGTCCGCCCATCCGGGGCACAGGTTTCCAACTCGGCGATCTTGGGCCATGCTGCGCGCCCACTTGTTGACGCTGACCTGACCCCCGTGCCCAATGCTCAAGCCCAGGCCCTGATCGAAGGGCTCGGTTTCACGCCGCGCTATTTCACGCGCGAAGGTCGCTCGATGCACTACCTCGACGAGGGCCAGGGCGAACCGGTGGTCATGGTGCACGGCAACCCGAGCTGGTGCTGGTTGTACCGCGATCTGGTGGCCAGCCTGAAGTCGCGTTACCGCTGCCTGGTGCCGGATCACATCGGCATGGGCCTCTCCGACAAGCCGGACGACGAGCGCTACCCCTATACTCTCGACAGTCGCGTTGCCGACTTCAGCGCGTTCATGGACAAGACCGTCCCAACGGGACTGGTTACCCTGGTCGTGCACGACTGGGGCGGCGCCATTGCCAGCGCCTGGGCGGTGCGCAATCCCGATCGCGTGCGGCGCATGGTGGTGTTCAACACCGCGGCGTTTCCGATGCTCGCCGACAAGAAACTGCCAGCCACCTTGCGCCTGGTTCGCAATACGCGGCTGGGCGCGATGCTGGTGGAACGCTTCAATGCCTTTGCCGTGGGCGCCACGCACATGGGTACCGTGCGCTCGCTGAGTCGCGAGGCGCGCGCCGCCTACGTCGCGCCGTACGACACGCCGGCAGCCCGGCGCGCGACACTGCGCTTCGTGCAGGATATTCCGCTGTCGGAACCAGATCCGGCTTACGCGACCATCGCTGCCACCGGAAAAGGACTGCAGGCGCTCGCCGACAAGCCGATGTTGATCCTCTGGGGCCTGCGCGATTTCGTGTTCGACCGCGACTACTTCGATGAGTGGTGCAGGCGCTTTCCACGCGCCGAGGCGATCGCATTCGCCGACGCCGGCCATTACGTCATCGAGGATGCGCGCGACACCATCGTGCCCAAGGTTGGCGAGTTTCTGGCCAGGACGTAGGGAATCGGGAGAGGCCCGCGCGGAGCGTTGCTCTGGCAGGTCCAGACTTGTCTGGACGCCTTACCATCAAGATCAGCAGGAGCGTCCAGACAAGTCTGGACCCACAAAACACCAGAGCCAGAGCGCGCAGCCTCAGCTCACGCGTTGCTCAGCGTGCGAGGCTCGCTCGGAGCGTTGATCTGGCAGGTCCAGACTTGTCTGGACGCCTTTCCATCAAGATCAGCAGGAGCGTCCAGACAAGTCTGGCCCCACCAAACGCCAGAGCCAGAGCGCGCAACCTCAGCTCACGCGCTGTCCAGCGTACCCCGTGCCCTGTGCGCCGCCTTTCCCGCGCTTCAGATGCACCAGCAGCAACGACACCGCGGCCGGTGTGACGCCGGGGATGCGGCCGGCCTGGCCGAGTGTCGCCGGGCGCACGCGCTGCAGCTTCTGCAACACTTCGGCGGACAGCCCGACAACGCTGCGGTAGTCGAAACCGTCGGGAATCTGTGCATCCTCATGCCGTCGCGAGCGCTCGATCTCGTCGCGCTGGCGCAGCACATAACCCGAGTACTTGGCCTCGATCTCGACTTGTTCCGCAACCACCGGGTCGACGACCGCTGGCCCGAAGCCCGTCGCCGCGGTCAGCGCTGCATAACTCATGTCCGGTCGCTTGAGCAGGTCGAGGGCATGCGTTTCGCGCGACAGCGGCGCACCGGTGGTCGCGGCGAACTGCTGCCCCAGCGCATTGCCCGGCGCCGCCCACAGCGCGCGCAGGCGCTCGGTTTCGCGTTCGACCGCCTCGCGCTTGCGGCTGAAGGCGTCCCAGCGCGCATCGTCGACCAGGCCAAGTTCGCGCCCCACCGGCGTCAATCGCGCGTCGGCGTTGTCCTCGCGCAGTTGCAGCCGGTATTCGGCGCGCGAAGTGAACATCCGGTAGGGCTCGGTGGTACCGTGGGTGATCAGGTCGTCGACCAGCACGCCAAGGTAGGCCTGATCGCGCCGCGGGCACCACGCTTCGCGTTGCTGCACGCGACGCGCGGCGTTGATGCCGGCGAGCAGACCCTGCGCAGCGGCTTCTTCATAGCCCGTGGTGCCGTTGATCTGGCCAGCGAAAAAGAGGCCCTCGATGGCACGCGTTTCCAGCGATGGCTTGAGACCACGCGGGTCGAAATAGTCGTATTCGATGGCATAACCGGGCCGCGTGATGTGCGCATGCTCGAATCCCTTGATCGAGCGAACCAGCGCCAGTTGCACGTCGAACGGCAGGCTGGTCGAGATTCCGTTGGGGTAGATCTCGTGAGTCGACAGACCTTCCGGCTCGATGAAGATCTGGTGCGAGGACTTGTCGGCGAAACGCACCACCTTGTCCTCGATCGACGGGCAATAACGCGGGCCAGTGCCCTCGATCTTGCCGCTGTACATCGGCGAACGATGCAAGGAGCCGCGGATCAGTTCGTGCGTCGCTTCGCTGGTGTGGGTGATCCAGCACGACACCTGACGCGGATGGTCAGCTGCACTGCCGAGAAAGGAGAATATCGGCGCGGGTTGGTCGCCTGGCTGTTCCGCCAACTGGCGGTAGTCGATGCTGCGGCCATCGATCCGCGGCGGCGTGCCGGTCTTCAAACGCCCCTGGCCCAGCGGCAATTCGCGCAGCCGGTCGCCCAACCTTTGCGCTGGCGCATCGCCAGCTCGACCACCTTTGTAGTTGGCCTCGCCGATGTGGATCAGCCCGGAGAGGAAGGTGCCCGCTGTCAGCACCACGGTGTCCGCATTGAAGCGCAAGCCCATCTGCGTGAGCACGCCGACGACGCGATCGCCGTCGAGCAGCAGATCGTCGACCGCCTGCTGGAACAGCGTCAGATTCGGCTGGTTCTCGACTGCAGCGCGGATCGCCGCGCGATACAAGGCACGATCCGCCTGGCAACGCGTCGCCCGCACCGCCGGACCCTTGCTCGCATTCAGTGTGCGCCACTGGATGCCGGCGCGATCGGCAGCCCACGCCATTGCGCCGCCGAGCGCATCGATTTCGCGCACCAGATGGCCCTTGCCGATGCCGCCGATCGCCGGATTGCAACTCATCTGACCGATGGTCTCGATCTGATGCGTCAGCAGCAGCGTACGCGCGCCCAGACGCGCGGCGGCCAACGCGGCTTCGGTGCCGGCATGACCGCCGCCGACGACGATGACTTCAAAACGGGTGTCGTAGAGCATGTTGCGCGCTTGGATAAGGCAGGGTCGCAATGCTAACGCCGTGACGTGCGCAGGCGAGCGCAGGTGGTGGGTGTGGGTGTCGATTGCAGCCAAAGCCGGTTGCTGGGTCAGGAAGCTCCTGCCGAAGCCGACGCCCGCGATCGACAGCTTGGCGACCGTTCAACTCAGCAACCGCGCAACAGCTCTGCGCCTTTGCCGTTTCCATCACCGACCCCAACAATCCGCACCAGGAACTTCCTGGCCCGCTTCATGCTTCCGCTTGCATTCGTTGGGGGGAGTCCCGGCCGCCAGTTGCGCAAGCACTGGCGGCCGTTTTTTTGGGCGGCCCCGACGCCCGGCGTCCAACTGGAACAGGGGGAATCCGGATGAACGCGTGCCAGGCGTCGAAGCCATGGAACCGACGCAGGCTGGAAAATAGCCCGCGGCAGGATGGCACATTGTGACGCCTGTCACCTTTTGTGACTAGACGGAAGCTAGGCGTTCCTGCGCGACGTTCAGATTTCCATCATTCCTCGTCGCGCCGCGCGCGCGGCAGCGAACGTGCCTCGCTGGCTGCACTGCGTGGCGCCGGAGCGGGAAAGGTGACCGAGCGCGGAGATGTCATCGAACGCTGATCGGGCGATGGCCGCGAAGCACCGGACAATCCCGGGCCGCTGTTGAAGCGTCCGGCGCCCAGACCCGGCGACGATGACGGATACGCACCCGGCACCGAACCGCGCATGCCGGAGCCGATCCCGCGCTGCGGCGAAGGCATCAGAATCGGCGCATTGGATCGGCCACTCGAAGTCCAGCTTCGGTCGCCGCCACCGATGTCGCGCCGCCGTGCCGGCGCCAGATCGTCATAGTTCGAGGATGCGCCCAGCGCCTCGGCCGGGTATCTGGCGATCTGCCGGGCACGCTCGCCGGCGGTCAACGGCCGGTTGTCGTGGGGCGCCAGATACCAGGGGTAAGGCCAGTAAGGATTGCGCCAGTAGCCCAGGCCCGCTCCATACCAACCGCCGAAGCCCAGGCCGCACGCTCCCCAACCGTGGCCAAATGGATAGCCAGGGCCGTATGCGTAGCCATAGGCATGGCCATGGCCGTAAACATGGAACGGTGCGCCGAAGGCAGTACCCCAACCGCCGCAGCCACCCCAGCCCATCGAGACGACCACGGTCGATGTGTTGCGCGACGAGGTCCAGTAGCCATCGTCGGCATAACGATAGCCAGGGTTGGCGCAGCCGGCGAGAAACATTGTTGTGGCCATCCACAGCCATCGATTCATTGCGCGCTCCCACCCACCGGTTGTTGTGAGCCTATCGCCCCGCCGCTAAAGATGCACTGAATCGCGCGAGATCGCTTGCCCGATTGCAGGACTTGCCCACAAGCTCGCTTTCCGATTACGGTTCTATACTCCGGGGTTCCGCTGCGTCACAGGTGAATGCACGATTCTGGAAACCGATGACCGCGCGTTCGATTCCGTTCAACTGAGGCTTCCAGGATGATCCGTGTTGTATTCAATCAGAAGGGTGGTGTCGGCAAGTCCACCATTGTCTGCAATCTGGCGGCTGTCGCGGCCAGCCAGGGCCAGCGCACGCTGATCGTCGATCTCGACGCGCAGGGCAATTCGTCGCGTTATGTGCTCGGCGACACGGTCGAGACCGCTGAACTCGGGGCCGCGGACTTTTTCGAGGAAACGCTGTCGTACCGCCTGCGCACCCGCGATCCGGCCGAATACGTGACGCCGACGCCATTCGAGAATCTGGCCGTGATCACTGCCGACACCCGCCTGTCGGATCTGCAGACCAAGCTCGAGACCAAGCTCAAGATCTACAAGCTCGGCGAGATGCTGACGAAGCTGCGCAAGGAGTTCTCGCAGATCTTCATCGACACGCCGCCGGCACTTAACTTCTACACCCTGTCGGCACTGATCGCCGCCGACCGCTGCCTGATCCCCTTCGATTGCGACGATTTCTCGCGCCAGGCCCTGTATCGGCTGCTCGAGAACGTCGACGAAATCAAGGCCGATCACAACAAGAAGCTGAAGATCGAGGGCATCGTCGTCAACCAGTTCAACGCGCGATCGAACCTGCCGACGCGGGTGGTCGAGGAACTGATCGCGGAGAAGCTGCCGGTACTGCCGCAATACATTTCGACCAGCATCAAGATCAAGGAAAGCCACGAGGCCGCCAGGCCACTGGTTTACCTGGAACCGTCGCACAAGGTCGCGCAGGAGTACCGCGCGCTCTACGATCTGCTGGACAAGAAAAAGCGCTGATCGCGCTGGAGTTATGCTTGTCCTCGAAAAGGGGCGCTGGAAACGGGGCACGGGGCACCGGAAACACGTAGAACCGGACCTGGACCGAGAACGGCCCCGGTGGTTCATCGTCAGGCGCTTGTTCCGTGCCCCGCGCCTCGTGCCGCTCATCAACTACTTTGTTCGTCGCACCCAGGAGCCCGCCACATGATCTTCCAAAAGTTCTTTTCCGCTCTGCGCGCGCAGTTGAACAAGCTTGCGAATTTCTTCTGGGAAGCCGATCCGATTGCGCAGATGCAGTACGAGTACGACAAGTCGGTCGAAGAGCTGAAGTCTGGTCGCGTGGGGCTGGAGCAGTACCGCGGCCTGGTCGAACGGGTGTCGCGCCAGGTCAAGGAAGGCGAGCGCCACGTCGCCCAACTGGAAGCGCAAGCCAAGGCCTATCTGAAGGCCGGCGATCGCGCCACCGCAGCCAAGTTCGCGCTGGAGATGGAGAAGGCGAAAAAGGACCTGGCGGCCAACCAGGAACAACTGGGCATGCACGAGGCCTCGTACAACAACAACCTGGCGAAGATCCAGCACGCCACCAAGAAGCTCGGCGAGGTGCGCGCCAAGATCCAGAAGTACGACGCCGAGATCAAGATGAGCGAGGCCGAAGCTGAAGTCGCCAAGCTCTCCGAGAGCTTCAACTTCAATGTCACGACCGACTTCGGGCAACTGGAGCAGGTAGTGCAGGAGCGCATCGACAAGAACCGCGGCGCCGTGCGCGTCGCCGCCGACCTTTCCAGTCGCGGCGTCGCCGAAATCGAGGCCGAGCAGAACATGGAGAAGTTCATGGCCGAGGACGCGCTCAAGCGCATGGAAATGGACATGGGCATCGTCACCCCCGAAACCGTTGCGACGCCGCCGGCGCAGAAGGAGCTCGGCCCCGCGCAGCCGAATTGACACGATCTGCACACCGGTCCGCTCACCTTTCACTTTTCACTATCAACTTTTCGCCGGGGTACCCATGAACGGCCAACCCAAACCAGGTTTTTATTTTGTCGTGCTGCTGGTGATTCTCTCGCTGGTGGGCTACGGCCTGTATCGACTGAAGACACCGGGCGGCGACGCTCCCCCGGTGACCATCGATGCCGGTCAGCAATCCGCCAGCGGCGGCGACCAGCCCCCGCCGTCCGATGGCGGCGCCGAAGCGCCGGACGCCGCCGGCATCACCACGGTCAAGGAATATGCTTACGTCCCGAGCCAGAAACTGCCGGACGTCAAGGGCGTCTCCAATTACAAGGCGATGGATGCGCGCACGGTGCGCTTCGCCATCAACGTCTGGGCGGGCTGGGCGCCGATCGTGCACGCCAATGGTGGATTCAAGCCGGGCAAGACCTGGATGTCCCCCGGCGGCCAGCCGTTCAAGGTCGAACTGGTGCTGATCGACGACCCGGTCGCGATGCGCGACGCCTACGCCGCCGGCGATGTGCATATCGGCTGGGCAACGGTGGACATGTTGCCGCTGTTGCTGGAAAGCCTGCAGAAAGACAGCCGCGTGATGCCGCGCATCTACCAGCAGATCGACTGGTCGAACGGTGGCGACGGCATCGTCGTGCGCGACGCGATCAAGACTGCATCGGACCTGCGCGGCAAGACCGTGGTGCTGGCGCAGAACAGCCCCAGCCACTTCTTCGCGCTGAACACCTTGATCAACTCGGGCGTCGAGCCGGCGGAGGTCGACTTCCGCTTCACCAACACCGCCTTCGAAGCTGCGGCCGCGTTCAATGCCGACAAGAAGATCGCCGGCGTGGTCAGTTGGGCGCCGGACATCTACAACCTGTCGGACGTCAAGGGCAACAAGCTGCTGGTGTCGACCGCCACCGCGAACAAACTGATCGCTGACGTCTGGTTTGCGCGCGCGGACTTCGCCAAGGACCATCCGGACATCATGGAAGGTCTGGTGCGCGGCATCTTCGACTCAATGGTCGCACTCGACGAGCAGGAAGCCAAGCAGCAAGTGGCGACGTGGATGGCCGAAGGCTACGCGCTGCCCGCCTCCGAGGCACTGGCGATGTTGCCGGATGCGCACTGGACCAACTACGCCGAAAATCGCGAGTTTTTCCTCAATCGCAACAACCCGACCAATTTCGAGCGCACCTTCAATACCGCCTACGTGATGTACCGCAAGATCGGAGCGGTCACCTCGCGCGTGAGCTTCGACCAACTGGTCGATTTCAGCGTGTTGCAGAAGCTCAATGCCGAGCCGAAGTACGCCAACCAGAAATCGACCTATGGCATCAACTTTGCGCCGATGAGCGCCAGCGCCATCCAGTCGGAAAGCCCGGAAATCCTGACCAAGACGGTGGTGATCCACTTCTTCCCGAACTCCTGGGACCTGTTCAAGAAGGTCACCAAGGACAAGAACGGCAAGGCGGTGGAAGAACTGTACGACCCGAATGTCGACTTCGTGCTGGAAGAAATCGGCAAGCTCGCCGGCAGCTACGGCGCAGCGCGCATCGTCATCGAGGGCCACACCGATGGTTCGATGAAGGGCCAGGTGCCGGATTCGGCAGTGCGCGAACTGAGCAGCAACCGCGCCAATTCAGTCAAGCAGGAACTGCTGCGCAAGTTCCCGACCATGGACCCGAACCAGTTCTCCGCCCAGGGCGCCGGCTGGGCACGACCGGCCGATGTCAGCGATCCCGACAACCACGCCAAGAACCGCCGCGTCGAAGTGAAGGTGTATCCGCTCGAATCGCAGTGATGCGGTGAGTGGCGAGTGACAAGAGCCCGCGATGCCTGAGGCCTCGCGGGCGACGCCTACTCTCGCCAAACATAACGCAAGTATCTGAAAGAAGAGCTTTTCCGCAAAGGACGCAAAGGAAAGCAAAGCCAGCAGAACATCAACACCCTGGTTCTTGGCTCTCTTTGCGTCCTTTGCGGACAAAAGGCAGTCCGCATTGTCGCCGCCCGTTTGATGCGCGAACAGGCGCACCACCACGAGCGACCACTACTCTCGCCGAACGTCCGCAAGGTCCTGATTCTCATGTGGGAGCGGATTTACTCCGCGAGCGCTTTCGCGGGATAAACCCGCTCCCACAGCTTCGATACGCGAACAAGCGCACGGCCTGCTCCCTTTGCGGCCTTGCGTCCTTTGCGGACAAAAGGCAGTCCGCATTGTCGCCGCTCGTTTGATGCGCGAACAGGCGCACCACCACGAGCGACCACACTCTCGCCGAACGTCCGCAAGGTCCTGATTTTCATGTGGGAGCGGATTTACTCCGCGAGCGCTTTCGCGGGATAAACCCGCTCCCACAGCTTCGATACGCGAACAAGCGCACGGCCTGCTCGGTAGTGTCTGAGACACTACCGCCTGCTCCCTTTGCGGCTTTGCGTCCTTTGCATCCTTTGCGTCCTTTGCGGACAAAAGGCAGTCCGCATTGTCGCCGCCCGTTTGATGCGCGAACAGGCGCACGACCACGAGCGACCACTACGCTCGCCGAACGTCCGCAAGGTCCCGATTTTCATGTGGGAGCGGATTCACTCCGCGAGCACTTTCGCGGGATAAACCCGCTCCCACAGCTTCGATACGCGAACAAGCGCACGGCGTGCTCGGTAGTGTCTGAGACACTACCGCCTGCTCCCTTTGCGGCTTTGCGTCCTTTGC
>CALEZI010000162.1 GCA_937928755.1 uncultured Rhodanobacteraceae bacterium | reverse complement strand
CACCCCGCGAGCTTTGCCTTCGCTTCTCTGTGGGAGCGGGTTCACCCCGCGAGCTCTTGATTCTCCATTCACCCGGCTGACTTCAGCACGGGAAAAGCAAAGATCGCGGGATAAACCCGCTCCCACAACAGCTCGCTCCGACAACAGCCCGCTCCCACAGCAGCTCGCTCCCACAACAGCTCGCTCCCACAACAGCCCGCTCCCACAACAGCCCGCTCCCACAACAGCCCGCTCCCACACCAACTCCTACATCTCCACCGGCTGCGCATGTTCCTTGGTCGCGGCGAACCTGAGCTTCGGGTAGCGTTCGATGGTCAGTTGCAGGTTGACCCGCGTCGGCGCCAGGTACACGAGTGCGCCGGACGCATCGCGCGCCATGTTCTGCATCGCCTTCGCCTCCAGGTCCTCGATCGACTTCGCATCGTCGCCGCCGATCCAGCGCGCGGTATGGATCTGCACATTCTCGAACACGCAGTCGACGCCGTACTCATCTTTAAGGCGGTACGCGACCACATCGAACTGCAGCGTCCCGACCGCACCGAGAATCAGATCGTGCCCCAGCAGCGGTTTGAAGAACTGCGTCGCGCCTTCCTCCGACAACTGCGTCAGCCCCTTCTGCAACTGCTTGAGCCGCAGTGGATCGCGCAAGCGCGCGCGGCGGAACAGCTCCGGCGCGAAGTTCGGGATGCCGGTGAACTTCAGCACTTCGCCCTCGGTGAAGGTGTCGCCAATCGACAGCGTGCCGTGGTTGTGGATGCCGAGGATGTCGCCGGGGTAGGCGTTGATCGCGATCTCGCGGTCGCTGGCCATGAAGGTCAGCGCGTTGGCGATGCGAAATTCCTTGCCGGCGCGCACATGCCAGGCTTTCATGCCGGTCTCGTAGCGACCCGAACAGACGCGGAAGAAAGCGACGCGATCGCGGTGCATCGGATCCATGTTCGCCTGGATCTTGAATACGAAGCCGCTGAATTTGTCTTCTGCCGGATCGACGCAACGCGTTTCGGTGGCGCGTGGACGCGGCGAGGGCGCGTGCTCGACGAAGAAATCCAGCAGCAGTTGCACGCCGAAATTGTTGATGCCCGAGCCGAAGAACACCGGCGCCTGCTTGCCCGACAGATAAGCATCCTGATCGAACGGATGCGAGGCGCCCTGCACCAGTTCCAGTTCTTCCCGAAGGTCCGCGAGTACTTCCGCACCGATGCGCTCGGCCAAACCTGGTGCATCCAATCCCTGGAAGATCGTCGAATCCTGCCGCGAGAAATTGCGCCCGGTCTCGTAGATATGCACTTCGTCGAGCAGCAGGTGATACACGCCCTTCAGGCGCGAGCCCATGCCGATCGGCCAGGTGACCGGCGCGCACTGGATTTTCAGCACGCTCTCGATCTCATCGAGCAGCTCGATCGGCGAACGCCCTTCGCGGTCGAGCTTGTTGATGAAGGTCATGATCGGCGTATCGCGCAGCCGGCACACATCCATCAGCTTGATCGTGCGTTCCTCGACGCCCTTGGCGCAGTCGATAACCATCAACGCCGAATCGACCGCGGTGAGCACGCGATAGGTGTCCTCCGAGAAATCCGCGTGGCCCGGCGTGTCGAGCAGATTGATGATGCGATCCGCGTACGGAAACTGCATCACCGACGAGGTCACCGAGATGCCGCGTTCCTTTTCCAGCGCCATCCAGTCCGACGTCGCATGCCGCGCCGCCTTGCGCGACTTCACCGACCCCGCCATCTGGATCGCACCGCCGAACAGCAAGAGCTTCTCGGTCAGCGTGGTCTTGCCGGCATCCGGATGCGAAATGATCGCAAACGTACGCCGGCGCGAGGTTTCGCGTAGGTGGTCGGACATGGAGAAGGTTGGCACGTCAACAACAGCAGGGGCGCGGATTGTAGAAGCGACGCCACGACACCACCAGTCCGATGTTCTAGGCATGTCGTGTCGGTATTGCCTGACAAGCGTTCTTCACATCTTCACGATATTCGCCCGCGTATCTTCACATCCGTGATGACGCCCAATGCCGGGCCAGGAGAATGTGAATGAACAAGCGTGATGAGCAATCGGGTCTGGTGCTGCTGGTCGAGGACAATCGCGGAATTTCGGAGACGGTTGGCGAGTTTCTTGAGCGTCGCGGCTATTCCGTCGACTACGCCGCGGATGGCGTTACCGGCCTGCATCTGGCAGTGAGCAACAGTTACGACGTGATCGTGCTGGATCTGATGTTGCCGGGCATGGATGGCCTGGATGTTTGCCGCAAGTTGCGACAAGAGGCCAAGAAGTCGACGCCGGTGCTGATGCTGACGGCGCGCGACACGCTGGAGGACAAGGTCACCGGGCTCGATGCCGGTGCCGACGACTATCTGGTCAAGCCCTTCGAGGTCAAGGAACTGGAGGCACGGGTGCGCGCGTTGATTCGACGCGACCGTCGCCAGGTGAGTCAGGAAGTGCTGCGCGTGGGCGATCTGGTGCTGGATACGGCAACGCTGCGCCTGACGCGCGCGGGCAAGGACCTGGCGGTTTCGCCGATCGGTCTCAAACTGCTGACCATCCTGATGCGCGAATCGCCGCGCGTGGTGTCGCGCCGCGACATCGAACGCGAAGTGTGGGGCGACATGCTGCCGGACAGCGACACGCTGCGTTCGCATCTGTACAACCTGCGCAAGGTGATCGACAAGCCGTTTCAGTCGACCCTGCTGCACACGATCCACAGTGCGGGTTATCGACTGGCCGATCTGGACTCGGAGTCCGCTGCGGCGGCGTAGATCAGCGCTCACCGTGCTGCCGGCCCTGCCTGTGGCGGGCCGGCGACGAAATGCGGTGAATCAACCTGCGGTGAGTGTCGAACCCAATGCGGCCTGCCGGGTCATCGGCGGCCGCACTTCATTCGAAGCCATCTGCGTGCAATCGGTCGGCCTGCGCCAGCGCTTCCCGATGAAAAGCCCAGAAGTCCGCACCCAGGGCATTCATGATCGCCGGCACGGAATGGCCGACGTTGGCGACCTCGATGTAGCTGTGGCTGATGCCGAGTTTGTCGAGGTGGGCGTGGAAGTCGCGGTTGGGTCCAAGCGTGAAGTCGAGCGTGCCGATGATCTGGCGCAATCGGTAGCCCGGTGAGGGTGGATTGAGTTCGGCCAAGCGCCACGGGCTGCGTGCTTCGAAGACGGCAAGACTGTTGCCGTAGACCTCGGCAAGGATGCGTTGGCGCACTTCGATCGGCTGCAGGTTCGGATCGTCGACCAGAAAGTCGAGCTGCAACGGTCCCGCGCCGAGCATCGAGGCAGCGCCGAAGCGGTCGGGATGGAGCAAGGCCAGACGCGCTGCGCCGTAACCGCCCATGCTGAAGCCCTCGACGAGCCGCGCGCGGGTTTCTGCAAGGGTGCGAAAGCGCAGGTCGACTTCCGTCAGCAGGTCGTCGATGAGCATCGATTCCACCGGCTGCAGCCCGCTTTCAGCGTCGCACCACATGCCCTGCGGCAAACCGTTGGCGAAAACCAGGATCAACGGTGGCAGGTGTCCGGCATCGATGGCCGCGTCGAAGGCTGCCGAGACCGGCGTGATGCCGGTCAGTACGCTGTTGCTGCCGTGCAACCAGTAGAGCACCGGAAAGCGCCGCAGCGGCTCGCTGGTGTAGGCGTCGGGCAGATAGACGTGGTAACTGACCGGTGCGCCAACGGCGGCGCTGAAGAACAGATGTTGCGCGACATTGGGTGCGCTGACTGGTGGCGTGACCCAGGCTGGCGCCGCGCCGGCTACGGCCCATCGGGGCAGAGCGCAGGGCGTCAGCAGCGCGCAGCAGATCAGTACGCGCCAGGCGGCCCATGTGGCGATCTTCGTCATCCAGCCAGTGCCAGAAACCTCGGAAGCGATTTCACAACGCGCACGAACGTCGACGGTTGACCTGGCGGCCGATCGGCGTCGCGTGCACTGTGCCTTCAGCTCAGTTCACCCGGTGAATCGCCCTTTTGTCGACGCCAAGCGCCGCTTCATGCACCGCTTCCGACAGGGTCGGGTGGGCGTGGCAGATGCGTGCAAGGTCCTCGCTGGAGGCCTGGAACTCCATGGCGACCACGCACTCGGCGATCAGTTCGGAGACCATCGGCCCGATCATGTGCACGCCGAGCACGCGGTCAGTTTCCGCATGGGCGATGACCTTGACCTGGCCGTACGCTTCGTTCATCGCCATCGCACGGCCAATCGCGGCGAACGGGAAGCTGCCGGTCCTCACCGGGATGCCGGCGCCCTTGCATTCGGCCTCGGTCTTGCCGACCCAGGCGATTTCCGGCTCGGTGTAGATCACCCAGGGAATGGTGTCGAGGTTGACGTGACCCGCCTTGCCGGCGATCAGTTCAGCCACTGCGATGCCTTCTTCGGAACCTCTGTGTGCCAGCATCGGGCCGCGCACACAATCGCCGATCGCCCACACGTCGTCGACACCGGTGCGGTTGTGCTCATCCACCTCGATCTGGCCACGCGGGTTCAGCGTGACGCCGCAATCGTCGGCGAGCAAACCCTTGGTGTGGGCGCGGCGACCGACCGAGACCAGCAGGCGGTCGACGACCAACTGCTGCGCGGCGCCGCTGGCATCGGTGTAGCTGATCTGGACTTCGTCTCCGACCACATTGGCCGCGCTGACCTTGCAGCCGAGCTTGATGTCGAGGCCCTGCTTCTTGAACTCGCGACCCGCAACGCGGGCGATGTCGGCATCCACCGAGGCGAGGAAGTCGGGCAGGGCTTCAAGGATGGTGACCTCGCTACCGAGCCGCTTCCAGACCGAGCCCATTTCCAGGCCGATGACCCCGGCACCAATGACGCCGAAGCGCTTCGGCGTGGCATCGATGTTGAGAGCGCCGACGTTGTCCACGATGTGCTTGCCGTCGAACGGGATGCCCGGAATCTGGATCGGGATCGATCCTGCCGCGAGGATGATGTGATGGGCACCAACCACTTCGACGCTGCCGTCATGAGCGGTGATCTCGACCTTCTTGCCGGCCAGCAGTTTGCCGCGTCCGGCGTAGGCGGTGACCTTGTTGGCCTTGAACAGTGTGGCGATGCCGCCGGTCAGCTGCTTAACGATCTTGTCCTTGCGCCCGATCATCGTCGGCACGTCCATCACCGGCTCGCCGGCGCTGATGCCGTGATCCTTGAACGAGTGCTTCAACGCATGGAACTGCTTGGTCGATTCAAGCAGCGCCTTGGACGGAATGCAGCCGACATTGAGGCAAGTCCCGCCCAGCGCCGGCTTGCCGTCCTTGCCGATGAAGTCGTCGACGCAGGCCGTCTTCAGGCCGAGCTGCGCTGCGCGGATGGCGGCGACATAACCGGCCGGGCCGGCGCCGATGACGAGGACGTCGAAGGTTGGGGACATTGCGGAGAGCCTTGGGAGAAGGAAAAAGGAAAAGGTAATCAACAGGAAAAAGGAAAAGGGAAAATGGAAAAAGGAGGGCTCTCATCCCGGGCCCTGGCGCCGGGGACGAGCCTTGCTTCAGCGCCATCGAATCGCGCTTGCCTCAGGCCGCTGTCCCTTTTCCTTTTTCCCTTTTCCTTTTTCCAACATCTCTGATCGGCCTCCGGCCGATCAGAGGTGCAACATCAACCTCACCGGATCTTCCAGGAAATTCTTCACTGCCACCAGGAACAGCACCGCGTCCTTGCCGTCGATGATGCGGTGGTCGTAGCTGATCGCCACGTACATCATCGGGCGGGCGACGACCTGGCCGTCTTCGACCACGGCGCGTTCCTTGATCGCGTGCATGCCGAGGATCGCGCTCTGCGGCGGGTTGACGATCGGGGTGGAGAACAGCGAGCCGAAGGTGCCACCGTTGGTGATGGTGAAGGTACCGCCCTGCAGGTCTTCCAGTTGCAGGCCGCCTTCGCGCGCTTGTTTGGCGAAGCCGCCGATGCCTTTTTCGACGTCGGCCAGGCTCATGGTGTCGGTGTTGCGCAGGATCGGCACCACCAGGCCCTTGTCGGTGGCCACGGCGACGCCGATGTCCTGGTAGGCGTGGTAGATCACGTCGTTGCCGTCGACGCTGGCATTGACGATCGGATGCAGCTTGAGAGCCTCGGTACAGGCCTTGACGAAGAAGCTCATGAAACCGAGCTTGATGCCGTGCACCTTCTCGAAGGTCTCGGCGTACTTCTTGCGGATGTCCATGACCGGCTTCATGTTGATCTCGTTGAACGAGGTCAGCATGGCGATCGAGTTCTTGCTCTGCATCATGCGTTCGGCGATGCGCGCGCGCAGGCGCGTCATCGGTACGCGCTGCTCGGTGCGCGCGCCGGCCGGCACGCTGATCGCGGTGCTCGCCTGCGGCGTGGTGGCGACCGCCTTGCTCGGCGATGCCGCGGGCGCCGGAGCGCTCTGCGCCTTCAACATGTCTTCCTTGGTCACCCGCTCGCCACGGCCAGTACCGGCGACGCTGGCCGGATCGATACCCGTTTCGGCAGCAATTCGGCGCACCGACGGCGCTTGATCGGAAGCATCGGGACCTGAGGCCCGGGGCCCGGGACCTGGGGAAGCAGCCGCCGGCGCTGTGGCGGCAGCACTTGCGCCCTCCGCGATCGTCGCAATCAACTCCTGGCTGGTGACGCTGTCGCCGGTCTGCTTGACGATCGAGACCAGCACGCCGTCGACCGGGGAGGGCACTTCGAGCACGACCTTGTCGGTTTCCAGGTCGACCAGGTTTTCCTCGCGCTTGACCGCGTCGCCGGGCTTCTTGTGCCAGGTGGCGATGATCGCGTCGGCGACCGACTCGGGGAGGATGGGGACTTTGACTTCGACGGTCATGGGTGATCCTCAAAACAGGTGATGGCAAATGGCGACGGTTGGACCGCGCCTTTCATTCGTGTTTGGGCAAACTGCCGAGATCGGCCACCGACAGCGCTTCGTGGACCAGCGCCGCCTGCTCCCGCGCGTGCGTATTGGAGTTTCCGGTGGCCGGCGCCGGCGAGCGATGGCGCCCGGTGTAGTGCAAGTCATGACGCTCGGTGATCGATGCCTGCAGATGATGCCGGATCTGGAACCAGGCGCCCTGATTCATCGGCTCCTCCTGGCACCAGACGACCGTGCGCGCATTCGGGAAACGCACCAGTTCGGCGTAAAGTTCGACGCGCGGGAACGGGTACAACTGCTCGATGCGGACCACGGCGACATCGCTGATCTGGCGCTTCTCGTATTCCTCGACCAGGTCGTAGTAGACCTTGCCGCTGCACAGCACGACGCGGTTGACCGCCTGCGCATCCTTCGCCAGCGAATCGGGGATCACACGCTGGTATTCGCCATGCTCCAGATCGGCCAGGGTCGAGGTCGACAGGCGATGGCGCAGCATGCTCTTGGGCGTCATCACGATCAGTGGCTTGCGCGTGCCGCGCAGCATCTGCCGGCGCAGCATGTGGAACATTTGCGCCGGCGTGGTGGGTACGCACACCTGCATGTTGTCGAGCGCGCACAGTTGCAGGAAACGCTCCAGCCGCGCCGACGAATGCTCCGGGCCCTGGCCTTCGTAGCCATGCGGCAGGAACAGCACCAGGCCGCACAGACGGCCCCACTTGGCTTCGCCGGAGCTGATGAACTGGTCGATCACCACCTGGGCGCCGTTGCAGAAGTCGCCGAACTGGCCTTCCCAGATGGTCAAGGTGCGTGGATCGGCGGTGGCGTAGCCGTATTCGTAGGCCATCACCGCTTCTTCCGACAGCAAGGAATCGATGATGACGACGCGTTCCGGCTCATCGACCAGCTGGTGCAAGGGCACATGGGTTGAGCCGTTGTTCTGGTCGTGCAGCACCGCGTGCCGATGGAAAAACGTGCCGCGTCCGCAATCCTGACCGGACAGGCGCAGGTTGTAGCCGTCTTCCAGCAGCGAGGCGTAAGCCATGGTCTCGGCGAAGCCCCAGTCCATGCGCAACTCGCCGCTGGCCATCTTCAGGCGATCTTCGTAGACCTTGGCCACGCGCGAGTGCAGCTTGAGTTCGGCGGGCAGCGTATTGATACGCGCCGCCAATGCCTGGATGCGCGCCGCCGGCACGCCGCTGGTCACGCGATCGGCCAACTTGCCGCGCAAGTAAGGCGACCAGTCGACGGCGACGCCAGCCGCACCGGGATCGACCGTGGTCAGTTCGGCAACCACCGGATCGCCATGTTCCAGCGCGGCGCGGTAACGGTCGGTCATCGCCTTGGCTTCGCCGGCGGCGATCACGCCCTCGGCCTCCAGCTTGCGCGCGTAGAGCTCGCGCGTGCTCGGGCGGGCACGGATGTTCTGGTACATCAGCGGCTGCGTCGCCGCCGGCTCGTCGGCCTCGTTGTGGCCGTGGCGACGGTAGCAGACCAGGTCGACGACCACGTCGCGCTTGAAGGTCTGGCGGTAGTCGAGCGCGATCTGCGCACAGAACAGCACGGCTTCCGGATCGTCGCCGTTGACGTGCAGCACCGGCGCCGAAACGATCTTGGCGACATCGGTGCAGTAATGCGTCGAGCGCGTGTCCACCGGGTTGCTGGTGGTGAAGCCGACCTGGTTGTTGACCACGATGTGGATGGTGCCGCCGACCGTGTAGTTGCGCGCCTGCGACATCTGGAACAGCTCCATCACCACGCCCTGCCCGGAGAAGGCGGCATCGCCATGGATCAGGATCGGCACGACCTGGGTGCGATCGGCGTTTTGGCGCCGCGTCTGCCGCGCGCGCACCGAGCCGGCAACCACCGGGTCGATGATCTCCAGGTGCGACGGATTGAAGCCCAGCGCCAGGTGCACGGTGCCGCCCGGCGTGGTCACGTCGGACGAGAAGCCCAGGTGGTATTTGACGTCGCCGGAATGCGCCGGATCCGGGTGCTCCTCGTACTTGCCCTCGAAGGCGTCGAACAGATTGCGCGGCGGCTTGCCGAGCGTGTTGACCAGCACATTGAGGCGCCCGCGATGGGCCATGCCGATGACCACGTCCTTGGCGCCGCCGCTGCCGGCGCGCTGGATCATTTCGTCGATCAGCGGAATCAAGCTGTCGCCGCCCTCCAGCGAAAAGCGCTTCTGGCCAACGTACTTGGTGTGCAGATACCGTTCCAGCCCCTCGGCGGCGGTCAGGCGGTCGAGCACGCGCTGTTTCTGCGCGGCACTGAAGCCGAACTTGCCCGCGGTGCCCTCGAAGCGCTCCTGCATCCAGCGCCGCTGCGGGTAGTCGCTGATGTGCATGTACTCGACGCCGATCGAACCGCAATAGGCGCCTTCCAGTTGGGCGACGGCATCGCGCAGTTTCTTGCGGCGCTTGCCGATCAGCGAGCCGGCGTCGAATTCGGTATCGAGATCGGCCGGGCCGATGTCGTGGAACTCCAGCGACAGGTCGGGCACCACCTCAGGTGGTCTCAAGCCCAGCGGATCGAGTTTGGCGGCGAGATGGCCGCGCACGCGATACGAGTTGATCAGGCGCAGCATCGCGCCCTGTTTGTGCTGGTCGACCGAATGCGCCGCATCGGCCGCAATTGCAGTCGCCCAGCGGCCATGGATGCGCGAGATCTCGGCGATGCGATCCATGATCGGGCCATGCGCCACGTCGGGCGTGCCCTCGGTCTGCAGCGTGTCGAAGTAGCTCTGCCAGTGGTCGGGAACGGCTTTGGGGTCGGCCAGCCAGGCTTCGTACAACTCTTCCACGAAGGCGGCGTTGGCGCCGGACAATTGCGAGGACTGGTACAACTCGTTCAGATCAGCACACACGGCGATAGTGGCTTTCAGGGACGGGGATTGGTGCGCCGCAACAAGGGCCGGCAGCCAGCGAAGTATAGCCAGCGAGCATGAGCAGTCGGCGCGGTCGATGGGCCAAATCGGGGCAATGTTGAACTAAAGCAGCAGTGCGGGCGCCACGCCTGGTCAGGCGCGTGCGGCTCTGCGCTGCCTGATGCGCGAGATTGCTGGAGCGACGAACCGGGCTCCCTACCCTTGATCACGATCGTTTACAACCCATCGACGGTCCCTATACTCGCCGCCTTCGCCGAACGCACCTCACCGCATGAACTCGACTCGCGTCATCACGCTGATCCTCCTGCTTTCGCTGTCCGCGGCCACGTTGGCCGCTGCGCCGTCGAACCACCCAAGCGTGTTGGCGCAGCGCCTTGAGTCCGAACTCACGGCCATCCTGGCGGATGCCCGGAGCAGGCAGGCCGACATCGATCCGGCGGCACTGGACCGAATCCAGGCCGAGGTCGATTCCGGCAGCGACGAATGGAAACGGCGCGGCAATCGCGGCGAGGAGGCTTCGAAACTGGACCAGCTGCGCGGGCTGTTGTTCAACGCGCGACGCTACAACCAATTGCGTCAGCAACGGACGCCGGCGGTCCCACCGTATGCGGAGCTGGCGCCCGCCCGCGAGGTGCGCGCCTCTACCCCGCAGAGTGTGGGCGCGACCTGCGCCAACCCGATCGATCTGGGTCACCACGTCGCGCTGGCATCGACGCTGTCGGCAGCTGGTCAGGTGGGCGATTCCTTGTGGGTGCGCGTCACCACGCCTGCCCAGGGTCGCTTGGCGGTATCTACCCTGGGGTCGACCGGCGATGTCGATATTGCCGCATTTGCCAACTGCGCCGATGCGCAGCCGTCAGTGGCCAACGACGATCACTACGGATTGCAGGCGTTGGCTGTTCTGCCAGAGCAGCCCGGGATTAGCTATCGGGTGCGCATCGGCAACCTCGATGGCGCCCGCCCGGTACCGGCGCGCATCGAAGCCGTGCTCGCTGCCGGTTTCAGCGGCAGGGTCACGACCGATCCGCCAACCGTTTCGGTGACTGGCCTGCAGGTGGCCAGTTTCTCGGCGACGACTGGCTTCTTCAACGGCACCGCGTACACCGATGCCTTGGGCAACTACACCATTTTCGTCAGCGGCGACGGCACCTATTACGCGCGCACGGGTTCCTATCCGCCCGGATCCATCATTCACGAGGCTTATCCTGATGTGCCTTGCACCAGCCCCGACTATTACTATCTGAGCTCGTGCACGCCGGGCACCCTGGGGGTCATCACGGTTGCCGGCAGCCAGGTGACTTCGGGAATCGACTTCGAGCTGGGCCTGGGACGCGCATTGACCTTCCGGATTTCCAATGAGTCCGACGGTACAGCGCTGAGCTCCAGTTCTGCTTCTCTGAGTGCCTCCGGCGGCACCTCGGTCTCCGCCTACGCCGACGCTACGGGTCGCGTCACCTTTCTCGGATTGCGCACAGGCATCACCTACCACGCATCGTTCAGCGCCGACGGCTTCCGTCCGGAATCCTTCGACAACGTCCCGTGCAGCAGTTACTGCCAGACGGGGCAGGGTACGCCGATCTCGTTTCAGACCAACGATCCGTATTTCAGGGATCATGCGGTCGCGCTGACCCCGGTGCGGCGCCTGGTGGTGCATGTGCGTGATCTGCCGCAGGCCCCTTTCAGCGCCATGGTCAGCCTGCTCTACCCCAGCGGCCAGGTTGCAATGAGCGGCGGCGCCTACTATTCGGGCAGCTTGTCCGGTTGGCGAACTGCGGTCTTTTCCGAGCCCGTCCCGGGGACCTATTACCTGCAAGGGGGGTACGCCGAAGCCAGCTTCTGGCGGATCTACCCGGACATCGACTGCCTGACCGACTGCCAGTCGTTGCTGAGCCAGGCGCAGGCAATCACGGTAACTGCGGGCACGCAGACGCTGGAGTACTTCATCGATCCGCGCCCGTTCCCGAGTGTAGACGGCAGCGTGGTCGATCAAATCAGCGGCAATCCGGTTGCCGGCGCGACCGCGCACTTGTTGCCCTTGTCGAGCGGCTACCAGCAAAGCATATCGGTCGGAGGGACCGGGCAATACCGATTCAATTACGCACGCCCGGGCGCTTATCTGGTCGCAGTCATGTCGCCCGAGCACGTCGATGTCGCCTATCCCGATGCGCCCTGCACCGGCAGCTCCTTTTCCCTGGTCTGCGCGACCGCGACACCTGTCGCGATCACCGCTACGCCGAACAACTTCCGGTTCGATTTCAGCTTGACGCCCAGTGGCCGCATCAGTGGCCGCATGACGCAGGAAGGCGCGCCGCTCTACCACAGTCCCCAAGTGCGCTTGCGACACGTCGACGGCACCTCGGGGCAGGGTGTCCTGCAGGCCGGCGCCGGTGTGTACAGCCTCACCGATGTCGCGCCCGGCGATTACCGGGTGCTGGTTGAGGATTCCAGCCTCGCCTACGGGCAGGCTTATCCGGGTATCGATTGCGCGGGTAGCAACTGCACCACGCAGACCCTTGGGCAACTGCTGACGGTGGGGTCCAATGCGCTGAACAACATCGATTTCAATCTGCGCCTGCAGCGTGGCGGCAAGGGACGCGTGCTCGACGCAGTGACCGGGCAGCCGCTGGTTGGCGTCATTGTCGACATGTGGAGTTCCGGCACCACCGGCACCAACTATGTGCGCTCGGGGCTTACCGGTGCCGACGGTCGTTTCGTGATACCGGCAGTGGATGCATTCTGGTCGTCCTATCGACTTGCGACCAGCGCCGGCGGCAGTTACGTCAACGAGGTGTACGACGATGTGCAGTGCCCGATCGGGCCAGCCTATCTTGGCCTGTGCAGCCTGACCCAGGGCGTCGACGTTTCGTCGCTGCATGCGATCGATGGTCAGGGTATTACCTTCCGACTGCATCCGACTGGCAGCGACATCCTGTTCGCCAGCGGCATGGAGGACTGAGCGCATTCAAGTCCTCGCAAAAAGGTGGCCGGCAGGACGGCACTGTCCGCTGCCGGCTCATCCGGGGAGCTGGGGACACTTTTCAGAGCTGGGGTTTCAGGAGCTGTTGCCCGGCTGCGATGCCGACCAAAGCGCACCCATCCAGTGCGATCAACTTCAGTTGGTCGGAAACAACTGCTCGGCACGCCGGAACAAAACCCACGAAGTGGCGATGAACTTGTCGCCGCCGCTCGGGCGGTTGCCGCGGTGGGTGTGCGTGAACGCCGCCGGCGCGATCACCATCGCGCCGGCCTGCGGCCTGACTTTGCGTTGCTGCAGCAAGAACTCGGTCTCGCCCTGCTCGAAGTTGTCGTTGAGGTACAGCGTCCACAGCAGTACGCGATGCAAGGCCTCGCATTGCGCGTCGCGCGGATACTGCTCGCAGTGCCAGTAGGGATAACCGCCCTGGTCGGCGGTGTAGCCCTGCACATTGATGCTGCCGGGACGGAACACGTAGCGCGCAAACGCGGCCAACTGCTCCTCAGCCATGCCGGGGAAGTCGTCGGCCCGCAGCAGGCGCTCCTCACCGGTGTCCGGATCGTGCCAGCCGAGCGCCAGTGGCGAGATCAGCGTTTGCGGATAACGGCGCAGATACGCACACAGCGCGCGCATCATCGTCTGATTCAACAGCTCCTCGACATCGCGCCATTGCGGATGCAGGCTGATGGTCAGATCGCGGCTGTCCTTCAACTTGCGGTCTACGCCCGACCCGACCCGACCTGGCTGGCGCGCCGGACTGGCTTCGAACCGCGCGATGATGCGGCGACATTGCTCGGCGTCGAGCAGATTCGGGTAGACCTCGATGAAATCGTTCACGCCAGTCGCTTCTTGCGCGGCAAGTGGCCCATCAGGAAGTCCATCTGGTCGGCAAGAATGTGCCGGTTGGAGAGGATCAGGTGTTCGACCCAACTGGGCCGGAACGGCACCGCCAGCAGCGGCATGCCGGCCTGCTGCGGCGTGCGGTTGCTCTTGCGCACATTGCACGGCAGGCAGGCGGCGACCACGTTCTCCCAGATGTCCTGACCGCCGCGCGACAGCGGCATGACATGGTCGCGGGTCAGTTCCGATCGCGTGTATTGCTGACCGCAGTACATGCACAGATGGCGATCGCGTGCGAACAAGGCCTGGTTGTTCAATGCGGGCGCCGGATCGATCAACGGCGGCCGCGCGCGCGAGCGGCTGGCGATGATCGGGTGCAGATGGATCAGGCTCTGCCGGCCCGAGTGCCGGTTCTGTCCACCATGCACGGTCAGGCAGGGTTGCCCCAAGGTCCACGACACGGCATCGCGCACATACAGACAAACCGCCGACTGCCAGCTGATCCAGTCGAGGATGCGACCAGAACTATCCAGCGACAAGACGCGAGTGGTGTGCAGATCAGCGACCATGGCGCGCGAGTGTAGCGGAATTGCGTGGTGGCAAGGTGACGCGGGAGAGCGGTTAAACGTGAAACGTAAAACGTCGGCAAAGACGCAGGCCAATTGACGTTTCACGTTTCACGTTTTACCGCGGCGCCGAGACTCGCCGGCCAACTGACCGGCGGATCTCGGTGCCGCTCAGAACCCGCGATCGCCGCTCACGATACCGCCGAGGCCACCGAGAATCGAGCCTTCGTCCTTGCTTCCGCCCTTCTGGTAAGCCGCTGCGTACATGCGTCCGGCGAGTCTCGAGAACGGCAGGCTCTGCATCCAGACATGCCCGGGACCGGTCAGGCGGGCGAAGAACAATCCCTCGCCGCCGAACAGTACGCTCTTGATGCCACCGACCTGCTCGACGTCGAACTGCACGCTGCTGGTCAGCGCCACCACGCAACCGGTGTCCACCTGGATGGTCTCGCCGGCCTTCAACTCGCGCTCGACCACCGTGCCGCCGGCGTGAATGAACACCAGGCCGTCGCCTTCGAGCTTCTGCATGATGAAACCCTCGCCGCCGAACAGGCCGGTGAGGATCTTCTTCTGGAAGAAAATGCCGATCTGCACGCCTTTTGCCGCGGCCAGGAAGCTGTCCTTCTGGCAGATCATGGTGCCGCCGAAGTTCTTCAGCGTCATCGGAATGATGGTGCCGGGGTAGGGCGCGGCAAAGGCGGCCTTGGCCTTGCCGCTGCCGGCGCCGTTGGTGAACACCGTGGTGAACAGGCTCTCGCCGGTGATCAGGCGCTTGCCGGCGCCGACCAGCTTGTCGAGGAAGCCGCCGCCGGCGCCCTGCTGACTGCCGTCGCCGAACACCGACTCCATCCTGATCGAGGACTCTTTGTACATCAGCGTGCCGGCCTCGGCGACGCAGCTTTCGCCAGGATCCAGCTCGATCTCGACGAACTGCATGTCTTCGCCGTAGATCACGTAATCGATCTCGTCCGCGCGTGGCGCCATTGGCACCGGCGGCGCCATCATGATCCGTGTCGCGCCCGGCTTGAGCTCGGCGACATGCGCGATCGGCACCCATTCGGCGAAACCGGCGCGCCAGCAGAAGCCATTGGCGTCGTTTCTTGCCTGTGCCACCGCAGCGGCATGTTCGAACGGGCCGGTCTGGTTACCGTTGTAGCTGAAATACCATTGGTGCATGGGGGCGGATCCTTGACAGCGGGTTGTTGTTTGTCGGGTGCTGGTTGTTGGCAGCGAGCATGCGACGGTTGCTGCCAACAACCCGCAACCAACAACCAGGAACCGCTCTTCAGGTCATTCCCAACTGCGCGCGCACCTGCTGCACGTCGTCGGCAGTCAGCCCCAGCGCGCTGGCAAGGCGCTCCAGGTACTCACGTTCGGCATCGTTGTCGACGTTGATCGCGATCAGCGCCGCAGCGTAGGTTTCCAGGCGCAGTTCGGGTCGGGTTGCGGCCACGATCTGTTGCAGCGATGCCGGCGCGCGCAATTCGCTCATCAGGAACTGTTGCGTGGGCGCATCGAGACCGGCCTCGAGTGCGCGCTCGAGGATGCCCGCACGTTCGTCGGCGTCGATCACGGCGTCGGCGTTGGCTGCGGCAATCATCGAACGAATCAGGTGTGCGGCATCGGCGACGCGCGCCTGGTCGGCGGCGTCGATTGCGCTGGGCGCTGTCGCTGCGTTCGCAACCAGCGGAGGCGGCGTGGCCGGAATCGCCATCGGCGGCGGCGGAGGCGGCGGCGCCATCAGCGGGGCGGGCGCGGGTGCCGATTGCGTTGGGGCGCCGGGTTTGGCCTTGAAATGTTCCCACGCGGCGATCGCCAGGCCGATGGCGCCTACACCGAGTTGCGCCTTGCTGACGCCGGGGATGCCGAACGCAGCCGACGAGCCGCGCTTGCGCCGGCTACCGGCGCCACCCGAGATCATCTGACCCAGCAGTTTTTCGACATCGAACATCCACGCTTCTCCTGATCGGTTCCTGTTGCTCGCACGCCGGCCGTCGCCAGGCATCGTCCATCGGCGACGCCCGACATGCAATCCTCCGCTGCGCGCCTCGCCGTCGGCAAGTCGACGGATCGCGCTTGTTGCCATGCCGAGCCGATGCGATCATACGTGGCTGTTATGTGAAGACGTGATGTTGCGCAATGCCGAGTGTCGAGTCGATGCGCAACACGAATACGCCGAATCCACAGCCAATCCCTGTTGTCGTGGGCGCAGGACTCCTGCTCGACACGGTCGCCTGAGTCGGCCCGGGGCATGGCCAGCATCGAAGCTCGGGGACCTCGGCAGATGCTCCAGGCCGCGCGTTATTCGCTGCAGGGCCTGCGGGCTGCCTGGCGCCACGAAAGCTCGTTCCGCCTGGAGCTGTACCTGTTCGCGCTGCTGGCGCCGCTTGCGCTGTGGTTGGGCGTCGACGGTATCGAACGCGCGCTGCTGTTGGGTGCGCTGGTGCTGGTCCTGGTCGCGGAACTGCTCAACGGTGCCATCGAAGCCATCGTCGACAAGACCACGCCTGAGCACAACGAACTCGCCGGGCGATCCAAGGACATGGGCTCGGCCGCGGTTTTCCTGTGCATGTTGAACGCGGTTGCGGTGTGGGCCTTGATCCTGGCGCCACGTTACCTTCGAATCGAGTGAGTCGATGGAAATCCTGTTCACCACGGAAGGGCTGATCGCGCTGCTGACCCTGGCGACGCTGGAGATCGTGCTCGGCATCGACAACCTGGTGTTTCTGTCCATCGTCACCGCGCGACTGCCCGTTGAACAGCGTCCCAGCGCGCGTCGCTTCGGCATCGCGCTGGCCTGCGTCACGCGCATCATGCTGTTGCTCAGCCTGTCGTGGCTGGCGAGCATGCGCCACGACGTCTTCACCCTTGCCGACATGGGTTTTTCGGTGCGCGATATGGTGTTGATCGTCGGCGGCCTGTTCCTGCTGGTCAAGGCAACCATGGAGATCCACGCCGAAGTCGAGGGCGACGACGACAACGACCAGGCCGCGCGCCCGGCGTCGAGCTACTGGGGCGCCATCGCGATGATCGCCGTGATCGACATCGTGTTTTCACTCGATTCGGTCATCACCGCGGTAGGCATGGTCAACAACATTCCGATCATGGTCAGCGCAATCCTGATATCGGTGGCGGTGATGTTGTTGGCGGCCAATCCGGTTGCCGATTTCATCGAGCGTCGCCCGACGCTGAAGATGCTGGCATTGTCGTTCCTGATCCTGGTCGGCGTGGCACTGATCGCCGATGGCTTCGAGTTCCATATTCCGCGCGCCTACCTGTACTTCGCGATGGCCTTCTCGGCCGGCGTCGAAGCCTTGAACATCCTGGTGCGCAAGCGTCAGGAGCGCGTCCAGATTGACGGCGAGTAGGCGAGGAGCGGTGCTTCTGTAGAGCCGAGCTTGCTCGGCTCGGTGACGCGCAAATGCAGCGGAGCAAGCTCCGCTCTACAAACCGCCGGTTCCGCTTGATGGCGAGCAGGCGAGAGGCGGTGCTTCTGTAGATCCGAGCTTGCTCGGCTCGGTGACGCGCAAAGGCAGCGGAGCAAGCTCCGCTCTACAAACAGCCGATTCCCGCTTGATGGTGAGCAGGCGAGGAACGGTGCTTCTGTAGAGCCGAGCTTGCTCGGCTCGGTGACGCGCAAAGGCAGCGGAGCAAGCTCCGCTCAACAAACCGCCGATTCCGGCTGCTGCCGGTTCATGGGTAGGTTGGGCAAAGGCCGCAGGCCGTGCCCAACGTGCACCCGCCGGCCAGCGACACCAGGCTTCAGCTCGCGCCCTGGCTGGCGCGCTTCATCCATGGCGTCAGCAGCAGCATGACGATGCCGCTGATCACACCGATCCACATCAGCTTGGCGAATACATCGGCGTAAACCAGCAGGGCAGCGGCAGTGTCGAAACTGCCGTCGGCGTTCGGCGCGATCGACGCCCAGGTGCCGAAACGGCCGGCGATCATTTCGCCGAAGGCGGATGCCAGGAACCAGGCGCCCATCATCAGGCCAACCACACGCGGGACCGACAAGGTGGTTACTGCCGACAGGCCAATCGGCGACAGCACCATCTCGCCGAGGACCAGAATCGCGTAGGCGGCAATCATCCACCACAGACTGACCAGCCCATCGCTGCCAGGATTCTCCGCGGCGATGCCGAGCAATCCAGTACCGAGGCCACAGAAGATCAGCCCCCAGCCGAACTTGGCCGACAGGCTCGGATTCAAGCCGAGCTTGTCCAGGCGTGGCCACAGCCAGGCGAAGATCGGACTGAACAGGATCACGTAAATGGCGCCGAACGATGTCGTCTGTCCGGCAGTCCATTCGACGCCGAAGGTGGTGCGGTCCATGCCGCGTTCGGCAAAAGCGACCCAGGTGCCGTAGCTCTGCTCGTATATGCCCCAGAACAGCGCGCTGATCGAGATCAGCACCATCAGCACGATCATGCGACCGCGGTCGACGCTGCTGATGCCGCTGAACAGGAAGCGCACGAACCACACCGCAAGACCAAGTCCCATGACGACCGCAACGACTTCGGTCAGTGTTACCTCATGGCCGCCCGCCAACGCGGTCAGCGGCCCGAAATCGATCTTGATCTGCAGGACTTGCCAGACCACGATCACCGTGATCAGGCCCGAAAGGTAGATCAGCCACTCACGCGGCAAACCGAACACCGGCTCGCTGAGCGCCGTCGGGTGCGGCGGTTCGGCCTGGCCCATCAGGTGCTTCTGGCCCCAGATGAACTGCACCAGGCCCGCCGCCATCATGATGCCGGCCAGCGCGAAGCCATATCCCCAGCCATAGTTCTCGCCGATGTAGGCGACGATCAGCGACGACAGCGCGGCGCCGACATTGATGCCCATGTAGAAGATGGTGAAGCCTGAATCGCGGCGCGGATCATTGTCTGCATACAGGCGACCGACGATGGTCGAGATGTTCGGTTTCAGGAAGCCGACGCCGACCGCGATCAGCGCCAGCGACAGGTACATCATCTGGATCGCCAGCGAATCGCGCGTCGCAGCGGCTACCGAGCCGCTCGCCGGATCGCCGGTCCAGGCCATGCCGAGTTGTCCCAGAACCAGCAGCGCGCCGCCGAACAGTACCGCCTTGCGCATTCCCAGCCAACGGTCGGCGATCATGCCGCCGAGCAACGGCAGCGCATAGGCCAGACCGGCGTAGGTGCCGAGCAATACATAACCGTCGCTGTCGTTGAACAGGTGGTACTTGGTCAGGTACAGGAACAGCAGCGCCTTCATGCCGTAAAACGAAAAGCGCTCCCACATTTCGGTCATGAAGCAGACGAACAGGCCCACCGGATGGCCGAGGAATTCGCGACTGACGGGAACGACGCGGGGTGTGCTCATGGTGGCCTCGGGCTTCGGGTCGCCGGAGTATGCCAGCGGCCGAACGCGAAGGATGCCGCCGCTGGGCAGGGACCAAAACGCCGGGTACCATCCTGGACCTTGCGCCGCGAGCCTTTGGGGCCTGCTCGATGTTCAAGATCTTCTTCATTGCGTTGGCGGTAATCGGGCTCGCCACCACCCTTTTCGGCATCTATTTCATCGCGCTGAGTCGTCAGGCGGCAAGCTGGCCGAGCGTGACCGGGCACGTGGTGTCCACTCAGGTGCGCACCGATCACAGCCAGACCGATCGTGGCCTGAGTGCAGCCGAGCGCGCACGCACGCAGCGCTACTACCCCGATATCCATTATCGTTGGAGCGTGGATGGGCAGGTCTACAGCGGCTCACGTTACCGGCTCGGAACCAGCCACGAAAAATTCGACAGTCGCGAACAGGCCGAGGCCGCTGCAGCACGGTTTCCGGCGCAGTCCACCCTCCCGGTGTATTACGATCCGCGCAACCCGGCACAAGCCGTGCTGGATCCCGGGGCTTCCGTTGGGGTTTACGCGCCCTTGCCGCTGGGATTGTTGTTTCTCGGCGTCGGGCTGCTGGGCCTGCGCTACTTGCCGCAATTGCAGCAAGCAGTGCCTGACTGAGCGAAGAACCGGCGATACGTCGTCACGCGTGCAGCAAACCTGCGCTCAGAAATCCTGCTCGTAGCGCACGTACGGCGTGCGGCTGAAGGCATCCGCCTCACTCGGGCTGACCACCGGCGAGTTGCCGAGTAGCGGCGGGTCGCCTGTGCTGAACAGGTTGCGCGCGCCGACCGAGATGATGCCGGACCACGGCGTGCGCCAACTGACGCCAAGATCCATGCCGGCCCACCATGGACTGACCGTTTCGATGCCTTGACGGATCATCTGCGTTGCCATGTCGGCGCTGAAATCGCCATAGGCGACGCTGAACTGCAAGCGGCCGATATCCGGGCTGTTTTCCAGTCGCGGCAAGCGCGACATCGCCAGTGCGACGCCCAACCGCGATTGCGCCGACAGCGACAGCTCGCTGCCGAAAGTGATGGTCTGCGCCGGCTCGTTGGCGACGCTCGCCAAGGGTGCCATCGGCAACGACGCCGGTGAAGGACTGCCCACGGCGGACGTCGGCCCAATGGCGCCGGGCAATACCCAGATTGCCGGGCTCTCGCTGTAGCCCAACGAAAAACTTGCGTTGCCGAAGCTGAGTGCGCCGGACACGCCGAGGCTGGCGGAATTCTGCGCGGCGAAACTCTCGCACGCGTCCAACTGCACGGGAGCCAGCGGCGACTGCATCAAGCTGCGGCAGGGAACAAACTCGGTGACCGTCATCGCCGCGCCGAAACGCAGATCCTCGTTGAGGCTGAAGCGCAACGAGGGCGACACCGACACCGTGTCCTGACCGCCAAACGACTGGCCACGCACCTGAGCGATACCGAGCAAGACGCCACCCGCTGAATCGGACGCAAACGGGCTGGCCAGCAGACGGTCATCGTCGTCGCCCAGCATGAACACCGGCACCCAGGTGCTGCCATCAAGGGCCTGCGGCCACGACACCGGATGCGCGGCATCGCGCACCAAAGTGGGCAACGATTCGACCGTAGCTGCCGGCGTCTGGGCAAAGGCTTGCGTGGCCCACAGCCCAGCGGCGAGAGCGGTTGCGATGATCTTCATTGGAATCTTGCGTGCGGGCATCGGGGCTGCCTCGACTTCTTCTGTTTCGATCCGCGTCTTGCGGGAAGGTTCCCAGCGTGCACCGATCGAGTCATTCAGTTTGGGGCAACGATAGCAGAATCAGCGGCCCGCTGCTCAATTTGAGACTCTGGATCAGGAAATCAAGCCGTTCCCGGCATCGTTCATTGGGGTCTGGGCGGTGCCGCCGCCGGTGGTGCCGGCAAGAACAATTGCGCGATTTCGATCGGATCGAATCGATAGGTCTTGCCGCAGAACTCGCAGATGACCTCGGCATGGCCAAGTTCATGGCTGGCGGCAATCGCCTCTTCGCGGCCGATACGGCGAAGCACGTCAGCGACCTTTTCGCGCGAGCAGCGACAACGCACATGCAGCGGCAACGGATCGCGGCTGTTGCGGTCGACATCGTGGAACAGGCGATGCAGCAACAGCTCGCTGGGCGTGTCCAGCAATTCGTCCGGTTGCACGGTGCCGAGCAGGTGCTCGACGCGGTTCCAGCCATCGGGATCGATTGCGCGATCATTGCCGCCTGCAGACGGCAGTCGCTGCAGCAGCAGGCCAGCGGCGAACGCGCCATCGCCGGCCAGCAGCAGGCGTGTCGGCAGTTGTTCGCTTTGCGCGAAGTAGCCTTCGAGCGCGTCTCCGAGCGACGCGCCGGCGAGCGGCACAATGCCCTGGTAGCGCTCACTGCGTTGGCGCGGCTCCAGCGTGATCGCCAGCACGGCACCCGCGGTCGCTGCGGCAAACCCGGCGTTCCAGTCGACTGCGCGCTCGGCAACTCGCGCGATACCCCGCAGATCGCCTTCGCTGGTGCTCTCGACATACATCAGTTCGAGACCGCTGCCGCCCTGCAGTTGCAACGACAGCCGGCCGGTGAACTTGATGCCGGTCTGCAGCAGCGCCGCCGCCGCCAGGGCTTCACCCAGCCAGCAACCGACCGCGGCCGGATAGGGCTGGTGACTGAGCACCTCGCGATAGCCCGCCGACAGCCGCACGGCGGCGCCGCGGACACCGAGTTCGGGCAGGACGAAGGCGTGGAGGAGGTCGGTCATGGGTGCGTAAAAGGGGCGGGGCACGAGGCAAGGTACACGGGGCGCACGAGGGCTTCGTTCGTCGGGAGCTGTTGGTGGGTCCAGACTTGTCTGGACGCTCTTCGGTCCCATGAAAAGCGTCCAGACAAGTCTGGACCCACCAGAGCCGGATTCGACCGACGTCGCGCCTCCCGTGCCCCGCGTGTTCAGCCCGCCTTGCGCATCGCCTGCTTGCGGTCGTTTTCGGTCAGCAGCTTCTTGCGCAGGCGCACGGCGTGCGGCGTGACTTCGACCAGTTCGTCGTCCTCGATGAACTCCAGCGCCTGTTCCAGCGAGAACTTCACCGGCGGCGTCAGCATCAGGTTGTCGTCCTTGCCGGCGGCGCGGAAGTTGGTCAACTGCTTGGCGCGCAGGGCGTTGACCACGAGGTCGTTGTCCTTGGCATGGATACCGACAATCTGGCCCTCGTAGATCTCGGCGCCTTCCGGAATCAGCAAACGCCCACGTTCCTGCATCGCGTACTGCGCGTAGGCCGGCGAGGAGCCGGTGCCATTGCTGATCATCACGCCGTTCGGGCGCTTGGCGATGGCGCCCTTCACCTGCGGGCCGTAATGCTCGAAGGTATGGAACATCAGGCCGGTGCCCGCGGTCAGCGTGCGGAACTCGGTCTGGAAGCCGATCAGCCCGCGCGATGGAATCATGAACTCCAGGCGCGTGCGGCCCTTGCCGTCTGGTTCCATGTTGCGGATCTCGGCGCGACGGGTACCCAGGCGCTCCATGACGCCGCCCTGGTACTGCTCTTCGAGGTCGATCACCAGCAGTTCGTACGGCTCCATCATCTGGCCGTCGATTTCCTTGACGATGACTTCCGGGCGCGAAACCGCAATCTCGTAACCTTCGCGACGCATGGTCTCGATCAGGATGGACAGGTGCAACTCGCCGCGGCCGGAGACGCGGAACTTGTCGGCGTCCTCGGTATCTTCGACGCGCATCGCCACGTTGTGCATCAGCTCGCGCTTGAGGCGATCGCGGATCTGGCGGCTGGTCAGGAACTTGCCGTCCTTGCCGGCGAACGGCGAGGAGTTGACGCAGAAAAACATGCTGATGGTCGGTTCGTCGACGGTCAGCGTTGGCAGCGCTTCCGGGAAATCCGGGGCGCACAGGGTGTCGGAGATCGAGATGCCTTCGACGCCGGTGATGGCGACGATGTCGCCAGCGTTGGCTTCCGGCACTTCGATGCGCTCAAGGCCAAGGAAGCCGAGCACCTGCAGGATGCGGCCCTGGCGCTTCTTGCCCTCGCGGTCGATGGCGACCACCGGCATGTTGCTGCGCGCACGACCCCGCTGGATGCGGCCGATGCCGATGATGCCGACGTAGCTGGAGTAGGCCAGCTGGCTGATCTGCATCTGGAACGGACCCTCAGGATCGACCGCCGGCGCCGGTACGCGCTCGGTGATGATCTGGAACAGCGGGTCCATGTTGCCTTCGCGGGCATTGTGATCGAGGCTGGCATAACCATTCAGCGCCGACGTGTAGATCACAGGAAAATCGAGCTGCTCTTCGGTGGCGCCGAGGCGGTCGAAGAGGTCGAAGGTCTGGTTGACCACCCAATCCGGACGCGCGCCCGGACGGTCGATCTTGTTGACCACGACGATTGGGTGCAGGCCGCGCTGGAACGCCTTCTGGGTGACGAAGCGCGTCTGCGGCATCGGGCCGTCCAGCGCGTCGACCACCAGCAGCACCGAGTCGACCATGCTCAATACGCGCTCGACTTCACCGCCGAAGTCGGCGTGTCCCGGCGTGTCGACGATGTTGATGCGCCAGTCGTTCCAGCGGATCGCGGTGTTCTTGGCCAGGATCGTGATGCCACGTTCCTTCTCCAGATCGTTGCTGTCCATCACCCGATCCGGGACCACGGCGCGCTCGCCCCAGGTTCCGGACTGTTTCAGCAACTGGTCGACCAGCGTGGTCTTGCCGTGGTCGACGTGGGCGATGATGGCGATGTTGCGCAGCTTTTCGATCATGGGAACTCTAGTCACAGCCGGAGCGGGCAACGCGCAGCGCGCGACGCCGATGGGCCATTGGGCGGGAAAGACGGGCGCGAAGTATAGCCAGAGCCGGGTGGAGTCTGGCGTCAGGATCGAGGCGATGTTCAGGTTCTTGTAGGAGCGACGTGTACGTCGCGACCTGTCGTGCGGGTGCTGAATGCGACGGCGAGAAGCGATTGGTCCGCAAAGGACGCAAAGGACGCAAAGGAAAGCGTCAGATCGATGGGCGAACAGGCTGGCAACCCATCCGCCCACAACCGTCTGGTTTCGAGCTTTCTTTGCGTCCTTTGCGGACAAGGGCTCTTGGCGACAGGCATGCAGGGATGCGACGTCGGTCGCGGCGTACACGCCGCTCCTACAACAGCGACTCGCCCAGCGCGGTTTCCACCGCGCGCACGACTTCGCCCGACTCGACCATCTCGATCGCCTTGGTGATGTCCGGCGACAGCAGGCGGTCGTGGGCCATGAACTCGATGCCGCGGCTGCGCACCAGCTCCAGCACCACGCGGCTCGGCGTGGCCGGGCGCACCTCCTTGAGCTGCTTGAGGTCGGCCTGCAGGCGCTTGACGTCCTCGGCCAGCGCCACGCTCTCATCGCTGCTCACCTGCGACAGGTTGCGCAGTTTGGAGCGCAACGCCTGCACGCCGAGGCTGGTCGCCAGGCTGTAGCTGGCGCCGAGGATCTGCAGGCGGAACTCCAGCGCCTGGGTGCCCACCAGCAATTCCAGCGCCAGCGTCTTTTCCAGGTCGCCGATCATCTCCAGCACGTGGCGCGCCTCGGTGGTGCCCATCGAGACGTGGTCTTCGGCATTGGCGCTGGTCGGCACCGAGTAGACGGTCGCCGGGTGCGCCTTGGTGGCGAGTTCGTTGACCAGCGCGGCCGCGGTGTACTGCACGATCATGTGGCCGGAATCGGTGCCGTCCTCGTTGCCGATCAGGAACGGTGGCAGGCCATCGTTGGTGGCCGGATCGACCAGCTTGGCCAGGCGCCGCTCGCTGATCGAGGCGAGCACCGGGATTGCGCACTTGAGTTGGGTCAGCGCCAGCGCGATCGGCATGCCGTGGAAGTTGCCGGCCGAGACCACCGAATCCTGGTCTTCCTCCACCTCGGGGAAGATCAGCGGGTTGTCGGTGACCGAGTTCAGCTCGATTTCGACGATCTCACGCACCCGCGCCAGCGTGTCCTTGACCGCGCCGTGCACCTGCGGCACGCAGCGCAGCGAGTAGGCGTCCTGCGGCTGCACCTTTTTGCCACCGCGGAATGGCAGGTTGCGCAGGTAATGGCGCGAACGTGCGCCGCGTTCGCCCTTCGGTACATAGTCCCAGCGCACGTCGAAGGTGCGCAGCTCGCCCTCGGCGCCGGCCCAGGCCTTTGCCGTCCACGGCGCGAAGCGCGGCACGCGGTGATAGGGAATGTCGACCAGACGGCTGCCGTCGATCAGTCGGCGGATATTCGCCGCCGCAGCGATCTGGCCCGGATGCGGGCGCAACTCGTGCACGCGTTCGTCGAATGCGGCCGAGCGGCCGCAGAAGGCCTCCAGCGCCAGCGCCGCGTTGATGTCCGCCAGTCGCGACAGCTCGGTCAGCCGGCCGAGCGCGAGGATCGCCGAGGCGAGCATCTGGCCGGTGCCGTTGTTCAGCGCCAGGCCTTCCTTGAACGACAGCGTCAGCGGCGTGAGGCCGGCGCGCGCGAGTGCCTCGGCGGCCGGCACGCGCATGCCGTGTTCGAACACCTCGCCCTCGCCGATCACCGCCAGCGCCAGGTGCGAGAGCGGCGCCAGGTCGCCGCTGGCGCCCACCGAACCCTTCTCCGGCACCACAGGGATCAGGTCCAGCCTGAGCAGGTCGCGCAGGCGCTCCAGGGTCACCACGCGCACACCGGAATGGCCCTGCAGCAGCGTGTTGATGCGGATCGCCAGCATCGCACGCACCATCGGCAGCGGCAGCGGATCGCCGACGCAGACGGCGTGACTGATGATCAGATTGCGCTGCAGTTCGGCGACGACCGGCAGTTCGTCGCTGCCGTGGCGCTCGCGCCGGCGCACGTTCTCCAGCAGGCGGTCGGCATTCGAGCCGAAGCCGGTGGTGACGCCGTAGATCGGCTCGCCGCGCTTGAGCTCCTTCGCCAGGAAGTCGGCCGAGAGCTGCACGCGCTTGAGCGCGGCTTTCGACAGCCGCACCGGGCGCCGGCGGAGCGCGATGTCGAGCACCGACTCGATGCTGAGTCGGCGTCCGTCGAGGTCGATCGGACGCGCGGCGGCGGTTGCAGCGTTCACGCCTGCGCTGCCTTGGCGCCACCGCGCCGACGCAGTTCGCCGAGCGCCTCGGCCTGCTCGATCTCGACCCGGAGCGCCTTGATCAGTTCCGCGCGCGGCACTTCGAACTGCTCCTCCTTGGCCAGGTCCTTGACCATTACCGTCGACTTGGCGACCTCGTTCTCGCCGACGATCACGGCAAAGCGGATGCCGGCCTTGCTGGCGTACTTGAGCTGTTTGCCGAGCTTGCCGGAATCGAGCACCAGTTCGGTGTTGATGCCGGCTTGACGCAGTTGGGTGGCGATCTCGAGGTATGTCGGCATCAGTGCCGCGTCCATCTGCGTCACCAGCACGGTGACGGTACTTTCCGCAGTGCCGATCAAGCCGGCTTCGCGCAACTGGTAATAGAGGCGCGTGGCGCCGATCGAGATGCCGACGCCGGGCAGGCGCGACTTGGTGTAATGGCTGGCGAGGTTCTCGTAGCGCCCGCCGGAGCACACGCTGCCGATTTGCGGGTGATCGCTGAGGATGGTCTCGTAAACGGTGCCGGTGTAGTAGTCGAGGCCGCGCGCGATCGAAAAGTTCAGCGCGTAGTGTTCCTCGGCCACGCCGAAGCCCTTGACCAGGTTCAGCACCTCGGTGAGTTCGGCGATGCCGGCGTCGAGCTGCGCATTGCCGCCGCCGATCCCGGCCAGCATCGCCAGGGCTTCTGCGTGAGTGTTCGAGCGCAGCGCCACGAAAGCGAGGATTTCGTCGACCCGCTCGACCGCCAGGCCGAAGCCCTCGCCAGTCAGAGTTCGACGGACATAGTCGGCGCCGCGCTTGTCCAGCTTGTCGACTTCGCGCAGCACCAGCATCTGCTGTTCGCCGTCGAGCACGCCGGCGCGCTCGAAGAATCCGCGCATCAGCTTGCGGTTGTTCAGCTGGATGGTGAACGGGCCCACGGCCAGCTCGCGGAACACGCTGGCGATCACCGCCACCACTTCGGCGTCGTAACGGATGGACAGCTCGTCCTTGCCGATGATGTCGATGTCGCACTGGTAGAACTCGCGGAAACGGCCGCGCTGGGCGCTCTCGCCGCGGTAGACGCGCTGCATCTGGTAGCGGCGGAACGGGAAGCTGAGCAGGTGCTCGTGCTCGGCGACATAGCGCGCCAGCGGCACGGTCAGATCGAAGCGCAGCGCCAGTTCCGGCGCATCGCCCTGTTTCAGGCTGCCGGTGGACTGCACGAAATACACCTGGCGCTCGGTTTCGCCGCCACTCTTGGTCAGCAGCACGTCGGTCAGTTCGAATACCGGGGTTTCCACCGGCAGGAAGCCGAAACGCTCATAGTTGCGACGTATCGTGTCCAGCATGTCCTGGAACGCGATCTGGTCCAGCGGCAGCAGTTCCATCGTGCCGGCGGGGGTGCGGGGCTTCAACATGCTCATGGGCAGCCAATGCAGCGAAAACAAGACCGCGTAGGCTACACCGAGCGGCGCACATGCGCGCTCGATGGGTGTCGCGGCGAAACCTGCGGTTCCGGGTGGCGCGCGCTTCCGGGAGGCGCCTGCAGGTAGACTCGGGGGCGACGAAGGCTACCGAGAGAGCGCGATGTCCGGGGTTTGCCGTGTGCTGCTGCTGGTCGTGATCCTGGGGTCGAGCCCTGCAGTCGCCGATGACGTCTACAAGTGTTCCAGTCCAGGCGGTGCGCTGGTCTACAGCGACAAGCCCTGCGCCGCGGCAAAAGACATGCAGAAGTTGACGATAGCGCCGGCGCCGTTGCCGGACATCATCGACACTGCGGCCCTGTGCGACAGCGAGTCAGGCGCGCGCGGCGACATCTCGGGCCTCGACCGGGCAACGCTGGCGGCATTGCCGCAGGCGCAACGCAACAGCGTCAATCAGGCGCTGGCCGAGTACGCGCGCAACGGCTCGCGCGCAGGGGCTCGCTGGGGACAGGCAAGGGACGGCAACGTGCACCTGTGCCTGCCGACTTTTGCCGACGAGATGGTTGAATACATTGCCGCCCCGGATGGCAAGTTGGTGCAGGTTCGCGGCGGTGTGGTGTCCTATCGCAACGATCCGGATACCGCGGCGGCATTGCTGGAGCGCTGCGCGGAAACTTGGAAACTGTGCACCCAGGCACCCGAAGCCACCCCCGATTCCTGTGTCACCCGAGTACCGACCTGCGACCGCAACGAGCCCTGGAAAGGTGGCCGCAACTGCTGTCCGATCGAATGCAAGATGGCGTACAGCCGGCAGCGCGGCGCGGGCGAGCCCGGCGAAGCCGCGTTCGCCCGCGCGCTGTACGAAAACCCGAGTTGTGTGCCAGGGCTCTGATGTGGTGCGGCGCAAGTCAAGTGTCTCTCCGCGCCTTTTGGCCCGGCGCTCGAGCGTGCTGGTCGCGAAGCTGCCTGAAGCCGTTCGTGCCCTCATGCCCTGCGTGCCGCCGGCGCTGGTTGCCGGCGCTGGTTTGGTCGCGCCATGCGCCTCTGTTAACCTAGGCGGTCCTTTTTTCCGATCCTGGATGTCCCCATGCGCAAGCCTGCAGTCAATATCGCGGTCCAGGCGGCGCGCCGGGCGGGCACCGTGATCCAGCGCAGCATCCATCGTGCCGATGCCATCGCGGTGACCGAGAAGGGCCAGTACGACTTTGTCACCGACGCCGACAAGCTGGCCGAGCAGGAGATCATCCGCGAGATCCGCAAGTCCTACCCCGATCACGCCATCTGGGGCGAGGAATCCGGGCGCGTCGGCAAGTCGCGTTATGTGTGGGTGATCGATCCCATCGACGGTACCAGCAACTTCATGCGCGGCAATCCGCATTGTTCGGTGTCGATCGCCATGATGGAAGACGGCGTGATCCAGCATGGCGTGGTGTATGACCCGATGCGCGACGAGATCTTCCACGCCAGCAAGGGCGCCGGCGCCTATCTCAACGATCGCCGCATCCGCGTCAGTCCGCGACTGGGCCTGCCCGGTGCATTGATTGCGACGGGCTTTCCGTTTCGCCAGCGCGCGCGCTTTGCGACGCAGATGCGCATGGTCAAGTCCTTGCTCGAAGATGCCGAAGACCTGCGGCGCACGGGTTCGGCGGCGCTCGATCTGGCCTACGTGGCATGCGGCCGGCTCGACGGTTATTTCGAATACGGACTGATGCCGTGGGACATGGCTGCCGGTGCGCTGCTGGTGCGCGAGGCCGGCGGCGTGGCGCTGGATTTTGAAGGCGGCGAAACCTGGTTCGAACATGGCAACCTGATCGCCGGAAACATCAAGGTGGCTGCCGCGATGGTCGCGCGCATCAAGCCGCATGCCAGCAAGCGCAAGGCGGTGGGCGCCGAAGACGAGGGCTGACCGCTGGTTCTGGTCGGTCCAGACAACTCAGCGCAGGGGCGCCGTCTCTGCGCTTTGCACGCGCGGCAACTCGGTGAGCACATCGACGCGTTCGCGCACGCTCCAACCAGCCATGGAGAACGCGTCGCGCGCCTGCGGCGACAGTGAGCCGGTGACCAGCAGCAGGTTGTGGCTGCCGATCAGGTCATCGCGCCAGGCGAATGCGGCAATCTCTTCGGTCCAGTGCAGATAGTCGACCGGAATGGCGATCACGAAACTGCCATCGGTGCGACGCAGCGCCGGCGACGAGCCGATCACGGTGGCGCTGGCGGCGTCGGCATCGACCAGTCGCAGCAGTCGCATGGCGTCGATCAGGAAACGCGCGTGGACTTCGCGTTCGGCCTGCAAGGCCTGCTGGAACAGGCTGCTGCGTGCCGGTGCGAACAGCGGCAGGCGCAACAGTTCGATGAATTCGGTTTGCTGGGTAAGGGTGAATGCCTTGCTGCGACGCACCAGATCGCGCGCCGGTTTGCCGCTGATGCCGAGTTCGTCCAGGACCTGAAGGTTGCGGCGCTTGAGATCCTCAGGCGGCAGTTCCCAGACCAGCTCGTAAGCATCCTTGGCGTAACCGATGGCCTCGGCGGCCGCGCCGCCAATCAGCCCGAGCGCATAACCGGTGAGCCTGGAGCCCGACCAGGCCGCCCAGGCCAGCTGATCGAGGCGTTCGCGCAACAGCGGATTGGTGCTGTATGGATCGGCGCCGACGTGGCGCGCGATCTCGCGGCGCGCCTTGCTGTAGCCGATGTAACGCAAGGCAGCCGAAGTCGCGACCTTCTGCGACTTCATGCGCAGGTCAGCCTGCTGCTCACCGCCATTGGCTGGATCATCGCCGTCGGGATCGTTCTCGTCTTCGGCCATCGCATCGATCGCGGCATCGTTGAGATCGAGGGCGAGGTCGCGGATGTTGAGCGCCGAACGCACCAGGAATCGTCCGACGCCGGCGGGCAGTCCAGAGACGGTGGCGACGGGCTCGGTCGCCACCTGCTGAACCGCGGTGATCGGCCGCTGTCCCGTGCGTTTCATGGCTTCGACGAAGACATCGGAGGAACTTATTCGTTCCAGCGCGCGCACGGCGTCGAGTTCGCGCACGCGCAGCTTGAGCACCTCGGCGCCGTCGGCGACCAGGCCGCCGACATCGGTGCGCAATTCGAACTGCCCGTAATAATCGACGACCTGCACCTGCTCGCTGATCCGGTAACCGGCACCGGTCAGAGGAAAGCCGGGCAGCAGTTCGCTGCTGTCCAGGCGCGGCGAGGGTTCGAATGGCCCGTGGATTTCCACCACGCCCGCTGCCGCGGTCGACATGGCTACCGCAGTCAGGGTCGGCGCCGTGGCCATGGGTGCTTCGAGCGCAAGCTCCGGTCTGCGGACATCGACACTGACGCCTGGCGTGCAGGCGCCAAACGACAGACAACACAGGAACAGGGCAGGACGCAAAGCCATTGGCGAACAATAGCGGCCAGTGCAGCAGTGCCAACTGAACGCCGTCAGCAGAAACGAAAGCCCTGTCTGGCGTGGGTCTGGCCGTTGCTCTTGCCCTGGTGGGTCCTGACGTGTCCGGACGCCCTCAATGTTGCCTTCGCTCAAGTGGGTCCAGACTTGTCTGGATGCCGTTGTTGCTGCTTTTGATCTGGTGGGCCCAGACTGGGCGATATCCCCGGCAAATGCAGAAGCGTTGAGACAAGTGTGGACCCACAATAGCTCGCGAGGTGCGAGCTTCCCCGTGCCTCTAAGGATTGGCCACTCCGTGCGGTACGTGCCCGGTGGGCACGTAGCGGCTGGCGCTTTCGGCGTTCTTGCGCTGGTCGTCGAAGAAGATGTCGGCGCCAAACGCGGCCAGGAACGGTCCCTTGTCGCGACCACCGAGGAACAGCGCTTCGTCGATGCGCACGCCCCATTCGCGCAAGGTGAGGATCACGCGCTTGTGTGCCGGGGCCGAGCGCGCCGTGACCAGCGCGGTGCGGATCGGCGAGTTTTCGGCCGGGAATGCGGCCTGAATGCGGTGCAGCGCCAGCAGCACGTTGCGGAACGGGCCGCCGGAAAGGGCCTGGTGGGCCAGTTCCCGCTCGCTCTGGTGGAAGCGATCCAGTCCCTGGTGATGGCTGACCTGCTCGGCCTCGTCGGAGAACAGCACGGCGTCGCCGTCGAAGGCGATGCGCAGCTCCGGATGGCGGCTGGCGCTGGCCTGCGAGGGCAGGATGCTCGCCGCGGCGTAGCCGGCAATCAGTGCCTGGCGCACATCGTCCGCATGCGCCGACAGGAACAGGTGCACGCCGAAGGGTTCGATGTACTGGAACGGCGGAGCGCCATTGGTGAACGCCGCGCGCACGATTTCGAGCCCGTAGTGCTCGATCGAATTGAAGATGCGCAACCCCGAATTGCCGCTGTTGCGACTGAGCAGGATCACTTCCACCTGCGGCGTATCCGGCCGCATCTGGTTCAGTCGCAGCAGCTTCTGCGTCAACGGAAAGGCGATGCCCGGCTTGAGAACTTCGTCCTCGTTCGCCAGTTGGTAGGCCTGGTACGCGTCCAGCCCCTCGCGCTCGAACAACTGGTGCTCAGTCGACAGATCGAACAGCGCGCGCGAGGAGATCGCGACGGTGAGGCGGTCGGCTGCCGGGAGTCGGGAATCGGGAATCGGGAGTGGAACCGGCGGCGAGTTGGTGGATTCAGTGCTCATCGAAGATGTCCGAACATCAATACGCCCGGCCGGGGACGAGACCAAGGCTCAGGCCAGCCTCTCCCGATTCCCGATTCCCGATTTCCAGTTCGCCGGGCATGCTTCAAGTTGTTGATCCGAAAATAATTTT
>CALEZI010000161.1 GCA_937928755.1 uncultured Rhodanobacteraceae bacterium | reverse complement strand
CCCTTGCCCCGCTGCTGCTTCACGCCTCCCCCTCCCCCTCACCCGGACTGCGAATCCCGTACTTCTCCAGCCGTCGATACAAGGCCGCGCGGCTCAATCCGAGCAGGTCGGATGCGCGCTGCACATTGCCCTCGGCCTTGATCATCGCGCGGCGCACCAGCATTTCCTCGGCGGCGTCGAGCGTCAGATGGTCGAGTTCGCTGTCGTTCTGGCGCGTCGGCGCAAAGCTGAAGTCGAGGTCGCCGATCTCCGACGCCCGCGACATGAGCACGGCGCGCTCGATCACATGCGACAGCTCGCGGACGTTGCCGGGCCAGGCATACCCGAGCAGGGCACGCTCGGCGGCCGGCGCCAGGCGGACGTCGTCGCGCTGATAGCGCTGGCCGAAGCGGGTCAACATTCGGCGCGCCAGCGGCAGGATGTCTTCGCGGCGCTCGCGCAAGGCCGGTAAGCGCAGTTCGACCGTATTCAGGCGGAACAACAGGTCCTTGCGGAAACGGCCCTTGGCGACATCCTCGGTCAGATCCGCATTGGTCGCCGAGATCAGGCGGACGTTGGCGCGCGAGGTACGCGACGAGCCGAGACGTTCGAACTCGCCGTCTTCGAGCACGCGCAGCAGCTTGGGTTGCTGCGAGGTCGGGATGTTGCCGACTTCGTCGAGGAACAGGGTGCCGCCGTCGGCCAGTTCGAAGCGGCCGATGCGATCGGTCTTGGCGTCGGTAAACGCGCCACGCACGTGTCCGAACATCTCGCTCTCGAACACGCTCTCGGCGATGCCGCCCATGTTGACCTTGATCAGCGGTTTGTCGGCGCGCCGCGAGTTGCGGTGCAGCAAATCGGCGATCAGGCCCTTGCCGCTGCCGTTTTCGCCGAGAATCAGCACATTGGCCTCGGTAGGGCCGACGCGCTGGATCATGTCGATCACCGGACCCATGGCCGCCGATTCGGCGATGAACTCGCCGCTTTCGGTGCCGCGCAGGATCTCGTTCTCGCGCTCCAGTCGCTGCGCGCGCTTGCGCGTGGCACCGAGCGCCGCCTGATTGCGCAGGATCGACAGCAGCCGCGCGTTGTCCCACGGCTTCTCGACGAAGTCGTTGGCGCCGCGGCGCATCGCTTCGACCGCGATGTCGATGGTGCCCCAGGCGGTCATCACCACCACCGGCAGTTCCGCATCGAGCGCGCGAATGCGTTCCAGCAGGTCGAGTCCTTCCTGGCCCGAGGTGGTGTCGCGCGTGTAGTTGAGGTCCATCAGCACCACCGCGACCGGCTGCTTCTTCAGTGTTTCGATCACCGCGTCGGGGTGCATCGCCTGCAGCGACGGCAGTCCTTCGGCCTTGAGCAGGAAACGCAACGCTTCCAGCACGTCGCGCTGGTCATCGGCAATCAGGATCGGCAGGTCGGCCATGGTCGGCGCAGGTCGAATTGTGGGTACCCGATGCAAGGCAGTTTACGTGCCAAGGCAGGCAATGGATGCGAGTGGTCTCTTGTCGGCTGCAAATCCGGCGACGGAGCTGGGCGTCGATCCGTCCAGCAGCCCCTGCGAACATGCAACCGGCGGCCCGGACCGACCAATAGCGGACTTTCTGCTGTCCGATTTCGGACACTATTGTAAATCCGCAGGCCCGCAAGGCCCATTCTGCGATGCCATTGCGTTTCATCCAATGTGTCGCGCCCGACCGAAATCTCGCGTCAGCGCTGCTAGGATGTCGCACAGGCAATCGACGTGAGGGGAGGGGTCGTCATGTCAGAAGTTCGCTCGTCGGGACCACTGCGTTGGGTCAGCGAAACGCTCGGCGGATTGTTCCGCAGCGAGGTGCTGGATCCCAGGGAAGAAGTCTTCATCAGCGTGCTGTTCGCGTTGCTCGGGTCGCTGGCGCGCGCGGATGGCGTGGTGACCGCCGAAGAGGCGGCGCATGGCGAAGACCTGATCGACCGCATGGAACTGTCGAAGGTCGGACGCAAGCTGGCGGTGCACAGCTTCGAACGCGGTCGCGCCGGCGGTCTCGATGTCGAGGGCGAGATCGCCAGGTTCCTCAAGGTGTACGCCGTCAGTTCGACACATTCCGAGCAATTGCTGGAAGCCTTGCTGCAACTGGCCAAGGCGGACGGGCGCATGCGCATTCCCGAGAAGTCGTGGCTGACGCGTGTGGGCAAGAGCCTGGGCGTCGACGCCGACGTCATGAAGGAACGCATCGGACCCTGACGCTCCTGCCGGGTCAGGGCGCGCGCTGGTCAATGCGATGTCGCGACGCTGCGCGCCAGGACTGCAGTTTCAGTAGATCTCGCCGATCATGCAGCGCAGGCTGCCGCCGGCCTTTTCCAGTTCGTCGAGCTCGACGCTGCAGATCTCCAGACCGAGCTGCGCAATGGCCCTGGTCGTTTCGCCGCGCAGCGCTCGTCGCGCGCATGCGGACATCCACAGGCCGGACTCGCCGAGTGCGATGCAGTTGCCCACATAACGCGACTTCTCGTCGCCATCGATGAGGATCGTGGAGACGGGATCGATAGCCGCCAGTGCGTCGGCGACGGCGCAGTCGGCGAAGCCGTCGCGGCACAGCAGCAGCCCGCGACCCGCCAGCGCCGACATCACGACGTTGGTGTGGTACTCGCCGGCAGCGAGATCGAATACCAGCACATGGCGCAGCGCAAAGGCCTCAGCCATCGCTGCGGCGCCGGCACGATCGCATCGTTCGCTGAGTCCGCAATAGCCGATGCCGCGCGCGCGGTCGATCACCAGGCTGCCGGTCAGTTCGGCAATGCAGGCGCGCTGCGAGAGGTCGATCTCGCGGTAGCCGAGCAGGTCGCGGAACCAGGCGCGGATGTCGGCTCGGCGCGCCTCGCGTTGGCGCACCGGATGGCGCATGGCGCCGACGATCAATCGACCCGGCGCCGTGGCGAAAACGTTGTTCGGAAACACCGCGTCGGGCGTGCCCGGTTCGCCGGCAAAGGCGTGCGTCGGAATGCCGGCGCGCGCCAGCGTCTGTGCCAGTTGCTGGTGTTGATGGCCGGCGCGGTCGGCGTCGACGTTCGCGGCCATCTGCATGTAGGCGTTGTCGCGAGCCGATTCGTCGGCAAGCCGGAATTCGGACGGCGCAACCAGGAAGACGCCACGCGGGACACCGGGGGCGCGCATCGGCAGCGCGCGCACCGCCCGCACAAAATCCAGGGGGTCATCCCACAACTGCGCCGGCATCTTGCGAGTCCTCAAAAAAGAAACCCGCGGCGGTCCTGATGGAACGCCACGGGTTTGCCCCCTCCCCGACAAGCCGGAAGCAACGCCGGGATGACTGCATTGTGCGAGCTTGCAGCAAACCAGGGCAAGCTGCGGTGCAGCATCGTCAGAACGGGTCGCCTTGCTGAACGGTCCGAGAGCGCGTCATCGCCAGTGCCGGAGGAGCCATTCAGGCATTTCCACAGCACGACCGCGAGGAACAACCTATTCAGCCGGCGCCATGCGCAGTTCCACCTTCGGCAGTTGTTGGTTGAGCAACTCGTAAAGCCGCTCGGTGGCCAGGCAAGGGCAATCCTGGCGCACGTAGTAGGTCTCGTGGATATCCAGGATCGCGCGCGCGCCGGTCTCCGATTGCAGTGTCGCCTTGGCCGCCGCGATGGCTCGTTGCACCTCGCCGATCGCCGTTTCGTTGGCCTTCGCCAGGCGTTCCTCGTCGCGCTCGGCGGTAGCTTCGAGATCGCTGATGCTGCGGGCGATGGCCAATTGCAGTTCGCGATTGTCCGGTTCGCGCTGTTTCGCCTCGCGCAACTCGCGGCGCAGACGATCGATTGCCGGTCGATGCATTTGTGCCAGTGCCTTGAGTTCGCGATCGACATCGGCGAGCAGTCCGGCGAGCGCCGTCGAGTGGGTGTACGAGTCGCTGAGATCGACCACCAGGATTGGCGGCGCGGCCAGCGCAACGCTTGGCAACACGAATGCCAGCAGTGTTGCCCGCAGAGTTCTCATGAACCAGGCTCCAAGGGCAGTTGGCCGAAGCGCGCGACCAGGATGCGTTCGACTTCGCCGGTGATGTCGCGCGCCGCGGTTTGGTCGAGGCGTCGCGCCACTGCACGATCGACCACCAGGTCGGCACCGGCACCGCGCGCCACCTCGGCAATCACTTCAGGCAGCGCGATCAGCACCTCGCTGTGGCGCAGCTCGCGGGCCAGTTCGAGGTCGCTGCGACGCTTTGCGGTGACGCCCGGCGAGGAAACCGCAGCCTGGGCAGCGATGCTGGCGTACAGCGGCATGGTTGATTCCAGGTAACCGGCGTCGATGGTCAGCAGCGTCAGTGGCGAAGCCAGGGCCGGCGGCAGCCACAGGCCAGCCAGCGCGGCAAGCATGCCGCTGCGCAGCAAAAAGCGAGTCAAACCTTCGCCTGGCCTCATCTGAAGCTCTGCTCCATCACCCGATAATGAGCATCGAGCATGCCTAGTCGCGAATATGTCGAAATCGCAGTCTGGTTGTCGTTTTCGACATACAGGCGCAGGCCGCAGGCCCCGGCCGTCCGTGCCTGGCGTTCGATCTCGCGATACAAGGCGGCGAATGCGCCCTGGCGACGTGCCGCAGGCAATACGTAAACGCTCTGAATCCACCAGAAGTCGGCGTTGCGCCAGTCGCTCCATTCATAGGTGACCATCAGGCCGGCGACGACCGTTCCGGCGCGTTCGGCCAGCAGATAGAAGCCGCGCCGTGGCTCATTCAGCACCGCGAGCACGCCCGCCTGCACCACCGCGGGGTTGAGGGTCTTGCCCTCGGTTTCCAGTGCCATGGCCTGATTGAACTCGGCGATGAGACTGGCGTCGGATGTCTGCGCTCGGCGCAAGCTGATGCCGTCGGTCATGGTTCGTGTCGATGTTGCGTCGCATCATTCTAGTGTGGTTCACCAGCGCCGATCAGGGCGAATCGCTGGCACCAAGACCCCTGCTATAACGGTCGCTCGATCTTGCGCGGGCCAATCCGCCTGGAGTGCACCTATGCGATGGTCATGCGCCTTGCTGTTGGCGATTCTCGCCAACGATGCCCGCGCCGACGTTGACGGCCCGGATACGTTGCTGATCGGGCGCATCTACCCCACTGCCTTGTCGGCGCAACCGGTGGCCGCTCTGGCCTACGACGCTGGCGGGCGCGTGCTTGGGCACGGCACCAGCGCGAAGGTGCGCGAGTTGCTGGAGCAACGCGGCCGCGGCGTATCCGAAATGGTGGTCGCCGGTGTCGTACTGCCGGGGCTGGTCGACGCACACGGGCACCTGATGGGTCTTGGTTTCTCGCTGATGCAGGCGGATCTGGTCGACACCCGCAGCCGCGCCGAGGTGATTTCGCGCCTGCGCGAGACGGCTCAGACACTTGGACCTGAAGACTGGCTGCTGGGGCGTGGCTGGGATCAGAACGACTGGCCGGAGCAGACGTTTCCGGTAGCCGCCGATCTGGACGAAGCGTTTCCGACCCGGCCCGTGTTGCTGGAGCGCATCGACGGTCACGCGGCGTGGGCGAACTCGGTGGCGATGCGTGTCGCCGGCATCGATGCGCAAACGCCTGACCCGGAGGGCGGTCGCATCCTGCGCGACGCCGACGGCAATCCCGGCGGTGTGTTCATCGACAACGCCATAGCGCTGATCCAGCGTCACGTGCCGCAACCCGACCGCGAACAGCGTCGGCGCGCGCTCAAGCTGGCGCTCGACAGCGCCGTGTCGGTCGGCCTGACTGGCGTGCACGACGCCGGTGTATCACGCGAGGACCTGGCGCTTTATCGCGAGTTTGCCGATGACGACGCACTGCCGTTGCGCGTGTATGCGATGGCAGACGGCGACGGCGCTGCACTCGCCCAATTGTGCAAGGACGGCCCCTACCGGCATTCGCGCGGTCGCCTCGACATGCGCGCGGTCAAACTTTATGCCGACGGCGCGCTCGGCAGCCGCGGCGCTGCGTTGCTGGCCGACTATGCCGACGACCAGGGCAATCGCGGATTGCTGCTGGAAGCGCCGCAACAACTGGCAAAGATCATCACGCGCGCTGCAGGTTGTGGCGTGCAGCCGGCGGTTCACGCGATCGGCGACCGCGCGAACCGCAGTGTGCTCGATGCCTTTGCGGCGCTCACGCCGGAACAGCGCAGCGCGTTGCGCCCGCGCATCGAGCATGCCCAGGTGGTCGATCCGAAGGACATTCCGCGCTTCGCCGAACTCGGCGTGATTGCTTCGATGCAGCCGACCCACGCTACCAGCGACATGCCCTGGGCGCAGGCGCGCATCGGTGCGCAGCGCCTGCGTGGTGCTTATGCGTGGCGTCGATTTCTCGACAGCGGGGCGGCGATGGCATTGGGGTCGGACTTTCCGGTGGAACGCGTGGCGCCGCTGCCGGGCATCTACGCCGCCATCACGCGACAGGATGCGCAGGGCGAACCCGCAGGCGGTTGGTTGCCGGATCAGCGAATGACGCTCGTCGAAGCGCTGGATGGATTCACCCGCGGTGCCGCCTACGCAGGACACGCCGAGAACGACGTTGGCACGCTCGAGGCAGGGCGCCGCGCCGACTTCATCGTATTGTCGATCGACCCGCACCAGGTCCGCGGTCGCGCGCTTTTGTCGATCAAGGTGCAGTCGACCTGGGTCGACGGCCGCAAGGTGTGGCCAAGGTAGCGACGGACGCGCGGGTCTTCAGTGGGTCCAGACTTGTCTGGACGCTTCTCGCCAGCACCTCAAGCGGCGCCGCAGGCGCGGCGCCCTCCAGAGGCCGCGAGCCGTGATCCGGCGCGCTCCCGGAGGGCCAAGCGCCCGCTAGGCCGCTGTTGCTCTTGCTCTTGGTCCGTCGGGGCTTTGTCGCATAGGAGCCGAAAAGCGGCGCCGCAGGCGCGGCGCCCTCCAAAGGCCGCGAGCCGTGATCTGGCGCGCTCCCGGAGGGCCAAGCGCCTGCTTGGCCGCTGTTGCTCTTGCTCTTGGTCCGTCGGGGCTTTGTCGCGTAGGAGCCGAAAAGCGGCGCCGCAGGCGCGGCGCCCTCCAAAGGCCGCGAGCCGT
>CALEZI010000160.1 GCA_937928755.1 uncultured Rhodanobacteraceae bacterium | reverse complement strand
GCACCGCAATCGCGATGAAGACGATCAGCGGGATGGCGGCGCGTGGGTTCATGCGTGCTCCGCAGCGGTGCGCGCCGCTGCCGGCAGCGCGTCGCGGGCAGGCGCGGGCTCGCTCTCGCGATCCACGACGGCTTGGCGCAAGCGGCGTTCGGTTGCGGCGATCAACCCACCGAACATCATCAACAGCGCGCCCAGCCATACCCAGCGGATCATCGGCTTGTAGTACAGGCGCACCGCCCACGCCGAGCCGTCTTCCAGCGGCTCGCCCATGGCGATGTAGAAGTCGGAGAAGAAGCCGGCGTCGATGGCGGCTTCGGTCATCACCTGGCCGCGCAGGTACTGACGCTTCTGCGGGCGCTGGGTGCTCAGCGTCTTGCCGTCGCGGCGAATCTCGAACACGCCTTCGTCGGCGATGTAGTTCGGTCCTTCCTGGTGGCGCAGGGTGATCAGCGCAATTTCATAGCCGGCCACCTCGGCGGTGTCGCCCGGCTTCATGCGCAGGTCGCGCTCGATGTTGAGCGAGTCGGTGACCATGACGCCGATGACGAACATGCCGACCCCGAGGTGGGCCAGGCTCATGCCGACCATCTCGGCCGTGAAGCGCTTGCCCGGTCCGGCCTGGCGCAATCGGCGTACGATGAAGACCAGCGTGCCGAATGCCACCCAGACGCCCAGCGTGATGCCGAGCACCGCCTTGATCGGCAACTCGCGGAAGAAGATCCACGCCAGCGCGCCAACCACCGCGGCCAACGCCATGGCCGTGCGCAGGGGCAGCATCACCGACGCGGCGGAGTCGCCTTTCCAGCGCGTCAACGGACCGAGCGGAATCAGCAACACCAACGGCGCCATCAACACCGTGAACATCAAGCCGAAATACGGCGGGCCGACCGAGACCTTGCCCCAGCCGAAAGCCTCCGCCACCAGCGGATACAAGGTGCCGATCAACACCATCGCGCAGGCGGTGGCGAGCAGGATGTTGTTGGCCAGCAGCAGGCTTTCGCGCGAAAACAGCTCGACGGGTGGCGCCGAGACCAGGCGCGGCGCGCGAATCGCGTACAGCGTCAGCGCGCCACCGGCGACGATGCCGAGGAAGATCAGGATGAAGGTGCCGCGCTCCGGGTCGCTGGCGAAGGCATGCACGCTGGTGAGCACACCCGAGCGCACCAGGAAGGTGCCGAGCAGGCTCAGCGAAAAGGCGGTGATGGCGAGCAGCAGCGTCCATGCGGCAAAGGTGCCGCGCTTTTCAGTGACCGCTTGTGAGTGAATCAGCGCAGTGCCGACTAGCCAGGGCATGAACGACGCATTTTCGACCGGATCCCAGAACCACCAGCCGCCCCAGCCGAGTTCGTAATAAGCCCACCAGCTGCCGAGCGCAATGCCGAGCGTCAGGAACGCCCAGGCCACATTGGTCCACGGCCGCGACCAGCGCACCCATTGGCGATCGACGCGACCATCGAGCAGCGCCGCCACGGCAAAGGCAAAGGCAATCGCGAAGCCGACGTAACCCATGTAGAGCATGGGCGGATGCACGATAAGACCGAAGTCCTGCAACAGCGGATTCAGGTCGTTGCCATCGGCCAGCGCCGGCACATGACGTTCGAACGGATTGCTGGTGAACGCGGTGAAACTGATGAAACCGATCGAAATCACGCCGAGCGTGGCCAGTGCGCGCGCCATGAAGCGTTCCGGCAGCTTGTGGCTGAGCGCCGCGAGTGCCACTGTCCACAGACTCAGCGTCACCACCCACAGCAACAGGGAACCTTCGTGTGCACCCCAGACCGCGCTGAAGCGGTACATCTCGGGCAACTGCAGGTTGGAGTTCTGGGCGACATAGGCGATCGAGAAATCCTGATTGATGAAGCCCATGGTCAGGATCGTGTAGGCGCAGGCGAGAAACACGAACGAGCCGTAGGCCGCCGGTCGCGCCACGCGCATCAGCGAGGGCTCGTTGAGCTGCGCGCCGATCATCGGCACGCAGGCCTGCACGATCGCCAGCAGCAGCGCCAGGATCAGAAAGACTTGACCGAGCTCCGGCATCATGGCGTGGGGGCTCCGTCTTCGACTGCCTTCTGCGCCTTGCCCTTTTCGATGGCCTCGGCGACTTCCTTGGGCATGTAGTTCTCGTCGTGCTTGGCCAGCACTTCGCTGGCAGCGAACACGCCGCCCGCCTGCAGGATGCCGGTAGCAATGATGCTCTGACCCTCCTTGAACAGATCGGGAAGGATTCCGGTGTACTCGACTTGCAGGTTCTTGAAGCGGTCGGTCACCACGAAATGCGCCTTCAGGGTGCCGCCATCGCGGCGAGTGCTGCCCTCCAGCACGACGCCGCCGAGGCGGAAGGTGCGGCCTTCCGGCGCACTGCCGGCGAGCACTTCGCTGGGACTGTAGAAGTGGTTGACGTTTTCCTGCAGCGCGGTCAGCGCCAGTCCGGTGGCGGCGCCGATGCCGACGACCAGGCCGAGGATGAGCAACAAGCGACGGCGACGGATGGGATGCATGACGGTCAATTTGTCCTGTGCTGTTCGCGGCGCGCCCGCGCACGGAGTTCGTTCTTGAGCTTGCGCTGCTGCAACCACGGCGGCAGCAGATCGGCGACGACCAGGATCAGGGTGATCGCCAGCGAAACGTGGATGAAGCCCCAGTGTCCCTGGGATTCGAGCCAGGCGAGCATCAGCTGCGGCCCCCCGCGATCTGCGGCGGCGACAGTACCTCGCGCACCCATTGTTTGTTGCGTTCCTGCTCCAGCAGCATCCCGCGCGCTCGCAGCAGCAGCGCGAACACGAAATACAGCTTGGTCGCCAGCGCCATGATCAGCAGCGGCCAAAGCATGGAACTGTCGATGCTGCTCTTGCCCATGATGCGGATCGTCTCGCCCTGGTGCAGGGTGTTCCACCATTTGACCGAAAAATGGATGATCGGAACGTTGACCACGCCCACCAGGCCCAGCACCGCGGCGGCGCGCGCGCCCTGGCGCACGTCGTCGTAGGCTGATGCCAGCCCGATCACGCCGAAGTACAGGAACAGCAGCACCAGTTCACTGGTCAGGCGCGCGTCCCACACCCAGTAAGCGCCCCAGGTCGGCTTGCCCCAGAGCATGCCGGTGATCAGCGTGACCGCGGTGAACATGGCGCCGATCGGCGCGCATGCCAGGAACAACAGCTCTGACAGTTTGATGCGCCAGATCAGTGCGATGGCGCCGTTCACGGCCATCGCCACGTAGATGAACATGCTCATCCATGCCGCCGGTACATGGATGTAAATGATGCGGAAACTGTCGCCCTGCAGGTAATCGGCTGGAGCCTTCGCCATGCCCAGGTACAGGCCGATCACGCTCAACACCAGCGCCGACAGGCCGAACCAGGGCATCCACCGCGTCGCAAAGCGATAGAAGTAGGGGGGCGATCCGAGTTGGTGAAACCAGCGCCAAACGGGGTTCATTGAAACCTCATGGGGGATTGTCCGAGCCGATGCGCAAGGCTGCGGCAGCCGCCGGAGGCGCAAGGGTCAACAACAACACGGTCTGCGCCGCCAACAACAGCAAGGCGGCCTTTGGCGATTCGCCCAGACGCACCGCGTCGACTGCGCCGCTGCCGAAGATCAGCAGAGGCAAATACAACGGCATCACGATCAACGCCAGCAAAATACCACTGCGACGCAAACGCGCCGTCAACGCCGCCGCGACAATGCCGATCTGGGTTGCGCCGAGGGTGCCGATCCCCAGTGCGATCAGCATGACCGGCAACAGTTCGGCGGGCAGGTTCAGCAACATGGCCAGCAATGGAGTCGACAAGGTCAGGCCGACACCGTACAACAACCAGTGCGCGAGTGCCTTGGCATACATCAAGCCCACGATCGAAGTCGGCCCGGCCAGCCACTGATCGAGGGTGCCGTCGTCGACATCAGGTCGGAACAGGCCATCGAGGCTCAGAAACCCCGCCAGCAGGACCGTGACCCAGATCACCGGCGCCGACACCGGCGCCAGCCGTTCCGGTGTGCCGCCGAGCGCGATACCGAACAGCAGCACCACCAGCACGGCAAAACCGAGCGGCAGCAGCAGGTCGGCGCGACGCCGGAACGCCAGCCTCAGGTCGCGCGCGAGCAGCGCGTGGTAGGGGCGGAGCGCGCTCATGGCGCTCTCTTTGTGGTTGATTGGCAGTGGGTCAGGAGCATTTTTGTCCGCAAAGGACGCAAAGGACGCAGAGAAAAGCGGATCGGAATGGGACACGCCGAGTCTGTTGCTTCGAAGTGGATGCATCCAACAGCGAAAGGCGCAGCGGTTGCGTCGAATCGACTTGTCGAAGGCTCTTCTTTGCGTCCTTTGCGGACAAATGCCTGTTGCAGGTAAGCGCAGGTCATCGCGCATGCTCCAGGCGCACCGTGGTCGCCGGCAGCGTGATCGGCAGCACGCCATGGCTGGTCAGCATGGCGCTGCCGCCGCGGGCGAGGTGCGTGGCGAGCAGGCGTTCGACGACTTGCATGCCCTGGGCGTCGAGATTTGCGAAAGGTTCGTCGAGCAACCACAGCGCAGAGCGGCTGGCCGCAAGGCGTGCCAGCGCGGCGCGCTTGCGCTGGCCGGCCGACAGTGCGCGCGTCGGTGTGTCTTCGTAGCCGGCAAGACCAAGGTCGACGCAGAGCGTGTCGACGTCGCCAGCTTCGGCGTCGCTGCCGATGGCGAGGCTGTAGTGCAGGTTCTCACGCACTGTCAGGTCGCCCTTGAGCGCCAGCAGATGGCCCAGCCACAGCGCGCCGGCACACAGCGGATGACGCTCGCGCAGCACATCGACGCCCTGAAAGCGCAGTTCGTCGGCGCTCAACGGATGCAGCCCCAGCAGCGCCCGCAGCAGCGTGGTCTTGCCGGCGCCGTTGCGGCCCTCCAGAACCAGCAGGTGACCGTCAGGCAGATCGATATCGATCGGCACGAACAACGGCTCCTCGTCGCGCAGGCAGGTGAGCTGGCGCGCGTGCAGCAGCGGTTGGACGTCGGTGTTGGCGGCGTTCGTGGACAAGCGCGGCGGTTCAAGACGAGGCAGGCGGGCCGCATCCTACCCATTCGAGGTGCATATTGGCCAATCGCGGCGGAGGATCGTCGCCGGCAAACGGTGAGTACAGGCGCAACGCGGGGCTCTGCCCGGTGCCGCGAAGGACCAGCACCGCGTGCTGCTGCCACTGGCGTGCCCAGACATCGATCAGGTCGAGGGGCGCCAATACGAGGAAACCTGGTTCGATCCAGCGCAAGTCGACTGAGCGTCCGCGTGCGCGATACCAGTCGTGCCGGCTGGTTTCGATCTGCCCGTAGAGCCCGTGATTTCGTTGCGCATTCTCGGCGTCGGAAAGCAACTGCGACCAGGGATTGCAGGCACTGATCAGCGTCGCCGGCGAGCCGTAGGCAGACGGCGCGAATGTCCTCACATCAGCCCAGCTGCCTTCCAGGTCGACTTCGTAGACGGCATCGGCGTATGCCGAAAGCTGGGCCAGACTCAACGGAACCATTGAACCCTCCGCATTTCCCCGGTGCCGATTGGCGTGTTCTGCCGGGGCTCGGCATGACTGCCTATACTGCACGAGGTCGAAGCTGCGACGCGCGTGGATGCGTTTAGCAAGCTCGTGGATCAGGACATACTGTAACAGATTGAAGTTTAAGCATTTTCCTGTGAATGCTGACGACCCTGTGATTGGGGACGCAAAGGACGCAAAGGGGCGCAAAGGGTGAGACGGGGCATTCCGCGGCATGCCGCTGCCGTCGAACGCACGGCAGCTTGCTGCCGGGCCGGGCACGCAAGAACAGCAGATGCCAGCGGCCATTCATGCAAGTCGTGGCTGTTGATCTCCTTTGCGTCCCTTAGCGTCCTTTGCGTCCAGAAATACAGTCCGCATTCTTGCGACACCCACTGTTCGATGCGCGAACAGGCGCACCGCCTGGGGCGACCGTGACTCTCACCGAACATGCCGTAAGGTATTGATTTTCGTGTGGGAGCGGATTTACTCCGCGAGAGCTGTCGCGGGATAAACCCGCTCCCACAGCTTCGATGCGCGAACAAGCGCACCGCCTGGGGCGACCGTGACTCTCACCGAACATGCCGTAAGGTATTGATTTTCGTGTGGGAGCGGATTTACTCCGCGAGAGCTGTCGCGGGATAAACCCGCTCCCACAGCTTCGATGCGCGAACAAGCGCACCGCCTGGGGCGACCGTGACTCTCACCGAACATGCCGTAAGGTATTGATTTTCGTGTGGGAGCGGATTTACTCCGCGAGAGCTGTCGCGGGATAAACCCGCTCCCACAGCTTCGATGCGCGAACAAGCGCACCGCCTGGGGCGACCGTGACTCTCACCGAACATGCCGTAAGGTATTGATTTTCGTGTGGGAGCGGATTTACTCCGCGAGAGCTGTCGCGGGATAAACCCGTTCCCACAGCTTCGATGCGCGAACAAGCGCACCGCCTGGGGCGACCAGTACTCTCACAGGAACCAAACCACTCATGACTGCCCAACTCGCCGCCATCAGCGTTTATCCGATCAAGTCGTGTGCCGGCAACCTGCTGGAGACGGCGCAGGTGGAAATGCGCGGGCTCGCGCAGGATCGCCGCTGGATGCTGGTGGATGAAAGCGGTCGTTTCCAGACCGGGCGCCAGTCGCCGAAACTGCTGCGCGTGCAGGCGCAGCCACTCGGCGACGCGCGCCTGCGCGTGAGCGCGCCCGACATGACCGCGATCGAGATCGCCTGCGCCGACAACGCGTCGCGCACCGCTGCAACGGTTTGGGGCAGCCAGGTCAGCGCGGTCGACGCCGGTGGCGTGGCGGCAGACTGGTTCAGCAGCTACCTGGGCCGACCCGTGCGCCTGGTCTACGCGGATCCGTCGATGCACCGCCCACTCGATCCGGAGTACTCCCGAGCGGGCGACGAAACCGCGTTTGCCGATGGCTATCCGCTGTTGTTGTTGTCGCGCGCCGCCAGCGACGCGCTTTCATCGCGCGTGGGTCGTGAGCTCGGTTGGCGCCGCTTCCGGCCGAATCTGTTGGTCGATGGCACTTCCGCGCACGCCGAAGACGGCTGGCGCCGCATCCGCATTGGTGCGGTCGAGTTCGACGTGGTCAAACCCTGTGTGCGCTGCATTCTCACGACGATCGACCCTGACACCGCCGTTGCCGATGCCGACGGCGAGCCGCTGGCGACGTTGAAGTTCTATCGCCGTGGACCCAAGGGCATCACCTTCGGCCAGAACCTGATCGCGCGCGGTGTCGGCGCGATCAGGGTCGGCGATCGAGTCGAAGTGTTGTCGGCGGTTTGACTGCCGTCAGGCCGTCGCGCGCGAGCCGCGCTTGACCAGTTCGGCGGCGTCGATGCCCTCGAACGCGCACAGCTCCTTGAGACCGTATTCCATCACCGCGCGGGCATGGCCGGTGACCCGCGCCAGCAGGCGATGCATCTGCGCGTCCTTTTCGTTCTTGTTCTGGCATTGCGCCGAGTAGGTCTCGAAGGCCGTCAACTGCAACACCAGGTCGGCAACCTGATTCGGACACTCGCAGTCGACCATGCTCCTCACGTCCTGCAATGCGGCCAGTTGCATGTCGTTGTAACGTCGCATCGGTGCCTGCTGTTCCAGCCGCATCAGCCCCGTTTCCAGCGGCGTCACCACTGCCTTGGCCGGATTCTGTGTCAGATGCTTGACGATCAGCCCAAGCATGTTCGAGCGCAATGCGCGGGCGCTGACCGGTGCGCGCATCAACTGGCGCTGCGGCCCGCGCAGCCGCTCGATCACTTCCCATTTGGCAAAGGCGTAGACGATGACGGTCAGTTCCGGCTTGAGCGCGCGTTCGAATTCGGAGATGGCCGTTTCCGGGTTGGCTCCCAGCAGATCCAGATCGGCCACCAGCGCGTCGACTTTGATCTTGCCTGCGTCGGCCAACAACGTGGCCCGGTTGTCGGTTGCCACGGCGACCTGCATGTTGCGTTGGTCTGCCTCTTGCGCTGTGGAGCTGAGGTACTGCGGCAGGGTTGAATGAAAAATTGCGAGGTTGACCATGTGAAAACTCCGGATGCGAAACAGGCGGCAAATTTCACATTTGTGAAGTCAATGGCCGGTGCAGCGGACATGATGGTCGCGTCACGGCCGGGCCATTGGTGCACAACGTGACAATTGCGACGAATGACGCGCAAATTGACGGAAGTTGCTTCACCCGTGCCTATGCTCCAAGGATGGCAAAGACTCATTTCGAAAGTCCGTTCCGCCCGGTCGGTTGCGCCGAATGTCGTGGTACTGAATCGCTCGGCTTCGCCTTCACGATGGCGTTTCAGCCGATCGTCGACCTGAGAACGCGCACGCTGTTCGCCTACGAGGCACTGGTGCGTGGACCGGGGCAGGAGTCGGCAGCCAGCATCCTGGCGTTGATCAATGATCAGAATCGCTATCGCTTCGACCAGGCCTGTCGTACCCGTGCCATCGAACTGGCGTCGCGACTGCGCTTGCAGGACATCCCGGGTTGCAAGCTCAGCATCAACTTCCTGCCGAATGCCGTGTATCGACCGGAGACCTGCATCCGCGCGACGCTGGAGGCCGCGTTGCAGTTCGACTTCCCGCTCAATCGCCTGATGTTCGAGGTAACCGAGGTCGAGCAGATCGAGGATCCCTCGCATCTGAAACGGATATTCGACGAGTACAGCAAACGGGGTTTCACCACCGCCATCGACGACTTCGGCGCCGGCTATTCGGGGCTCAATCTGCTGGCGAGCTTCCAGCCGCAGATCATCAAGCTCGACATGGCGCTGACCCGCGACATCCATAACGACACCGTGCGCCAGGCGATCGTCGCCGGAATCATCCAGGTGGCGGTGCGCCTGAATATCGAGGTGATCGCCGAGGGCATCGAGACCACCGACGAACGCGATGTGCTGACAGAGCTTGGTGTGCGCTACATGCAGGGTTACCTGTTCGCGCGGCCCGGATTCGAGTGTCTGCTGGCGCCGCAGTTCCGGTAACCGGCGAGGTTCGCTCAAGCACTTCTGGTCGTAATCCGCGACCAGCATCTTGGCCAGTGCTGATTCCGTTCGCCCTGAGCTTGTTCAAGGGCCTGCAAATAAGCGAGGGCCTCGACAAGCTCAGCCCGAATGGGGTTCGAACCCGCTGAGCCGTGTCGGCGCCAGGTACCGATACAGACGGACCGTCGGCCGTAGAGAGCAACTGCTCTACCAGCGACCCAAAGAATCGCGCCGCGCCTGCCGGTTGTCAGTTGCATGCTGCAGTGCAACATGCAACTGATTGATTCCGAAAGCGGTTCGCGCTTGTTCAGGCCACGCCTTGCAGCGGGAGATTGCGTGTACGACTACATCATCGTCGGTGCCGGTTCTGCTGGTTGCGTGCTGGCCAATCGCCTGAGCGCCGACGGCAAGCATCGTGTGCTGCTGCTCGAAGCTGGCGGGCGCGACTGGCATCCGTTCATTCACATGCCCGCTGGACTGGCCAAGCTGATCAACGTCAAGTTCCTCAACTGGAACTACCAGACGGAACCGGAAGCGCAGCTCGACAACCGGCGCATGTACTGGCCGCGGGGGCGCGTCCTCGGTGGCTCCAGTTCGATCAACGCGATGTGCTACATCCGCGGACAGCGTGCCGACTACGATGGCTGGGCAGCCGCCGGCAATCGCGGCTGGAGCTGGGCCGAAGTGCTGCCGTACTTCCGTCGCTCCGAGGACAACCAGCGTGGTGCGGATGCGCTGCATGGAACCGGTGGTCATCTGTCGGTGGAGAATCTGCGTCACGTCAATCCGCTGAGTCTGGCCTTTCTCGAGGCGGCAGCGGCTGCAGGTCATGCGCGCAACGCCGACTTCAACGGCACCCAGCAACTCGGTTTTGGCCAGTACCAGGTGACCCAGCGCAATGGCGCCCGCTGCAGTACCGCTGCGGGTTATCTGGGTGAGGCGCTCAAGCGCCCCAATCTGCGTGTGGTTACCCATGCGCAAGCCACGCGCGTTCTGTTCGACCGCGATCGCGCGGTGGGCGTCGAAGCCCGCGTCGGCCGCCGCTTCGAGCGCTTCGAAGCGAACCGGGAGGTATTGCTCAGCGGTGGTGCGATCAATTCGCCGCAACTGTTGATGCTTTCCGGCGTTGGCCCCGCCGACCATCTGCGTGGGCACGGCATCGGTGTGCGTGTCGATGCGCCGGGCGTCGGGCGCCACCTGACGGACCACCTGGATATCTGCCTGCTGCGCCGTTGCAAGCAGCCGATCACCTACGATCGCACCAACGATCTCTGGATCGGATTGCAGTACTACCTGGGCCGCAGCGGCATCGGCACTTCCAACATTGCCGAAACCGGTGGGTTCGCCAGCTCGAAATTCGCGACCGATGGCCGCCCGGACCTGCAGTTCCATTTCGTGCCGGCGCTGCTCGACGACCACGGCCGCAATCGCCTGCCCGGCAATGGCTTCACCTTGCATGCCTGCCAGTTGCGGCCACAAAGCCGCGGCCACCTGGAACTGGCATCGGCAGATCCGTTCCAGGCGCCGCGCATCCACGCCAACTACCTGAGCGCGCCGGAAGACCTCGACATGATGCTGGAGGGTGTGCGCATCGGTCGCGAGATCTTTGCGCAATCGCCGCTGGCGCCTTACGCCGGCGACGAGATGCAGCCGGGCGCCGGAATGACCAGCGAGGCCGACCTGAAAGCCTTCATCCGGCGCCGAGCCGAGACCATCTACCACCCGGTCAGCACCTGCCGCATGGGCGTCGATCGCAACGCCGTGGTCGATCCCGAACTGAGGGTGCGCGGCACCAAGGGCTTGCGCGTGGTCGACGCTTCAATCATGCCGACGCTGATCAGCGGCAACACCAATGCACCGACGGTAATGATCGCGGAAAAGGCCAGCGATCTGATTCTGGCGGCCTGACGACATCGCTTTCGCAAGGCGCCACTGCCGCGCCCTTGTGGGTCCAGGCAAGTCTGGAGGCCCCACTCGCGGAGCGGAATTGTCTTTTGCCCTTGTGCGTCCAGACTTGTCTGGACGCTCCTGATCTCGAATCCGAGAAGCGTCCAGACAAGTCTGGACCCACAAGAGCGCATGGCCATCGGCGGAATCCGCTCCTGATCTCGAATCCGAGAAGCGTCCAGACCAGTCTGGACCCACAAAAGCGCATGGCCATCGGCGGAATCCGCACCTAATCTCGAATCCGAGAAGCGTCCAGACAAGTCTGGACCCACAAGAGCGCATGGCCTTCGGCGGAATCCGCTCCTGAACTCGATCTCCGAGAAGCGTCCAGACAAGTCTGGACCCACAACAGCGCATGGCCTTCGGCGGAATCCGCTCCTGATCTCGATCTCCGAGAAGCGTCCAGACATCTGGACCCACAACAGCGCATGGCCTTCGGCGGAATCCGTTGCGCGGGTTCCGCTCTACAGGATCGGCGGCAACGGGCAGTGCAGCAGGGTGCAGGTCAGGCGCAGCAACTCGGCTTCGGCTATCGCGATCTGGCCGTCGTGGCCGACCGTGGTCGCCAGCGCCAACACCAGGGTCTCCTTGCCGGCCGGCATCAGGGTGTCGAGCGCAGGTAGCGCCTGATCCAGCGTTGCCATCCAGTCGGCCGGCGGGGCATAGGCATCGGCATCGCCCGGAAACAGCACGCCGGCGCCGGCCAGATAGGCGCGTCTTGCGCCCTCGGCCGTGTCGTGGCCGTGATGCGCGAGGATGGCCAGCAGTCCGAGCGCCTCGCGGCGCAGGCCGAACAGTTTGCTGTGCTCGGCGCGTGCGCGACTGGGCGCCCGCGATTCGTCCAACTGCTGGCGCAACAGTCGCGCGAGCACATATTCGAAGACATCGATGTGGCCATCGCGGTGGATCAAGGTTTCGATGGTGTCGATGATTTGCTGCAGCTCGCCGGCAGGTCGCCGTTTGAGCGCAGGCATCGCCAGTTGCGCCAACGGTGCGCGTTGCGCCGGGTGCAGGCCGCGGGCGGGCAGCAGCAGATCTTCGGTGCCTTTGGCCCGCACTGAGCCGAGTCGGTGGCGGATCTCGGCCAGATGGCCGGCTGGGTCTGTCTCGCGCGACACCAGCAACGCCAGGACGACGTCGATCGCGCGCTCGCGCATGTGCGCCGCCGCGCTCAGCACCGGCGGCAACGACTGGCGAACGGCTGCCGCGTAGGCGACGTGCTCGATGCCCGGATTGGCGATGTCGCCGATCAATTGCTGCGGCGGCGGTGCGCTGACTTGCACGCCCAGGCGCGCGCGCGCTGGCGTGACGGCAAGCGGCGCTGCGCTGAAACCGGCCAGCAGTGCGCTCGCCGCGGGCGGATCGGCATCCTCGTCGATACCCTCGAAGGTCCGCTCGGTGCCGGCCAGTTGTGCCAGGAGCTGAGGATCGAAACGCGGATCGATGCGCTTGATGCGCTCCACCAGCGGCGGATGCGTGGCGGTGAGCCGGCCGTAGCCGACGCCATCGCCGAACAGCATGTGCGCGACTTCTTCGCCATCGCCCTCGGTCATCCTTGACCCGGACTGGAAGGCGCCGATCTTCATCAGGGCCCCGGCAAGCCCATGCGAAACCCTGGTGAACTGTATTGCCGACGCGTCGGCCAGGAACTCGCGCTGGCGCGAGACATAGGCCTTGATCATGCGTCCCAGGAAAACGCCGAGATAACCGAAGATCATCACCGCCAGCGCGATCAGCATGATCGCGTTAGCTTCCTTGCGCGAACCGCCATAACGCATGTGCGTCAGCACCCGCTGACCGGTGACGCCGAGTACCAACAGGCCAAAGATCAGCCCGACCAGACGCAGGTTCAGGCGCATGTCGCCATTCAGGATATGGCTGAACTCGTGGGCGATGACGCCCTGCAATTCATCGCGACTGAGGCGGTCGAGCGCGCCGCGGGTCACCGCAATGGCCGCATCGCTGGCGGTGTAACCGGCCGCGAACGCGTTGATGCCCGATTCTCGGTCGAGGACGTAGATCTCGGGGACCGGTACTCCCGAAGCGATCGACATCTCTTCGACGACATTGCGCAACCGCTTCAAGTGGAAATCGCGCGGATCCTCGGGAACCAGGGTGCCGCCCATGGCGCGTGCCACCACGCCGCCGCCCGAACGCAAGCTCAACGTGCGGTACAAGCTTCCGCATCCGATCACCGCGAGCGTGACCAGCGAACCGCCGAGCATCATCCCGGTCACTGTGCCCGGTTCGGCCGGTTGCGATGCATCCACCGCGAGCACTCCGAACACCAGCAGCACGACGACGTTGATCGCGGCGACGATCACCAGTACCGCCAGCACGAACAGCCACAGCACGCGCCGACTATTGCTGCGTGCGGCCGCCTGGTGCTGAAAGAAGTTCATGTCCGATGAGCAACTGCGGCCGCAACCGGCTGACAGGCCCGATTCAGGTAAAACTCACTTTCGGGACTTCACGCTTGGCCGGATCGTCGAGTTCGAGGAACGGCGCCGGGCCAAAGGCAAACATCCCGGCAACCAGATTGTTGGGAAACACCTCGCGGCGATTGTTGTAGCCGAGCACACCGTCGTTATAAGCCTGGCGCGCAAACGCCACCTTGTTTTCGGTGCTGGTCAGCTCCTCCGACAATTGCATCATGGTGGTGTTCGCCTTCAGATCCGGATACGCCTCGGACAGTGCGAACAGACGCCCTAGCGCTCCGGTCAACTGGTTTTCCGCGGTCGCAAGTTGTTGCACCGCAGCCGCATTGCCGGGATTGGCGCTGGCTGCACGCAGTCCGTTGACGGCGGAATTGCGTGCCTGAATCACGGCTTCCAGGGTTTCGCGCTCGTGCTTGATGTAACCCTTGGCAATCTCGACCAGATTCGGAATCAGGTCGTGGCGGCGGGTCAATTGCACGTCAATCTGACTGAACGCATTCTTGTAGCCATTTCGTGCGGTCACCAGACTGTTGTAGATGCTGACGAAAAACAGTGCAACGACAACCAGGATCACCAGCAGGATCACGGTCGAGAGCATCGCAAACTCCACTCGGGCGTCGGGAAACGCGCTACGATTCAGCGCCTCGATCAAAGAATACCACGGGGGGCGAATGCTCCAGGAAACCGCGAGCCACCTGCACGGACTGACCCGGATCGGTATCGCCGTGCTGGCCCTGTGGGCATCGTTGCCCCTGCCTGCGGCGAGCGTGGGTTCGGTGGCCCCGGTGTCGCAGGTGATGGCGGTCGACACACTCCCGGCCGAGATCCAGGCCTGGGTGGATGCGGTGGCCGCCAGCGGAGCGACGCCCGCCCTGAGCGTTGCGATGGTGCGCGCCGGACAGGCGGATCAACTGTTCTCGGTTGGCGAAACCTATACCGGTTCGGGTCAGCCGGTGAACAATCACACCGTGTTTCGGCTGGCCTCGGTCTCGAAGGGCTTTGCCGGTACCCTGTGCGGACTGCTCGCTGATGCCGGATTTCTGTCTTTGCAGCAGAGCGTCGTCGATCTGGTGCCCGGATTGCAGCTGGCCGACCCGGAAGCGCCGATGGAATTGACGTTGGAGCGCCTGCTCAGTCATCAGACCGGGCTGCCGCACCACACCTTCGACATGAAGCTGGAAGCCAACGCGCCGTTGGTCGATCTGATCCAGTCGTTGCCGAGCGTGCGCCCGGCCTGCGCAGTGGGCGGCTGCTATGCCTACCAGAACGTTCTGTTCAATGTTGCCGCCGATGCGGCTTTTGGCGCTGTCGGCAGTTTCTTTTCGGTTGAGCTCAGTCGTCGGCTACTGCTGCCGCTCGGCATGGGCGACACCACGGTAGGTCGCGATGCGCTGATCGGGGGGAACAACTGGGCGCGGCCGCACGTCTACGCGCGCGGCGGTTGGGTGCCGGTCGAGCCCAAGCCCACCTACTACCAGTTGCCCGCCGCTGCCGGCGTCAATGCCAGCATCCGCGACGTGGCGATCTGGATGCGCGCCCAGCTCGGCGAGCGCCCGGAGGTTTTGCCGTTGCCGGTACTGCAACTGGTGCAGACGACCCGCATCGATACGCCCGGCGAGCTGCTGGGCCCACGCTGGCGACGCGAACGTGTGCGGAGCGCCGGTTACGCCCTGGGCTGGCGCGTGTTCGATTACGCCGGCGCGCGCATGGTGTTCCATGCCGGCGCCGTGCAGGGTTACCGGGCAATGGTTGGCTTGTTGCCGGAGTACGGTTTCGGTGTTGCCGTTCTGTGGAACTCCAACAGCGGCGTTCCGGCGGGTCTGCTGCCGCGCATCCTCGATCGCCAGCTGCAACTGGCCGGACCGGACTGGCTCGATCTGCAGCGCCTGCAGGTCGCAGCGCAGCGCCAGGCGCGCAAACCGCGCGGGTGACAGTCGGGTAAGCCACTGACGATGCGCGTGCGCACGTCGATTGCCTTGCGCCGATTGGAGTTTGATTCGGCAATATCTACGTTGATCAATGCGTTGAGATAGTCTGGTGAGGGGTCTGGCCTGCGTCGGACGTGCAGTTGTTCGTGTCGGACACCGGACGACTTGCGCCTTGTTCGCAGCTCTCGCAACCGATTGCTCGGTGCTCCAGGCCCCTTCAGCTCCCCCGCGCTACAATCCGCGTCGGGTTCGCGCTGTGTGGACCGCAAGTACGCAAGGACGCACCATGAGTGAAGAAGCCACCTCCCTGACCTTTGCCGAGCTGGGTCTGCCGGATGCCCTGCTGCAGACGCTGCTGAGCGTCGGTTACGAGTCGCCGTCGCCGATCCAGGCGGCGACCATTCCGCCGTTGCTGGCCGGCCGCGACGTGCTCGGTCAGGCACAGACCGGTACCGGCAAGACCGCCGCATTCGCGCTGCCGATCCTTGCGCAGATCGATCTCAAGCTGGCGCGCCCGCAGGCACTGGTGCTGGCGCCGACGCGCGAACTGGCGATCCAGGTCGCCGAGGCGTTTCAGCGCTATGCGCAGCAGTTGCCGAATTTCCACGTGCTGCCGATCTACGGTGGCCAAGGTTACGGGCCGCAGTTGCACGGATTGCAGCGCGGCACCCATGTGGTGGTCGGTACGCCCGGCCGCATCAAGGATCATCTGGCGCGCGGAACACTCGATTTGTCGCAATTGAAGGTGGTGGTGCTCGACGAGGCCGACGAGATGCTGCGCATGGGCTTCATCGACGACGTCGACGCGATCCTGCAGAAGACCCCGCCGACACGTCAGGTGGCGTTGTTCTCGGCGACCATGCCGGCACCGATCCGGCGCATCGCGCAGACCCATCTGAAGGATCCGGCCGAGGTCACCATCCGTTCGAGCACCACCACGGTCGCTGCGGTGCGCCAGCGCTACTGGATGGTCAGCGGCGTCAACAAGCTCGACGCGTTGACGCGCATCCTCGAAGCGGAGCCGTTCGAGGCGATGATCGTGTTCGCGCGCACCAAGCTGGGTACCGAGGAACTCGCCGAACGGCTGCAGGCGCGCGGATTCGCCGCCGCGGCGATCAATGGCGACCTGATCCAGGCGCAGCGTGAGAAAACCATCGCCCGGCTCAAGGAAGGTCAGCTCGATATCCTGGTCGCGACCGATGTCGCCGCGCGCGGCCTCGACGTCGAGCGCATCAGTCATGTCCTCAACTACGACATTCCCTACGACAGCGAAGCCTATGTGCACCGCATCGGACGCACCGGTCGTGCCGGTCGCAGCGGCGATGCGATCCTGTTCGTCACGCCGCGCGAGCGTCACCTGCTGCAGGCCATCGAACGTGCCACGCGCCAGCCAATCGAGCCGATGCTGCTGCCCTCGGTGCAGGCGGTCAACGACCGTCGCGTGGCGCGTTTCTACAAGCGCATCAGCGACGGGCTGGAGGTCGGCGATCTCGATCAGTTCCGCCGCCTGATCGCCGATTTCTCGCGGCAGAACGAAGTGCCGGAGCTCGACATCGCGGCGGCGCTGGCGCGCCTGCTGCAGGGCAAGACGCCGCTGCTGTTGGGTCCGTCGGGCGATACCTCGCCGGCTGGCGAAGCGCCGATGCCGCGCAGCGAGCGCCCGGAGCGACCGCGCAGCGACAAGCCGCGGCGGGAAGGCGCCGAACGCGCGGATCGCGCCGCGCGCACGCCGTTCGCGTCGGACCGTCCAGAGCGCGTTGTGCGACCGTCCTCTGAGGCCCCGCGCAGCGAACGGCCGCGTCCGTTCGAGGCCGAGCGTCGACCACGGTCGTCGGACACCACGGGCGACACCCGGCCATCGCGGCCGGTGCGCGAACGCGCGCCGCGCAGCGAGAGCGATGAGCCACCCGCCCGGCTCGAAAAGTACCGCGTCGAAGTGGGTAACCGGCACGGCATGAAACCCGGCAACCTGGTCGGTGCGGTCGCCAACGAGGCGGGCCTCGAGAGTCGCTACATCGGTCGCATCGAAATCGAGGACGACTACAGCACGATCGAACTGCCAGAAGGCATGCCCAAGGAAGTGTTTCAGCACCTGAAGAAGGTCTGGGTCGTTGGCCGCCCGCTGCAGATCAGTCGAATCGCCGGCGAAGGCGATGCCGCCGCGCCCGTGCGCGCTCCGCGCGCCTCCGGCGACGGTCCTCCGCGGCGCAAGAAGACCTGATGCCTTGCGCCTGCAGCATGCTTTTCGCCGGCACCGGTCTGAAGCGGCAGCTCGCGGGGTGAACACGCTCCCACCGGCTTGCGATCGAACGGTGGGAGTTTCAGATGCACGGCTTCGGTGCGCACCGTCGCGCAGCAAGCGGTCAGCGACCACGGAGTCTTTTTCTTTTGTCCGCAAAGGACGCAAAGAGAGCCAGGAACCAGGGTGTTGATGTTCTGCTGGCTTTGCTTTCCTTTGCGTTCTTTGCGGAAAAAGGTTTTGTTTCAGATACTTGCGTTATTTTTGGTGAGAGTCACGGTCGCCCCTGTCGGTGCGCTTATTCGCGCAAATAACACGCGGAAGTAGGTCACGTTGCCTGCGCAGCAGGCTACGTGACGCTGTCCATTGTCACGTAGCCCGCTGCGCAGGCAACGTGACCTACAAATAAATGCTCTACAATCAAACGTTTAGAGGGTGTTCTGTGAGAGCGGGCTCAACCCGCCAGCGCGCACCGAAGCGTGACAGGGATTCGGGCGCGGTGCGCGCGAACTGCAACGCCAAGCCGAGGCCTGCTGGCCGCGCTTCAGTCCGATTCTTCGGACAGCCGCGCCAATGCCGGCGCGCGCTTCAGCGACAGCACCAAGTCTGAGAGCTGCTCGAAGGCGGGCGTCTCGATTTCGTGGAATTCGATGCCGATGCGCAACTCGTGCACGTGCGCCACGCGCGCCTTCACGGCGAAGGGGCGGGTCTCGTCCAGTTCAAGCAGCGCTTCGATCAGGTCGCCGTTCCTGCACACCGGTGTCGCCTCGCATTCGAGCAGCGCGCCATTCAGCGACAGGTCGATCACCCGGCCATTGAGGCCCGCAGGCGAGATGCAACGGAATCGGCCGGGCAGTTCAAAACGCGGCTCCTGACGGCGATCGAGGATCACGTGGCCCATATCGGGTGGCTACTCCATCGGCAAGTCTCGGTCCCTTAGTCTGCCTCGCTGGCCGCGGCAAGGCTGTGCACCGGGTCAAGTTACCGCATTCTGGTGCAAAGTGCGCGCCGTGGTTGCTCTTGGGTCATGCTGGTGCGCCGCCGGGCAAACATTGCAGAACTTGTTCATTGACCAGCCGGGCAAGGCTGGTTATAGTTCCGCTTCTTTGTTTCAAGACATTGGACGAGGTCTCGTCATGTACGCCGTATTTGCAACTGGTGGCAAGCAGTATCGTGCAGCCCCCGGTGACGTTCTCAAGGTTGAAAAGTTGGACGTTGCTGCGGGCGAAAACATCGAGCTCGATCAGGTGATGCTGATTGCCGATGGCGATCAGATCTCGGTCGGTGCTCCCCTGGTTGCGGGCGCGAAGGTGGCTGCCACGGTGAAGAGCCATGGCCGCGCCGACAAGGTGTACATCGTGCACTTCCGTCGCCGCAAGCACCATCGCAAGCAGATGGGTCACCGTCAGCACTACACCGAGATCGAGATCACCGGCATCAACGCCTGATCTTTGATCCGACTACAAGGATTCAGCCATGGCACACAAAAAGGCAGGCGGCTCGACTCGCAACGGCCGCGACTCCAACCCGAAGTATCTGGGTGTGAAGATCTACGGTGGTCAGACGATCTCGGCGGGCAACATCATCGTGCGTCAGCGTGGCACGCGCTTCCATCCCGGCAACAATGTCGGCCTGGGTCGCGACCACACGCTGTTCGCGCTGACCGATGGGGTCGTCAAGTTCCATGTCGGTGGCCCGCAGATGCGTCGCTTCGTGAGCGTCGTCTCCGCCTGAGCGCAGCGCCGTTGTTCAGCGAAAGGCCCCGCCGCGCGCGGGGCTTTTTGTTTCAGAGGGTCCCAGGATCATGAAGTTCGTCGATGAGGCGCGAATCCACGTGCATGCCGGTAATGGCGGCAATGGCTGCGTCAGTTTCCGCCGCGAGAAGTTCATCCCGCTCGGTGGCCCGGATGGCGGCGACGGCGGCAACGGCGGCAGCATCCACCTGATCGCCGATGAAGGACTGAACACGCTGATCGACTTCCGCCACCAGCGCCAGTTCCGCGCCGAGCGCGGTCAGAACGGCATGAGCCGACAGTGTTATGGGCGCGCCGGTGTCGATCTCACCATCCGCGTGCCGGTGGGAACCGTGGTGATGGATGCCGGTACCGACGAGGTGATCGGCGATCTGACCAGCCATGGTCAGCAACTGCTGGTGGCGCAGGGCGGGCAGGGCGGCAAGGGCAACATCCATTTCAAGAGCTCGGTCAACCGCGCGCCACGCAAGGCCACCCCGGGCACGCCAGGCGAAGAGCGCGAGCTGCAACTCGAGCTCAAGGTGCTCGCCGACGTTGGTCTGCTCGGTTTCCCGAATGCCGGCAAGTCGACGCTGATTCGCGCCATCTCGGCGGCCACGCCGAAGGTCGCCGATTACCCGTTCACCACCTTGCACCCCAATCTCGGCGTCGTCCGCGCTGCCGCCGACCGCAGCTTCGTGGTCGCCGACATCCCGGGATTGATCGAAGGAGCCTCCGAAGGCGCTGGTCTGGGCGTGCATTTCCTCAAGCACCTGCAGCGCACAAGGGTACTCTGGCACGTCGTCGATCTGGCGCCGTTCGAGGAAGGCCCGCCGTCGAACAAGCAGGTGCGCGCCATCGAACGCGAGCTCAAGAAGTTCGATCCGGCGCTGCTGGAAAAGCCGCGCTGGCTGGTGCTCAACAAGGCCGACATGTTGCCGGATGGCGAAGCGGAACTGCGCGCCAAGGCGCTCAAGCGCAGCCTGCGCTGGAAGGGTCCGGTGTACCTGGTGTCGGCGCTCGAGCGCAAGGGCCTGGAGCCGTTGATCTACGCGACCATGGATGCGCTGGATGCGATCAAGCGACCGGCCGAGCCGGATCAGGCCGCTTCCGACACGGATTGACTTGCCGCTTCCCGACGGCCGTCCTGCGGCGTTGGGTGACCCAACAAAAAAGCCGGCATAGAGCCGGCTTTTTTGTTGGTCGTGCCGCCCGGTTCAGGCAGCGGCGGCGGGCGCCGACAGCTTGCGCACCGCAGCGGTCAGGCGGCTCTTGTGGCGAGCAGCCTTGTTCTTGTGGATGAAGCCATGCGCCGAAATGCGATCGATGATCGGCACGGCGGACTTCAGCGCCGACTCGGCGCCCGGCTGGTCGCCGGCGTCGATGGCCTTGACGACCTTCTTGATGGCCGTGCGCAGCATCGAGCGCACGCTGGAATTGTGGGCGTTGCGCTTGTCGGCCTGACGCGCACGCTTCTTGGCGGACTTGATATTGGCCACGAACGGACTCCGAAACGGATAAGGGTAAACACAGGACCGCGAAGCATAGCGGGCGGCCGGCGCAGGCGTCAACAAACAAACAAACAAGCTCAAGCAGCCCAGGAATGCGAAGCCCCAGCCCGGCGCTTCTGACCTGGTCGACTCGAAAGCGGCCGGGCTGGGGCTCGGCGTTCCCGAGTTCGTGATCGCCGGGACAATCTCCGGGTCAGGCCGCCTGAGCGCGACAGCCGCTAGACTGTTGTCGACGCGATCAGGAGCTGCGACCTTGGGCAGCTGGGAATTTTCAGGGATCGACCGGATGGGAAATCGATTGACCGAGAATCTTGTTCAACCTCACGGAGCGATGCATTGACGGCGGCAGGCTCGAATGCCGCAGCGATCCCTGCGCACGCCCGTGGCCTGGCACCTGCGGATGTCGCGGTCTTTGTCGAGATCTACGGCCAGCTGAAGCCGCGGGCGCACCAATTGTTGAGCGCCCACCGCAACGAGACGCTGAACACGACCGGCCTGGTTCACGAGGCATTCCTGAAGTTGCTGCAGCACGCCGGCAGTGTCTCCGACCGACGCCATCTGTATCGACTGACGGTGCTGGCGATGCGCCAGATCCTGCTCGACCGCGTTCGCGTCAAGGACGCCCGCCGGCATGGTGGCGATCTGAACCGGGTGACGTTGACCGGTCTGGATGTCAGCGATCCGCTGCAACCCTTCGACATCGTGATGTTCGACGGCATGCTCGACCAATTGCGCCAGATCGATGCGCGCAAGGCGGACGTGTTCGAACTGCGGGTACTGGTTGGTCTGGAAATGCAGTCGATCGCGGAATTGCTGGACGTTTCGGAAATCACCGTGCGCCGCGACTTTCGAGCCGCCTGTACGCTGGTCCGGCACTGGCTTCAGGAAGGCTGAGATACGCAGCGCAGCTGAGCGCTCCTTCAGCGCTGCCAGCGCAGCACGCTTGGATGGTCTGGCCCGAGTTGCTCGGTGAGGGCCGACCGTGCAGCGGCATGACCTGCGATAGCCTCGGGTGCGCGACTACGCCACAACCCGAGTAGCGCAGCGTCCATGGCGCTGTCGACGGGTTGCGCGGCGTCGTCGAGTGCCGCGGCCACCAGGGACGCCGCGAACGCGTCCTTGCCCGACGCCAACAGTCGCTCAGCGGCCGCAAGCCGCAGCCTCAGCGCCTTGCGGGGTCCGGTCGCCCCCAGCGCAGCCATGCCTTCCAGCGCCGACTCTGCCGCGCGCAGCGACGAAGGGCTGGCGTTGTCGAGCAAGTCGAGCAGCATCGCGTAAACCGGCAGGGTCGCGGCGATCGTCGCGGGTGGCGCTTCGCCGGCTAGCGCCTGAACGCTTGAGAGTTCGCGTCGGCCCAGCTCCGACCTGCCAGCGGCCACCGCGACATCGACCAGAGTCAGGCGCATGCGCAGGCAGTCGGGCGTGCTCGCGCCTACCGCAGCGCAGAATTGCTCACTCGCCGCGCGCGCCATCTCGATGGCCTGATCGTGCTGCGCCATCAGCGACAGCGCCAGCGCATGCGAAGAGCGGCGTGCTGCAGCCGCCGGCAGGGTCTCGCCAACCTCGGCCTCGCTGGCGATCTGCTCGAAGGTCGCCAGCGCGACACGCGGCTGGCCGCGCAACAGCGTCAGGTTGGCCAGCAGCGTCAGGCCGACGCGGTATCCGATGTTGCGCGTCAGCCCGCCTTCGGCCCATCGCGTCAATCCTTCGCGCGTCAGCGCTTCGGCCTCGTCGAAGCGATTCGCCGCCATCGCCGATTGCGCCGCGTTAACCAGGATCTGGCCGTGAAACAGCGCTCCCATCGTGGTCGACGTTCGCGCGAGTTCCACCGCCCGCAGGGCGGCGGCGAAGGCGCCATCGACGTCGCCGTTGCCGCGCACCCACTGCGCGCGCACGATCATCAGTTGCGCCTGCGCGGCGGCGCTGCGCTCGCCCAGTGTTGCGGCTGCCGCCTCGCCTTCGCTCAGGACGGCGTCCACCTTCGCCGGCTGTCCGGTGCGCAGATAGCTGATCGCCAGGGTTTCTGCATAGGCGACCTGTTCGTTGGCGCTCAGCGAGCTGCGCTCGGGCGCCATCGCTTCGAGCAGTGGAATGGCGCGGTTGAAGTCGTTGCGGATGAGGAACAGTTCCGCCAGACCGAGCTGGATCGAGCGTCGCGCTGAGGGATCGCTTGCGGCGGCGGTCAGATCGACCTGACCGAGCAGGTCGAGCAGCGCCGCGGGCTCCACCGGCGCGCCGCTCGCCAGCGCGCGATTGAGCACGCTGCCGTAGTGCTCACGCAGCAACTCCTGGCGCCGACTCTCGGTGGTTGCAAGGTCGCGCTCATGTTCGGCGCTGGCGGCAAATTCCTGCGCACGCACGGCTTCGTCGGCGGCGCGCTGTGCCTGGCGCACGCTGAATGCGGTCAGGCCGAGCAGCAGCCCGAGTCCCAGCACGCTGGCGCCGACGCCGAGCGGATGCCGGCGCAGGAACTTGCCGACGCGATAACCCACGCTGTCCGGACGCGCCGTGATCGGCCGGCCATCGAGGTAGCGACTGAGGTCGTCGGCGAGCGCCTGCACGGTTGGATAACGCCGCTGCGGCTCGCGCGCGAGACAGCGCAGCACGAGGGTGTCGATATCGCCTCGCAGTCCGCGCGCGGCGCGCGCCGGGCCGATCTGCGCCAGCATTTTCGAAGGCGCTTCGGCGCGCCACTGCGCACTCACCTGCGGCAACTGCGAGCCGCCGGTGTTGCCAAACGGCCGGCGACCGACCAGCAGTTCGAACAGGATGACCCCGAGGGCGTAGACATCGGTGGCGACACTGATCTCGCCACCCTCGACCTGTTCCGGTGCGGCGTAGCTCGGCGTGTACAGGCGCGCACCGGTTTGCGTGCGGTTGTCGCCCACGCCATCGAGCAGTTTCACGATGCCGAAATCGAGCAGCTTGACGTCTCCGGTCGCCGTCACCAGCAGGTTGTCGGGCTTCAGGTCGCGATGGACCACGAGGTGCTGGTGGGCGAATTGCACCGCTTCGAGCGCCTGCAGCAACAGCCGGATGCGATCGCGCGGCGCCAGCTGGCGCTTGTGCGCATAGATGGTGATCGGCTCGCCCTCGACCAGTTCGAGCGCGAACCAGGGCAGGCCGAGTGGGTCGACGCCGCCGTCGAGCAGCGCTGCAATATTGGGGTGTTTGAGGCCCGCCAGCGTCTGGCGTTCGCGCAGGAAGCGCTCGACCAGCAATCGGGTGTCGGCCGCGCCTGCTGCGCCAGGGTGCAGGCGCTTGATCGCGACCTGCTGCGTGTACTGGCCGTCGACGCGCTGCGCACGCCAGACCGCGCCCATGCCGCCGCGACCGATCTCGGCAATCAGTTCGAAGGGGCCGATGCGTTGGCCCGCCGCACCTGAGCTCGCATCAACGTCGCCCGCCAGCGCCCCGGCCAGGTTGGGCGCCGAAGGGTTGCCGTCGAAGCGCCGCAACAAGGCCGACAGTTCGGCGCCGAGTTCGGGTTCGCCCGCCATGAGCAGGTCGAGGCGCGCCAGGCGCTCGGCCGGCGCAAGTTCGATCAGTTCAACGAACAGTTCGGCAGCACGCGCAGCGTGCGGGGAGGCAGACATGCACGCATCCGGCGATCAACGACGAGGCGCGATCATCGCCGAAAGCGGGGTGAAGGTGCAGGCGCACCCGCCGACGCGCGGATAACGCAACGACCTTTCGGTCATGCAAGGCCGCGGTCAGTTTTGGGGACGCAAAGTACGCAAAGGGGCGCAAAAGACGCAAAGGGACCCTCTGAACAAGTCGCGCGACTCGTCATTGCGAGCGCAGCGAAGCAATCCAGGCATATGATTTTCAGAGCATTTCTGGATTGCCGCGTCGCTTCGCTCCTCGCAATGACGACTTGTTCAGAGGTTCCAAAGGGAATCATCAGCGCCAAGTTGATTGCAGATTCCCTGGATTTGCTGGTTTTTGCGTCCTTTGCGTCTCCAATCGCGGGTACGCTCAAGGCCCGGCCATCGAACCCATGACAAGCCTACCCCGTTACCGCGCCGCCTCGATACCCGACAGACTGCGCTCGATCCGCTCCAGGCGTGCGCGCAGTTCGGCATTTTCCGCTTCCAGCTTGGCATTCAGCCCCTGGATCGCGGCCAGCGCCACGCCATCGGCGTCGACCGTCGGGATCGACTTGCCATCGCCGGCGAAGCCGAAGGTTTCCTTGAAGTCCTCGGCCACCGGGCCGATGTGAGTGCCTTCATCGGAGGTCTTGTAGCGCCAGGTGGAGATCGGCAGCGCCAATACCTTGGACAGGATCGTGCCGGCGTCTATTGCGGCGAAGCCTTCCTTCAGCTCGCGGCTGGAGGCATTGGTCCAGACACCGCCGTTGCTCAACGAGGCTCCATTGCCCATGCTGAGAAAGTTGGATCCTGCGGTGAGATTGAAGGCATTGAAATTGAACCCGCCGGTGCCATCACTGAGATACACCCGACCAATCTTTCCCGATTGACTTTGCCAGAGCAGGTCCGAATCGGCATCACCGGTGGGTCGCGCGGCCACCAGCAGGTCGTAGCTATTAGCCTGCACGGGCGGTGGTGTGACGGTGTTGAACAGCACACCGCCGTTGTCGTTCACCACCATGCGCCATGCACCATCGGCAAAGATTCCGGTCCAGTTGGTGCTGTTGATGCCACGGCCGACATACGAACGCTGCGGGGATTCATCGTCGAACCACAGGCCGCCGCTGGTGTCCGAGGCGCCGGTGCCCACCGCCTGCGAGCGCAGGCGTCCGTCGAACACCGCCACCGGCCGACCATCGTTCTGCGTCGCGGCGGGAATATTGGTGAAGAATTCCAGGTTGGACGCTGGTGTGGTTGTGCCCAGCACCAGGTTTCCATTGCTGTCGCGCACGTAGATACCCGCGGTCTTGCCGCTGCGCGAAACCAGATTGAGATCGGAGTCGGCATCGCCGCTGGTCGGTCGTGCATTCACCACCAGATCTGCTCCACCACCGATCTGCCCCGGCTGGTTGATGCGCACGCCAAAGGGTGAGCTCAACACCAGTGTCTGGTTGTCGCTGTTGCCGAGAAAGTTGATCGCCGGGTTGCTGCCGGTGTCGCCGGTGGTGCTCCAGCAGGCGCCGATCAGAGGGGCCAGCGTGACCTTTTCGCGGCCGTTGATCTCGGTGAACGCGGCGCCGCTGGCGCTGTCGCGCACGGCCGCCTGCAGCCAGGCCTCAGTGTTCTGCGCCGTTGCCGGCGCTTCCAGTTCGACCTGGAACTGGCCATTGATCACCGCGACGTTCTCCAGCGTCGTCGGATAGCCGAGCAGCCCACCCTCGCTGGCGGCGTTGTACAGACTGATCTGCAGGTCGTACTGGCCGTTCGCCGGTTTTCCACCGTCGTTCAACTGGCCCTGATAGCGCATCGGCGCGGCCGACGCGGCAGAGCCAAACGTGAGCAGCAGCGACAACACCAGCAGTTTGCGTGGGCACGTAAGCATCGATTTCGTGGTCATGGATCAGACGTCCTGGTTATTCAAAGCCATTGCGGAAAATGTCGTTGGTTGCGTCGCAGCCGACCGATCCATTGATCGACTTCAGGGCGAAGCGGCCGTTGCCACCCGAGGCGAGCGATGCATCGAGACGGGCGCTCGCCTCGATCTGGAATCGCGCATCGGCTGAAGTCGAGGGCGCTTCCGTCAACGCGCCTGTCAAGGCAAAACGATCGGGGCTGGCGGGTGCAGCAGGTGCCGCCAACAGCGCGGCGAGGGTGAGACTGATGAACGCGGGCATCACTGGATCTCGAAAATTTGCGTCGGGATCAAGGAACGATGTTTGCCAGCGCCAGCGATCACCTGGCTGGAAATTTCTTTCGTCAGGCGCTGCAGGCAAAAGGCGGCAGCCTGAGGGCAAGTCGGTTGCCTGGCGTCGACGCCGCCTCGAGCATGTCTAGACTCGCGCCTTCGCCAGCCGCTATCGGGTGACTGTGAAACTGCTTCGCTCCACCGCCATCGTCAGCTCGATGACGCTGCTCTCGCGCGTGCTCGGTTTCCTGCGCGACCTGGTGTTTGCGCAGAAGTTTGGCGCCAGCCTGGCGACCGACGCCTTCTACGTAGCCTTCCGCATCCCCAACTTCATGCGCCGGCTGTTTGCCGAGGGCTCGTTCTCGCTGGCCTTCGTGCCGGTGCTGGCCGAGTACAAGAAGCGCGGCGATCCCAAGGAACTGCGGGATTTCATCGACCACGTCTGCGGCACGCTGGCGGCGATCCTGCTGATCGTGGTGGCGCTCGGTCTGTTTGCCGCGCCGGCGCTGGTTGGGTTGTTCGCGCCGGGGTTTATCGCCGACCCCCAGAAGTTCCAGTTGACGGCGGACATGCTGCGCATCACTTTTCCGTACATCCTGTTGATTTCGCTGGCGGGTTTTGCCGGCGGCATCCTCAACAGCTTCAGCCGCTTCGCGCTGCCGGCGCTGTCCCCGGTATTGCTCAACCTGGCGCTGATCGCGTCGGCGATATGGTTGGCGCCGTTCTTCGCCGAGCCGGTCAAGGCGCTGGCGTGGGGCGTGTTCATCGGCGGCGTGCTGCAGCTCTTGATGCAGTTGCCGGGACTGAAACGCCTGGGGCTGTTGCCGCGGCCACGATGGGGCTGGCACGACAGCGGCGTGCGCAAGGTGCTGAAACTGATGATCCCGACGCTGTTCGGCTCCTCGGTGGCGCAGATCAACCTGTTGATCGACACGCTGATTGCCTCGTTCCTGGTCACCGGCAGCGTGACCTGGTTGTACTACACCGATCGCCTGCTCGAATTCCCGCTCGGCATCTTCGGTGTGGCGCTGGGCACGGTGATCCTGCCGCACCTGTCCGGCAAGCACGCCGCCGACGATCCCGCCGGCTTCACCGCGTCGGTCGACTGGGGTCTGCGCCTTGGACTTTTCATCGCGCTGCCGGCAGCGTTGATGCTGATGTTGCTCGCCGAGCCGATGTTCTGGACTCTGTTCGGATACGGCCGCTTCAGCGCGCTCGACGCGCAGATGTCGGCGCTGAGCCTCGCGGCCCTGTCGCTCGGGTTGCCCGCCTTCATCGCGGTGAAGGTGCTGGCGCCTGCCTTCTACGCGCGCCAGGACACCGCAACGCCGGTCAAGGCCGGTATCGCCAGCATGGTTTCCAGCATGCTGATGAACGCGATCTTCGTCGGCCTCTGGCTCTGGTTCGACGTGCCGGGGGCGCATGCCGGCTTGGCGTTGTCGAGCGCGCTGGCGGGTTACGTCAACATGGGTCTGCTGTTGCTGTGGCTGCGGCGATCGGGTAGTTACCGGCCGGCCAACGGCTGGCGTCGCTATGCGCTGTCGCTGTTGCTGGCCAGTGTTGCCACGGTGCTGGTGCTCTGGTGGCTGCCGCGGCAATTGCCGGCATTGCCCTCGCTGTCGGCGCCGTGGCGCCTGGCGTGGCTGACGTCGGTCGTCGCAGCCGCAGGCGCGGCCTACCTGCTCACCGCACTCGCGGCCGGATTGCGGCCGCGCCATTTGCGCGACCGCAGCCCGGTGATGTGACCTGGCAGCGTCGGCTATCCCTCAATGATATCGACGTAAAATATTGATTTAAAGAGTTTTCCAAGACTGCGCGTTGAGCGGGCCCCGGATTCGGGACGCAAAGACGCGAAGGTGCGCAAAGGACGCGAAATCAGCATATCCAGGGAGTCTGTATCCCTTCCGAAGCTTTTGATTTACTTTGCGTCCTTTGCGTCCCAATTGACAGCCTGCGGCCTCGCGTCGTCCAAAGTTCGTTGCCAGTTTCGTTTTCTTTTCCGGAAATGTACACGCCCATGAACCGTAGGTTGGGCTAAGCGCCAGCGTGCCCAACACCCGCCGCAATTGTTGGGCATGCTGGCGCTCAGCCCAACCTACGCCGGTCGGTTCATGGAGAGAATGGGCGCGCTCAGGTGCGAGCAAAGCAGGGTTGCGGGCACCGTGATCGCTATACTCCGCGTTTTTTGCCGCACTGCATCATGCTTCTCAGTCGAGACAGTCCCGGCGCGACGCTGACGCCGCAAGGCAGCGTGGTCGCGATCGGCGCCTTCGATGGTGTCCATCTCGGCCACCAGTCCTTGCTCAGCCAGTTGCGCGCGCGTGCCGATGCGCTCGGCCTGCCGGCCGTCGTGGTGACCTTCGAGCCGTTGCCGCGGCAGCACTTTGCGCGCGCGCCCTTGTTGCGCCTGACACCGGCGCGCGAGCGCGTCGAGCGCATCCGTGCTTTCGGCATCGATCACTTGCTCAGCCTGCGCTTCAACGATGCTCTGGCCGGCACTTCGGCCGAGGATTTCATCGATCAGGTGCTGGTGCGGCGCCTGCGCGCGCGCGAGGTCTGGGTCGGACCCGGGTTTCGCTTCGGCCATGGGCGGGCCGGCGATCTGGAAGTGCTGCAGTCGAGCGGATCGCGCTCGGGATTCGATGCACGCGAGGTCGCCGCGCGCACCGCCGACGGCGAACGCATCAGCTCCTCGCGCATCCGCGAGGAGTTGCTGGCTTCGGAGTTCGATGCCGCCGAGCACGCGCTCGGTCGTCGTTACACCTATGGCGGGCGTGTCGTGCGCGGCCAGCAACTTGGCCGTCAGCTCGGCTTTCCCACGGCCAACCTGCGCTGGCCGCAGAACTCGATGGGCTTCGGCGGCATCTTCGCGGTGCGCGTTGATGGTGCAGGCCTGAGCCGGCATCCGGGCGTCGCCAGCCTCGGTTACCGGCCGGCAGTGGGTGGCAAGGAACTGCTGCTGGAAGTGCATTTGTTCGATTTCGATGGCGATCTCTACGGGAAACGCCTCACTATCGACTTCATTGCGAAGCAGCGGGACGAGTGGCATTTTCCGGACCTCGATTCCCTGGTTGAGCAGATTCGTCGCGATGCCGACGAAGCCCTTCGTTTGCTCGGAGCAAACCCCGCGTGACTGATGACAAGCAGACCGATTACAAGCAGACGCTCTCGCTGCCGACCACCGATTTTGCGATGAAGGCGGACCTCGCCAATCGCGAACCGGCGATGCTGGCGGCGTGGGAGAACGAACAGCGGTATGCCGCTCTGCAAGCGGCCGCGGCCGATCGCCCGGTTTTCGTGCTGCACGATGGCCCGCCATACGCCAACGGCGACATCCATATCGGCCACGCCGTCAACAAGATCCTCAAGGACATCGTGGTCAAGTCGAAGCTGCTGTCCGGCTACCGCGCGCCGTACGTGCCGGGGTGGGACTGCCACGGGTTGCCAATCGAAGTCGCCGTCGAAAAGAAGGTCGGCAAGGTCGGTCACAAGGTCGATGCGCGCCAGTTCCGCGCCGAGTGCCGCAAGTACGCCGCCGAGCAGATCGAGCGCCAACGCGTCGACTTCAAGCGTCTCGGCGTGCTCGGTGCCTGGGAGCAGCCTTATCGGACGATGGATTTCAAGTACGAAGCCGACATGCTGCGTGCGCTGGCGAAGATCGTCGAACGCGGTCATGTCGTTCGAGGATTCAAGCCGGTGCACTGGTGTTTCGACTGCCGCAGCGCGCTGGCGGAGGCGGAGATCGAATACGCCAACAAGGTCGATCCGGCGATCGACGTCGGTCTGCCGTTTGTCGACGGCGCGGCGTTGGCGCAGGTGTTCGGGCTGGGCGCGCCGGTCGACGACGCAATGGCGGTGATCTGGACCACCACGCCGTGGACGCTGCCGTCGAATCAGGCGGTCGCGGTCAATCCGGACCTCGATTACGCGCTGGTGCGCACCGAGCGCGGCCATCTGGTGATCGCTGATGCGCTGGTCGAACGCTGCCTCAAGCGCTTCAAGCTCACTGGCGAAGTGATCGCGCGCTGTGTCGGCAAGACACTGGAGCACTGCAATGTGCGCCACCCGTTCTACGACCGCATCTCGCTGATGATCCTCGGCGAGCACGTCAGCGACACCGACGGCACCGGTCTGGTGCATACCTCGCCGGCTTATGGCGTCGAGGACTTCCAGGCACTGAAGCGCTATTCGGACGAAGTCATCAATCCGGTGCAGGGCGATGGACGTTACGCCGCCGATCTGCCCTTGTTTGGCGGGTTGAAAATCACCGAGGCCAATCCGCGCATCGTCGAGCACCTGGCGTCGCTGGGCCGCTTGCTCGCCAGTTTCGACAGCGACCACAGCGTCGCCCATTGCTGGCGGCACAAGACGCCGACCATCTTCCGTGCCACGCCGCAGTGGTTCATCAGCATGGAAACTGCAGGGCTGCGCGACCAGGCGATGGCGGCGATCGACGGTGTGCGCTGGGTACCCGACTGGGGCAAGGAGCGCATCCAGGGCATGATTTCCGGGCGACCCGACTGGTGCATCTCGCGCCAGCGCACCTGGGGCGTGCCGATCGCGCTGTTCGTCGACAAGACCCATCAGGCGCCGCACCCGCGCTCGGTCGAGCTGATGCTGCAGGTGGCGGAGCGCATCGAGCAGGGTGGCGTCGACGCCTGGTTCGATCTCGACCCGCGTGAATTGCTCGGCGACGAGGCCGACCAGTACGACAAGGTCAGCGACATTCTCGATGTCTGGTTCGACTCTGGCGTCAGCCACGCCTGCGTCGTCGATGCGCGACCGGAGCTGGCCGGCGTGCCCGCCGATCTGTACCTCGAAGGCTCCGATCAGCACCGCGGCTGGTTCCAGTCGGCGCTGCTGACCAGCACCGCGATGCGTGGCAGCGCGCCTTACCGGCAGGTGCTGACGCACGGCTTCACGGTCGATGCCGAGGGCAAGAAGATGAGCAAGTCGGCCGGCAATGTGGTCGCGCCGCAGCAGGTGATGAAGACTCTCGGCGCGGATGTGTTGCGGCTGTGGGTTGCGGCGACCGACTATCGCGCAGAAATGAGTGTGTCGGACGAGATCCTTAAGCGGGTCTCCGAATCCTACCGGCGCATCCGCAACACCTGCCGTTACCTGCTCGCCAACCTGAATGGCTTCGATCCCACGCGCCATCGGGTCGCTCATGCCGATCTGCTGCCGTTCGACCAGTGGATCGTCGATCAGGCCTGGCAACTGCAGCAGCGTGTGATCAAGAGCTACGACGACTACCAGTTCCACCAGATCTACCAGGAACTGCACACCTTCTGCAGCGTGCAACTGGGCGCGATTTATCTCGATGTGCTGAAGGACCGCATGTACACGCTGCGCGAGGACTCGCGCGCGCGGCGTTCCGGGCAGACGGCGATGTACCACGTGGCCGAGGCGATGGTGCGCTGGATGGCGCCGATCCTGAGCTTCACGGCCGATGAGATCTGGCGCTTCCTGCCGGCGCGCGAGGTTGCCTCGCCGCTGTTCGAGACCTGGTACGACGGGCTGGCGCCGCTGGCCGACAACGGTCGCCTGGGCGCCGCCCAGTGGGAGCGCCTGTTGGCGCTGCGCGAGGCGATCAATCTGGCGCTGGAGCCCCTGCGCAAGGACAAACGCATCGGCTCGGGACTGGATGCCGAGATCGATCTTTACGTCAGCACGACGGCGATGGGTGGACTCTCCGACGCCTTCCCCGAATTGCGATTCCTGTTGATGGTGTCTGCCGTGCACGTGCACACAACCCCCGCTCCGGACGACGCCGCGCAGATCGAGGGCGGTGCCATCCGCTTCGTTGCGCGCGTCAGCGAAGCTGAAAAGTGCGCCCGCTGCTGGCACCATCGCGACGATGTCGGCGCGCACGTTGTACATCCGTCGCTGTGCGGCCGCTGTGTGGAGAATGTCGAGGGACCCGGTGAAAGCCGTCTCTGGTTCTGACCAGGCCGGTCGCGGCGGTCTGATCTGGCTGCTGCTGTCGGGGCTGGTCATCATCCTCGACCAGTGGACCAAGCTGATCGCGGTCGCAGCGCTCGACTACCTGAAGCCGGTGCCGGTGCTGCCCGGACTCAACTGGACGCTGGTCCACAATGAGGGTGGTGCATTCAGCTTCCTGAGCGACCACGGCGGCTGGCAGCGATGGTTCTTCCTGGTCGTGGCCAGTGTTGTCACCATTGTCCTCGTCGAGTGGCTGCGACGCACCGCCCGGCGCGAGTGGGTGCTGTGTCTGCCGCTGGCGCTATTGATCGGCGGCGCCATCGGCAACCTGATCGACCGCGCGCGCCTCGGTTACGTCATTGATTTTGTTGATGTGTATTACGGCACTTGGCACTGGCCGGCGTTCAACGTTGCCGATTCCGGGATTACCGTGGGCATCGTGATGTTGATCGCGTATGAGATGTTTGGGAAAGGAGGGGCGCGGCACTCGGCGTGAAATCCTGACGTCATTGCGAGTTGCCTGCTTCGGTGCGAAGCTGCGCACGAGCCTTGAACTCTGTCATTGCGATGAGCGCACCGACGAAGCAATCCAGAGACGTTGCGTACTTGCCTCAGGACCTCCAGGAGCATAGGCGCTGGATTGCTTCGCTCCGCTCGCAATGACGACCTCGCGGCAATTCCCGCCGCTTCTGCCACTCACCACTTACTACTTACTACTCACTGCTCCCATGGACGTCCTGCTCGCCAACCCCCGCGGCTTCTGCGCCGGCGTCGACCGCGCCATCGACATCGTCGAGCGCGCGCTCGATTTGTTCGGGGCGCCGATCTATGTGCGCCACGAGGTGGTGCACAACCGTTTCGTGGTCGAGTCCTTGCGCGCGCGCGGTGCTGTTTTCATCGAGGAGCTGCATGAGGTGCCTCGCGACGCCACCGTGATCTTCAGCGCGCATGGTGTGTCGCAGGCGGTGCGCGCCGAAGCGGACGCGCGCGGCTTCCGTGTGTTCGATGCCACTTGTCCGCTGGTGACCAAGGTACACATGGAAGTGTCGCGGCACTGCCGCGCCGGTCGCGACATGGTGCTGATCGGTCATGCGGGGCATCCGGAAGTCGAGGGCACGCTCGGCCAGTGGGACCGCGAACGTGGTGGTGGATCCATCCAGTTGGTCGAAACCGTCGCGGATGTCTGGAGCATCCAGGTCGGCCAGCCCGAACACCTGGCTTACACGACGCAGACGACGCTCTCGGTCGACGAAACGCTGGAGATCATCGCGGCGCTGCGCCAGCGCTTCCCGCAGATCCAGGGGCCGCGCCATGACGACATCTGCTACGCCACACAGAATCGCCAGGATGCGGTGCGCGAACTGGCGCAGCAATGCGATCGGGTGCTGGTGGTGGGTTCGCCCAACAGCTCGAACTCAAACCGTCTGCGCGAGCTCGCGGAGCGTAACGGGATCGCCGCGTACCTGATCGACGGCGCCGACGACATCCGGCCCGAATGGCTGGAAGGCGCGCGCCGTGTGGGCGTCACCGCCGGAGCATCAGCGCCCGAGAGCCTGGTGCAGGGCGTGGTTGAGCGCCTGCGGCTACTGGGTCACGGCGAAGTGCGCGAACTCAAGGGCGTGCGTGAGAACATGGTTTTTGCCCTGCCGCGCGAGTTGCGCGTGGTGGTGGAAGGGTAGAAGTTGGTGTTGGTTGTTGGTTGTTGGTTGTTGGTCCGAGCGCGTTGGCGGAATGTTGTAGGCTTTTGTGGGTCCAGACTTGTCTGGACGCTCTTGCCTGGTCAAAGTAAAAGCGTCCAGACAAGTCTGGACCTACCAAAGCGCTGGAGTGCCAGCCTTCCAGTGCCCCGTGCCCCGCTTTGGCTGCCAACGCCAACAACCAACACCAACAGCCGCTCTCCTCCCACCTGAACGCCCCTCAACCGGGCAAAGTTTTTGCTTCCGGACCCGTTGACAAAGGCATGCCATCGAAAACACAATAGTGGGCTCCGTCGCGGAGGGATACCCAAGCGGCCAAAGGGGGCTGACTGTAAATCAGCTGGCACTGCCTTCGGTGGTTCGAATCCACCTCCCTCCACCAGGTTCGGTTGTTTTAGCAGGAAGCAAGGCGGGAGTAGTTCAATGGTAGAACCTCAGCCTTCCAAGCTGATGACACGGGTTCGATTCCCGTTTCCCGCTCCAACCGCGTAACCGAGCCGGAAGAAAATACCGTTTACGCCCGTGTAGCTCAGTCGGTAGAGCACCTCCTTGGTAAGGAGGAGGTCGCTGGTTCGATTCCAGTCGCGGGCACCATCTCAAAGCAACAGTCACTTTAGCGCACGTATTAGAGGCCGCACATGTCCAAGAGCAAGTTTGAGCGCACCAAGCCGCACGTGAACGTCGGCACCATC
>CALEZI010000159.1 GCA_937928755.1 uncultured Rhodanobacteraceae bacterium | reverse complement strand
AGCCAAAATGCATCGGAAATTTCTTCAGCCAATTAATGGCAAACCACACTAGTGTCCCCCGCCGAGCGCCGATTCCGAAGGCTGTCGATGGCTGCAGCGATGCTGCCATGGATGGCAACGGCGACAGCGTCAGCGCTTTGCGACGCCGAGCTGCGCACGACCACGATGCCGATCGAAATCGAGGTACCACCTGGACACTGGCTGCAGGCGCGACTGATCGAGGACGGCAGCGACTGGGTACTGATGGCCGCGGCCGCGGGCTGGCGGCTGCAGACCGACACCGCGCCGTCGAGATTGGCCGTCGAGCGCCTGACTTTGCCGGGATCATTGTTCCCGATGCTGGCAGTGGACGCTCGTCCCTGGAGCGGCGACCCGGATCGCAAACCGGCTCTGCAGTACAACTGCGGACCCTGGGTCGCCTCGCTGATGCCAAGCCTGAATCTGATGTGGAGCGGGGCCTGGCTGGTCAAACTGGAGGGCAGTCGCAACGCGACGGCGGTTGTGCGCCTGGATCACCAGGCACGCGACCATCTGCGTCGGGTGCTGGATGACACGGCCACGCCCGCCGAAATGGCCACCGCGCAACACACTCTCGGCTACTTGCTGACGACCAACGGCCATCGTCACGCTGCAGCCAGCGCATTCGATGCAGCATCCGGACCTTGGGCGCTCGCCGGTCATCCCGGCGCACAGTTGGCGGCCAGGTTCCATGCCGCGCAAGCCCGACTCAACGGTGGCGCGGTGACTGCAGCCGCCAGAGCGCTCGATGACCTTGGCGAATCGGGCGAACTTGAACGTTGGCCGTTCCTGCGCGACTGGATCGCCAACGACCGTTGCCTCGCCCGCCGCGAGTTGGGTGACTGGGATGGCGCCGCCGCGTGCTTCGCCGAACTTGCGCAGCACCTCAGCGCTCGAGGTCTGGCCGCCGAAAGTGCGATGGCGCGCTGCAATCGACTCGCCGCGCTCGCCGGCGGGCAGCGTTGGCACGAGGCCAGGGACGCCACGGCAGACTGCGTCAGCCACCAGTTCGCGTCGGGATCCAACCGGGGACGTGCCCAGGCGCTGCACTTGCGCGGCTGGGTCCGCCTGCGTTTCGGAGAAATCCAGTCCGGCATCCAGGACCTCGCGGCCGCGCTGGAATTGCTCGACCAATCGAGCGACAGCCCGATGGCATGGCAAGTGCGCAGTCTGCTCGCCGGCGCCTGGCTGGTGCTCGACGAAGCGCCGCGCGCCATCGCCATGTTGCAAGCCGGGCTGGCCCAGTTTCCGGCGGCACGCGACCCCGCCACGCACGCGCGGTTGACCCACGAGCTTGGCCTGGTCGAACGCTGGGCTCAGACACCCCAGGCTGCGGTCACACTGGGCTCCGCGCGCGATCGATACCAGGCGCTGGGGTGGACACGGTTGCAGCGCGATGTCGAATGCGAACTGGCCAGCGCGGGTTGGGGCGCGCCGCCCGACGAGTGCGCCGTCGGACTGGCCCGCGCAGACCTGGCCGCCGGTCGCGCGGCGGAAGCGCTGCGCCGCACCCAGTCCGCGACGGCCGGAAGCGACTGGTCGACGGCCCTGGAGTGGCTCGAACTGGCCGTCGACGCCACTTTCGCCGGTGCCGACGCTGCGGTCGCCGAGTCCCTGTTGCAGCAATTGATCGAGCGCAGCCGGACGCTCGATGCGCACACCGAGTTGACCCGCCGGATGCGCGCCGCCGTGAGCCTGGAGCTTGCCGGCGCCGCGGCTGCACTGGTGGTCGCCGGTGGCCGGCGTGAGCTGGCTGGGCACGCCTTGACCTTGCTGCGCTCGGTCGGCCCGCCGCTGTCCTCGGCGCGTTCGGTGCTCTACGGCGCTTCTGCAATCTCGTCGACCGACCGTGCGACGCTCTCTGCAACCATTCGCGCACCCGCGCCGACCGCCACGCTGCCGACCGGCATTGCCGAACTCGGTTATCTGCGTTTCGGCGCGCGCGCCTTCTGGCTGGTGGCAAGGGCCGATCAGGTGCGTGTCATGGCAGCACCGGATGACGCCCGGATGCGCCTGCTGGAACAACAATGGCGCGAAGCACTGGACCAACTGGCCGACCCTGCGACGCTCGAAAGGATCGGCCGATCCATCGCCGATGAGATCGCGCTCGCCGACCTCGTGGCCGAGCACGACCGCCTGTGGCTGACACACTTCAGCGGACCGACGGCCGAGCTCGCCTGGTCCGCGCTGCCGCGCGAGCGCGGCGAGAGGTCGACGCGCCTCGGTTATGCCCCGCTTGGCACGACCCTGGCCGTGATCGCTGCGGCCGGCGATGTCGATCCCAACACCGCAATGCAGCCGGTCCGGGTATCCGGTCTGGCCGGTTTGATCGCTGCCGACCTGCCGATCGAACTGGCCGGTTCGCGCAATGAAAGCGCCGATCTGGCCGAACTCGCCCAATCCCACGGGCTGTCATTGCATCTGTTGTCGCTGGCCGATCTGACCGGCCCGCGCCCCGTGCTGCCTGCAGATTCCCTGTTGCTGCTCAGCGGCCATGCCGCCGCAGATCGTCAGTTGGGCGAACTGACGGCATTGCGCCTGGGCTCCGACAGCGCGCTGCGCTGGGGCGCCCCCGAACTGGAAAGTTGGCGCAGTCCACCGGCAATCTTGATCCTCGGCGCCTGCGAGTCAGCCAGCGGCCCCCAGCGGCGCTATTTCGGGGATTTCGGCCTGGCGTCCGCAGCATCGCGATCCGGCGCACGCTGGGTACTCGGACATCGTTGGCCCATCGACGACCAGGCAGCCGCCAATCTGCATCGCAGTTTCATCGCAGCCCTGCTCGAGGGCCGGACTCCCGGCGACAGCCTGATCGTCGCACAACAAACACTGGCCGATTCGCGCCGCTTCTCCCACCCGCGTCACTGGGCAGGCGCGACCTTGATCCACAACAGCAGCGGAGCAAGCTCCGCTCTACCAGAGCTCGCAAAACCAACGCTTCTCGTGGAGCCGAGCTTGCCCGGCTCCGTTGCTCCGTAACGCTTCTCGGAGAGCCGAGCTTGCTCGGCTCCGTTGTTCCGTAACGCGCCCGAATCAACGGCAGCGGAGCAAGCTCCGCTCTACCAGAGCTCGCAAAACCAACGCTTCTCGTAGAGCCGAGCTTGCTCGGCTCCGGGGCCTCGTAGTGCTTCTCGTAGAGCCGAGCTTGTCCGGCTCCGTTGCTCCGTAACGCGCCCGAATCAACGGCAGCGGAGCAAGCTCCGCTCTACCAGAGCTCGCAATGCCAACGCTTCTCGCAAAGCCGAGCTTGCTCGGCTCGGGGGCCTCGTAACGCTTCTCGTAGAGCCGAGCTTGCTCGGCTCCGTTGCTCCGCACCGCGCCCAAATCAACAGCAGCGGAGCAAGCTCCGCTCTACCAGAGCTCGCAACACCAACGCTTCTCGTAGAGCCGAGCTTGCTCGGCTCCGGGGCCGCGTAGCGCTTCTCGTAGAGCCGAGCTTGCTCGGCTCCGCTGCTCCGTAACGCCACGAATCAGACGCCGCACGTCGCGCAGATTCTGATGCCAACATGGTGCGAGAACCTGCGCCCGCGGCAGACTGATGATCCGCATGTCTGACAAACAGGGGGACGCAACCATGGCTACTGCAACCGAATTCGCCAGCAAACGCTGGACCATCAAGGACTCCACGGCGCGCTTTCTGCTGCTCGGGGACCGCATCGAGTTCACCTCCATCGGCAAGAAGGTGAAAGTTCGTGTTATCCGCGACAAGAACACCGTCGCCATCGGCGTGGCCAAGCCCGCCAAGGGTGGACTCAACGCCATTTTTGCCAGTCGCGTCGGCCTGGAAACGGTCCCCTTCGTCGCTGTTCGATTCGATCTGCCGGAGGATTCCAAGCGGCTGCTGTTTGCCGTGCAACCGCTGCTCGACGCCGGCCTGACCCCGGACCAGGGCGGCAGCGCGGCGGGCAGCGGCGGCAGTTCGAGCGGTGGTGGCGGCGGCAGCAGCAGTGGCAACGGCGGCGACGGCGACGACGAGGACGAAGAACCCTGAGCCGGCGCAACCGCCATGCGGCGAGCCCAACTGCTGTCACTGACGCTGGCCCTGGCGTCGAGCGTGCCTTGCGCGGCCGATCCGCGCATCCACGAGCCGGCGAAACTGAGCGGCGAAACCGGCGCGGCCTTGCGTACCCGCATGGCCGATGTCGTCTTGCTGGCGCCGCGCGACGCGCTGTCGCAGAAAGACGGACAACTCAAGCTCCGCACCGAGTCCAGGACCGGCCTGTGCAGTGACCAGCAATACGCCCAACAGCGCGGAGTCGGCACCCAAGCCGCACACAACAACTCCGCCTACTTGAGCACGGTCTGCACGGCTTCCTCCTGCAGATCCGGCGGGTAGCCGTACTTGTTGAGGATACGTTTGACCATGACCTTGATCCTGGCGCGGGCGCTTTCGCGCAAGGTCCAGTCGATGGTGACGCTCTTCTTGACCTGGGTGATCAGCTCCGCGGCGATCAGCCTGAGCTTGGCGTCGCCCATGGCCTCGATGGCGCTCTCGTTGGCAGCGAGGGCATCGTGGAAAGCAATCTCGTCGTCGGTCAGACCGAGATCGGCGCCGCGTTTGCTGGCGGGTTCGAGGTCCTTGGCGAGCTTGATCAGCTCATGGATGACCTGCATCGTCGAGATGGCGCGGTTGTGGTAGCCGTTGAGTGTCTTCTTCAGTTTCTCGGAGAACACCTGGGCCTGCACCAGGTTGCGTCGGGCACGGACTTTGAGTTCGTCCTTGAGCAGCTTTTCCAGCAGTTCGGCGGCGACGTTATTGTGCTTCAGGCTGCGCACTTCGGCCACGAACTGGTCGCTCAGGATGCTGATGTCGGGTTTGGCCAGGCGTTTGATGGTAGGTGGGTCGCAGACGCGACGCCAGCGAGTGCTGCGTATGACATGCCGCAGTGTCATCGTGCGACGTGACAGTTCCGTACGGAGCAGTCGACGTGACAGTCCGTACGGAGCAGTCGACGTGACAGTCCGTACGGAGGCGCAGTTACGCTAGCCGAATTCTTGTGGCTTGCTAGCCACTCTCCCAACCCTATCGCAGCCAGTCGCGAGAGCTGGCTGGGGGAGCACCGCTACCACACCCATCGACCGCGATAGTTTTTACCGGGCGCGGCCCGCGTCGCCTTGCCTTCGGTGCCGACGTCGGCGCTCCGGAACGACGAGGGCCGCATCCGGATCATCGCGCCGACGGTCAGATGCGCTTTATGATCCCGAACAACCCAGCGTAGATTCAGTAGTGGTACTCAGCCGGTATTTCTGCTACCTCATTTAGATCCAGTTCAAGCCGAACATCGCCAGGTTGCACCACCGCGCCCACCGTAAAGGTTTCAACCAGCTTTAATGGTAAGCGGACGACGCCGTCCTCATCGACAGGTTTTGTTATCTTTTGAGCTGGAAAACTCGGGTGGAGATGAAACTCAACCAACATGGGCTTGACCGTTGCAGACGTGCTTCGGACCTCCATTTCAATTGCCAACAGGCCATCATCTTCAACGTGACATTTGGAAAAACTGAGTTTGTATCCGCCTACTTCTGATCTCCCCCCAAAAGCACCTTTATGCGGATCGCCATCAAAGCTGGTTTCGAATGCCCTTCGTATTGCCTTGACAACTTCGGGCTGATTTGCTTCAGTGCCCCCCAATGATTTCAGCAATGTGCCAGCCATACCTACCCGGACTTTCATGTCGGATTCATTAAGGGCAACTTTGGCATTTGCAGCGACTCGCAGCGCAGCAACATCATTTGCTCTTCGATCACCGTAAGCAAAAATGAATGCCAAATGTGCACGCAGTCTCAAATAACCCAATAGGAAGCCCGCTGCAAAACCTCCTATGATGCACGCGAAGACGAATCCAGGGTAACCTGACGCAACTATCTGGGATAGCTGCCAAACGGACATGACAATGTCCTTCCCTGTTGCGAGCGCAATGCCAGTCAGGGCCCCTGTTAACCAATCCGAAACCTTGACCAAATTGTCGTTTGCGTCATAACCTCCATTAGATGAGGACACGGCTGTTGACGAACGTCTTGGAACAGCAAACAACAGCCCGACTATGGCACCTGCCAAGGCAGCGGCGATTCCCAATCCAAGGGAATGTATCCATGGCAACAGATCCTTGGGTCCCTGCTGGTAATAGAACGCAGCGGAGGCCAGAGCCAGAAGGCCAAGAATAACGAAAGTGCCAAAAACCATACGTTCGACAGATTTTATGGTTGCATCTGCATCCCGTGCATCCAACATGCGACTGGATAATTCTTCGTTCATTTCAAGACTCCCTGGGTTTTGGCGATTCTCTTGATTTCGATTGCTAGCCCGAAGCGATCCTTTCCGTGGCCTCAAAACGTATCAACGACCTCTCCGATTAACTGCGCCCCACACGCCCTGGACAGGAAGCTCATCAGGATCAGAGTGTTGACTGGCGTGCCGTCATTGCGATCAAACATGGCGTCAGAGGTACTCAGTGCCCGACCAAGAGCTCGGGCGACGTACCGTCCGTTCTTGGAGTAATCGTTGGCGAGTTGCTTCGATGCCAGGAAAGCAGCCTCGAAGACTTGTAGGTTGGGGTTAGCCTTGAGATTCGATTTCACCAATTTCTCATATTGATCGGCTGCACCTGGCCATTGGACGGCGGTAATCAACACGCTCTCGATCGCATTGACCACTGCGAACGCACCCCAGATTGCCTTAACGGCTTGCCCGATCGGGTTGTTTGCGCTGGCTGCGCCGGGAAGATTCTCCGCTGCAATGATGTAACCGATCTTCTTTGTGCCCTTGTATTTCAGCCAGCCGACGAACCTGCTCCAGCCGTTCAATAACACCGAGCCAGGCTCGGCGTCATATCCCAACACCTTCAGGGCCTTGACCACATCGCGCTCCGGGCGCTCGGCGGTGGCGAGCAATAACGCGTCGACCAAGGCCGCCCGACGCTTGTCCTGGTCTTTCGCCAAAGCAAGCAGCTTTTCGCGCCGCGGCGCATCGATCATCAGGCCGACGCGAAGGCGCGCCCTGGGCGCCTTGATCCCCTGCTTCGTCCGAAGCACTTCCCAGTCATTCCAGATTCCATCGGAAACCGACGCCGGGAATGCCGCAGCTCCAACTCGCGCCAGGCTCGCCAGAATGGACACCAGCTCCTTTTCCTCGAACTTCTGGTCCTCGAAATCGAGATCCATCGACAGTGCGGACATCGGAAGCTGGGGCGACAGGGCGTCGAGGATGGTTGCGCCAGTGGCCGTCACCACCTCGTCGCTCCAACTGTTCTTGGCCAGCTTCTTTGCCGACGCGCGGGTCAGCGCCACGAGCACACCGCCGGGGCCCACTTCGATCCGGGTGTCGCTTTTGAGCAGGTCCACGGTTGTTGCGTCAGCCAACGCCAAGTCAAGGCGGATGGTCGTAGTCGATTCCGAGGTGCGCGTACTGATGACCTTCCACGCATCGCTGGCTTGGGGGACGCCGAACGGCAATGCCGGATTGCCAAAGCGTCCGCCGGTAAGCCAGGCCTTGAAGTCGGCCGCTGCTGCCGCGGTTTCAAGGACGTCCTCTGGAATCACGAAACCGGTTTCCAGGGTGTCAGTTGCCACGTCCTTTCGCGCATGGTCGATGGCAATGCCAAGGCGCAGCTTGGCGAGCTTGTCCGCACCTACGATCAGTTTCTGCCGGAAAGCTTCATAGTCCTTGAGGAACTTGAGAATCGGCTCAACCAGTTGATCCGCCTTGGTAACGGTGGCTTTGACATGGTCTCCGACCTTCGCCAGCAACCGCGTCAGCTCGGCAAGCTGGGCCTTGCCTTCCGGAATCTGCGACAACAGCGCGCGGCGTGCCTTGTCGAGCAACGACGCCTTGCGAAAGGCGCTCGCCAGTGCGTCCGCCAACACGGGTCGAAATGACATCAGGCTCGCGCTTGAGGTGAGTTGTTCCGCCGACGTCTGCACCAGTTCATCGAGACGATCCTGCAGCACCGCTGTCCAGAGACTGACCTTGCTGTCCAATAGATCCTGGAGACGGTTCGTCAGTGCCGCTTGCGCCTGTTCCGCGGTGAGCTCGCCGGTGATCAGGCCAACGATCGGCGCCAGATCCTTGGGTAGCTTTCCAATCGCTTGCTTGAGCGTATCGCGCAGCCATTGTCCCGGTGTCGCCACCGGCCCCAGCTTGGCCAGCAAGTCCTCGGCTTCGGGCAGGTGAGCCTCGACCAAGGCTTTGGCGATGTCGCCCCATCCAGTGATGGTGAACCCGGCATCGAGACCCAAATCGACTCCCGTCTCCGCACTGTCCACTTGGGCGCCAGACAGTTTCAGCCCGCTACCGGCGTGTCGTGTTATGCGCAACTGACGTTGTTGCCCCTCCTGGTGCGATACCCCCAACTTGAATGTCGCGGCCGCGCTCAAGGTAATCGGGGACTTTTTCCCGTCGACGCTGACGGTTCGGACGTCGACCAAGCTGACGCCTTTCTCATACCCCAGAGAAAAGGTGAAACCACGGGCCCGATCGAGCTGAATCAGCTTGAGGCCATCCTCGCCGGGAACGGCGATAGCCCTGTGAATCGCACCCGGATCGAGGCCATCGGGGAGTCCGTTGACGACTGCAGAGAGCGCGCGAACGCTGGAATGCTCGGCCGGAAAATCGTAAACCGCCGTCAGCCCGCGCGAAAAGTTGGCGCTGGCGGAAAACGCAGCGGGACTCAACGACCAGTCGGCTCCGGCGCCGAGTTCGCCTTTTGCGATGATTGCGACTGCTGCGCGCGCGGGCCCAAAGGTGTCAAGGCCGAAGCGCTCAGTCAATGAGTCCAAAGTGGGCACCTGAATCTCGATCGTGGCGCTCGCCTCGGCCTTGATGGCCAGCTTGAGTCCATCCGCGGAGCCAAGCGTCTGGCCCGCGTCAGCGGCAAAGGCGAATCGGACAGGCGTGGTGCCAGCAAGGTCCTTGAGGCGCACCAGTACCGGCAAACCATCGCTGACGCGAAAAAGGAACGGTGCTTCGTCGCCACCCAGCCATTCGTCCTGCAGGTCCACCAGTTGGGCAAGCAGATTCTGAAAGCCGACGGCCGACAGAATCTGATCGACCGCGACCGGAACCTGGCCGGCGACGACGCGCCCCAACAGATCGATGACAAGCCCGCGAGGCTTGTCGCCCTGCCTGGATAACTGGTCGGCCGTCCACCGGATCAAGAGATCGGCGGCGCTATCGATGTTCGGTGCTTCGTCTCCGGCAACCAGCGTCTGCAGGACTTCCGTGACGGCAAGCTTGGCGGGTGAGGCTGCGCGCAGCCCGGACAAGGATGAAACGATCGCAAACATGGAGGTCTCCAGTTGGCCGGACGCATACTCTCTGGGCAGCACCGACGCGCTTGCCTGGTTTCCATGTCCGGCCAGGGCGAGATTTCTCGCACCAGGCGCATGCCGATCGAGAAGGCGAGATCGCGTAAGGCGGATTCCCGGGTGGAACCCGCACACGCTTCATCATGCGGATCCCACCGATACGCGCACGGCACGACGGATGTAGGTGTGTCGCGGGCCGGGCGGCGGAATCCGCGTGGGTGGACCGCGGCAAGGTCGTTGTTTTCGGCGCGCGGGTTCCGCCTACGTCAGATTCTTCTGACATTTTGTCGCGGGGGATGCTGACTGAGGCCAGATTCGCGGGGCATCTGGCAGGCCACCGCAGCTTTCGCGATTATGGGAAGCGCGCGCGCACTGCGTTAGCAAGGTCGCGGCGCCTCGCCCCGCTGCCATTGCCGGAGTCTGCCATGATCACTCTTGCCGCGCCCGCTGGCTCTCGCCTTTGGCGCACACAGCCCAGCCTCGCAGCGCTGTGCGCGCTGCTGCTTGCCGTTGCCCCGTTCCCCGTCAGCGCCCAAGCGCTGAGCCCAGCGTTCACCTACCAGGGCGAGCTGCGGCTCGCTTCGGGAGCGGCGACTGCAAGTTTCGACATGCAGTTCCGGCTCTACAACGCGCAGTCCGACGGCACCCAGATTGGCGTGACCGTCACGGCAAGCAACGTCGCGGTGTCGGATGGTCTGTTCTCGGTCGCCTTGGACTTCGGGCCGGGGCAGTTCGCGGGCGAACGGCAGTGGCTTGAGATCGCGATTCGACCGGCGGGCGTCGGCAGTTACGAGACGCTTGCGCCGCGCACGGAGCTTACGGCAACGCCGTATGCCTTGGGCGCGGCAGCCGCGCTGGCCAACTCGGTGACCACGACCAGCATCGTCGATGGCGCGATCGGCACTGCCGACATCAACGCGGCACAGATACAGCGCCGCGTCAGCGACAACTGCGTCGTTGGTCAGTATGTTCGCGCAATCAATCAGGATGGCAGCGTCGCCTGCGGCACCGATGCCAACTCGGGCGGCACGGTCACCAGCATTGCCACCGGTGCAGGACTGACCGGCGGCCCCATCACCAGCAGCGGCAGCGTTGCGGTGGCCGCGGGTGGTATCGGCGTTATGCAGATCAATGCAGCTGAGGTACAGCGCCGGGTCAGTGGGAGTTGCCCTGCTGGTCAGTACGTGCGCATCGTCAATCAGGACGGAACCGTCGCCTGCGGCACGGACAACCCGGGTCCACTGGGTTGGGATTTGAGCGGAAACACCGGTACCAACCCGGCGACGCATTTCGTGGGTACCGTTGACGCCCAGCCTTTCGTGGTGCGCACACACAATGCGCAAAGCCTGCGCATCGAGCCCAGCGCCGATCTGTTCAACGGCTTACCCATCACCACCAACTGGATTGCAGGAAGCAGCGCAAACAATGTGACGACAGGCGTGCGAGGCGCAACGATCAGCGGTGGCGGTGTACCGGCGGGCGGAAGTGACCCGATTTATGCGGCTCAGGATCCAAACCGCGTGACCGACCACTATGGCTCGGTAGGCGGTGGCTACGCGAACCGGGCAGGCAACGATGCCGGATCGTTGACGGACGCGGGCTTTGCCACGGTGGGAGGCGGTTACCTCAACAGGGCGGGCGGCGAAGGCAGCACCGCAGGCGGTGGCAGGAGCAATGCCGCAAGCGGCAACGACAGCACGGTCGGTGGTGGCAGCGGCAGCACCGCAAGCGGCAGCAGCAGCACGGTCAGCGGTGGCGGAAACAACACCGCCAGCGGCAGCAGCAGCGCCATCGGCGGTGGCAGGAACAACTCTGCCAGCGGCATCAACAGCACCATCGGTGGAGGCTCCCAGAACTCCGCCGTCGGCGTCGACAGCACGGTCGGTGGCGGTCTGATCAACTCCAGCGGCGGGGTTCGCAGCAGCGTTGGCGGAGGCGTCTTCAACACTGCCAGCGGCGACGAGAGTACAGTTGGCGGTGGGATCTCGAACACTGCAGCCGGCAACCAAAGCACCGTCGGCGGCGGCAGCAACAACGTAGCCAGCGGACTTCGCAGCACGATCAGTGGCGGCGGGCTCAATTGCGCCGGCGGTGCCTACGCCTGGGCCGGCGGCTTTCGGGCCAAGGTCAGGCCAGCCACTGATCCCGGCTCGGGTTCATGCAGCGGATTGAGCTATCCCGGCGGCAACGGCGACCTGGGCAGCTTCGTCTGGGCCGACAGCCAGGATGCTGATTTCGTCTCGACCGGCGGGAACCAGTTTCTGGTCCGCGCCGCGGGGGGCATGGCGATCAATACCAATACGCCAGCTGCAGGCAGGGCACTGACCGTGAACGGCGCTGTCGCGCTAAACGGGGCTGTCGAGCTGAATGGAAGCGTCGCGCTTAACGGCGATGTCGCGCTGGCGACCAACCACAATTTGAGCTTCGGCTCGCAAACCCGGCAGATGCTGAATCTTTTCGGCACGGGTTACGGAATCGGCGTGCAGAATGGGCGGCTCTATTTCCGCGTCAATCCGATCGACGGCTTTGCCTGGTACCAAGGCGGCGAGCACTCCAGCGGCATGGATGACCCCGGCGCGGGAGGGACCATGCGCATGCGCCTGTCCAGCGAAGGCCAACTGCAAACCTCCACCGGAACCATCAGCGCGCTGTCCGATGCGCGTCTGAAGGAACAGGTGGCGGACTACAGCGGTGCGCTGGATCGCATCAATGCGCTGCGGCCGGTGACCTATCGCTACCTCGACGCCGGTAAGGCGGCCTTCCGGCCCCAGGGCACCCACATCGGTTTTCTGGCTCAGGAAGTGCAGCAGGTGTTTCCGCAGTGGGTCAGTGCGGATGACGACGGTCACTTGATGCTGTCGCTGCGCGGTTTCGAAGCGGTGGCGGTACGCGCGATGCAGGAGCTGAGCGCGGAGAACGCGCAGCTGCGCGAGGGCCAGGCGCGACTGATCGAGGAAAACGCTGCGCTGCAGGCACGGCTGGCTGCGATCGAGGCGAAGCTCGGCATCGCCAGTGACGGTGCGCCGTAACATGGACGCAGTCACTGGATCACCGGCTCAACCGACGCGAAGCGCTTTCCGGCGGGGCCAAGCTTGTCGACACAACCGCGCGCGCGCCATCCTGCTGATCCTCGCAGCGTCGGCGTCGATCCTGCCGCTGGCCGTTTCACTCGCCCAGTCCTCAAGCGCGAACTACGAGATCCCGCGCCAGTCCACGGATGCCGGCGCCGGCCAGGCGAGCAGTGCCAGCTTCAACCTTTACGGCACCATCGGTCAGCCCGACGCGGGCGCCGCAATGAGTAGCGCGAGCTACAGGCTGCGTGGCGGTTTTCACCGTACCCCGCCCTTGCTCGATCAGCTGTTCGCGAACGGCTTCGAGGCGCCCTAGTGTGGTGTCCCAAAAGTAACTTGAAGAAATTTCCGATGGATTTCGTCCCGAGGCAAGGCGCGAGAAGGAGTCATAGCAGGGCTATGGCGACGACGAGCAACGCAGCATTCGGGTCGAAAGACGCGGAAATAATTTAAGGTACTTCTGGGACACCACACTAGTGTCGCGGCAAATGTTGCGATTCATTTCGGTGGCATTGTGGCGCGGATGGGAGGGTACGGACTGTGGCGGAGGTGGTGATAAACGAGGGTCACGGACGGTTTGCGGGCGCTCGCGGGAGGAACGGAAGCCGGGCACAGTCAAGGCGCGCAAGGCGGGCGGCTGGGATGCGGCCATGCTGCCGCGCTTGTCAGGGGTTAACATGGCGGTCTCACGCAGTGATGCCAAACCATGCCACGTGTCGTGCTTGCCCCTGCCCTCGCGCGCTGGATTGCCCCGGCGGGAGGGACTGTCGGCGAGCGTGTGGTCGAGGTTGACGGGGCGGATCTGGCGACCGTGCTCGACCAGGTGTTTGCGCGGTTTCCGAACCTGCGCGGTTATGTGCTCGATGAGCGGGGCGCAATCCGCCATCATCTGACGCTGTTTGTCGATGGCGTGGCGCTGCGCGACAAGGCCGCTTTCGACCTGGCGGTGCGGCGTGAACTCCATGTGATGCAGGCGCTGTCGGGAGGGTGACCGCCGATGTCTGATCTTCTTCTGGTGTCGACGCGCAAGGGCCTGTTTGCGGTGCGCAAACGCGGCGCCGGCTGGGCCATCGGCGAGCCGCATTTTCTCGGCGACAACGTCACGCTGGCGCTGGTCGATCCGCGCGACGGTGCCTGGTATGCGGCGCTCAATCTCGGCCATTTCGGTGTCAAGCTCAGGCGCTCGGTCGACGCCGGCGCCACCTGGCAGGAAATCGCCGTACCGACGTACGGCCCGGACGATACGGTGGCGACCGGCGACGGCAAGCCTGCGCAGCCGGCGACGCTGAATCTGCTGTGGTCGCTGGAGACCGGCGGCACCGATGCGCCGGGCCGCCTTTGGGCCGGCACCATTCCCGGCGGCCTGTTCCGCTCCGATGATCGCGGCGACTCCTGGCAATTGGTGCGCGCGCTGTGGGATCGCCCCGAGCGCGGTCGCTGGTTCGGCGGTGGCTACGACGCGCCCGGCATCCATTCGATCTGCGTCGATCCGCGCGATGCGCGCGTGCTGCGCATCGCCATTTCCTGCGGCGGCGTATGGACCACACGCGATGGCGGCGACAACTGGACCAATACTTCGCGCGGCATGTATGCCGAGTTCATGCCTCCCGAGGGCCGCTTCGATCCGGACATCCAGGATCCACATCGCATGGTGCAATGCGCGGGTGCGCCCGACGCGCTGTGGGTGCAGCACCACAATGGGGTGTTCCGCAGCATCGATGGCGCCAGGGAATGGACCGAGGTGGTCGATGTGCCGCCGTCGAAGTTCGGCTTTGCCGTTGCCGTGCATCCGCTGGACCCAAACACTGCCTGGCTGGTGCCGGCGATCAAGGACGAGCGGCGCGTTCCGGTCGACGCGCAACTGGTGGTCGCCCGCACGCGCGACGGCGGGCGCAGCTTCGCGGTGCTGCGCAACGGCCTGCCGCAGCAGCATGCATACGACCTGGTCTATCGGCATGGCCTCGATATCGATGCCAGCGGGAATCGCCTGGCCTTCGGCTCGACCACCGGCGGGTTGTGGCTCAGCGACGACCAGGGCGACAACTGGCAGACATTGAGCACCTCGCTGCCGCCGATCTACGCGGTGCGCTTTGGCTGAGGCGTTCCTCCACGCGCACCGACAGCGAGCGACCGCCACCAACGGAGACCTTGATGGCCGCTGACATCAACGAGGCCGTACGCGAAGTCTGCCTGTGGCTTCCGGAAGCTGAGGAATACCTGTCGCACGGCGCGCCGAATTTTCGTGTGCGTGGCAAGACTTATGCGACGTATGCGGTCAACCAGCATGGCGATGGGCGTATCGCGTTGTGGTTGAATGCACCCCGCGGTGCGCAGGAGCTAGCGGTCGGCGATGATCCGGAGCACTACTTCATTCCTCCCTATGTCGGCCCACGCGGCTGGCTCGGTGTGCATCTCGATCGTGGCCTCAGTTGGGATGAAATCGCGGAGCGGGTGCGCGCAGCTTATGTGCTGGTCGCGCCACCGGTTCTGGCGCGATCGCTGGGACCCACTCCCTCGATCGTGGCCCCGACCTGCACGGTCGATCCGGCGCAGTTCGATCCGCTGAGTACGCCACTCGCGCAATCCGTGTTGGCCAGGCTGCGCGAGCTGTGCCTGGGTTTGCCGGAGGTCCGCGAGGAGTTGTCCTTCGGCACGCCGGTCTGGCGCGCGGGCAAGAAGACCTTTGCCAACCTATATGGCTACGGACAGCGCCTGCGGGTCGCGTTCTGGGTCGGTGTCGAGATGCAATCGATGCTGGTTGCCGATCCGCGTTTTGAGATCCCCGCTTACATGGGCCACAACGGCTGGATCGCGTTGGATCTCACCAATGATGGCGATTGGAATGAAGTCGCCAACCTGGCGCTGCAGAGTTATCGGCACTACGCCAACAAACGCATGCTGTCGCAACTCGACGGCGTTGCAGGACCTGCAAAGCCGCCTTGAGACCGATCCGAGCATTACCCCAGCAGCACTGACTGCGGGGCGCCTTCGGCTGACTTCCAGGCCACGGTTGCCGACGCCACAAAGCCATCCGCGTAACCACTGGATCTGGCAACGTCTGCCAGCAGCGCTCCGAAGAAACGCACGGTGAAGCTGCGCTCGGTGACGGATTTCTGCTGCGCGTAGATGAGGTCGAGCACCTGGTTCATTTCCATGGCGGGAAGCTCCGGGGCCTGCAGCAGTTGCGAAAACGCGCTGCGCAGGGTGTCCAGGCGCATGCCGATGGCGCGGCGACCGATGGCATCCGGCCGGGTTGCGTTGCCGGCGAACGCCAGATGTAACGGGGCGTTCACCTTGGCTTCGGCCTGGGCGAGGCTCGGGTATCGCTGGGCGAGCATATTGCGCACCAGGCGCTCGGGCTTGAAGTTCAGGCTGCCTTCCTTGACCAGGAACTGCTGAAACACCGGCGTGTACACCTGCTCGCGGACTTCCGCGGTACTGCGGGCCTCGTGGCGTTGCCAGTACGGCAGCGAACGCGCCAGCAGCGGCGCCATGTCGGCGTTGCCGTGCGCCCGCAACCAGCGCGCGGTGGCGCGGACCAGCCGATCGGATACGCGCAGGGAAACCAGCGTGTCGACTTCAACCCCTTTGGGGATTTCTGCCAACAACCGTTTCAACTGGACGGCAATTTCCGAGGATGGCAGCGCGCCCCAGAGCGCTGCGAGGTCGAGGAATGCGCGCAGGTCGTCGCGCTCCAGTTGTTGTTGCATCGACTCCAGGGCCAGCGCGAACTTGATGTCGCCCATGCGTGGCGCGGAAAGGAACTGCTCGGTATCAGCGCGAAAGGTCAGCGTGCTGCCGGCCTTGGCGTCGTTGAGTGCGCTGCATATGGCGCGCGTGCTGATCCAGGCCAGTTTGCGCCGGGCATGCACATCGTGCTGCTCGACCACGGTGCGCGAACCGCTGAATTTGCCGCTTAACTGCAGCCATTTGCCGATGCCGAGGGTGAAACCGCGGCTGGCGATCCGGGTGACGCGGCGTTCGTGCAGGTAGACGAACTCCTGCAGGCGCGGTTCGGCGCCGGGATCTGCTTCATCGAGCAGGGCCAGGTTCAATGCCGGCCCAAGATCGAATTTCAGCAGGCTCGGGTGCAGTTCGCGCAATGTGGCCGCGTCGACCACCGCTTCCAGCAGGGACCCGGAACTGGCGATGCGGCTGTACTCATAGTTGAATCCCAGCTCGACGCGGGTTTTCAGCAGATCAACCAGCGCTGCGCTGAGTTTGGCCTGCCAACCCGCCAGGCGTTCGCCAACGGCACTCAGTTGTGCCGACAGGCTGCCGCTGATGCCCAGGCGATCCGCCAACTGTCGCAGCAGTTCGGGCTCGCCCGCCAGCAACTGGTCGGGGGACAAGCGCGACAGCAGGGATTCGATCTGCGCGACCCCTGTGCCGAACACTGCGTCGGTGAATCGTTCGAGCAGATAAGCCTGCGTCTCCGCGGAGAAGCCAACCGATACCGACGCGCCGACTTTGGCCGTGAACGAACTTTGATCCGCCCTGCGCACGGAAACATGGGTCATGCCGGCGCCACGGCCAACGAAGCACAGGCGCAGATCGTCGGTAACCGAAATCGCCGCCGTGAACGTGAAACCTGACTTGAACTGCAGGAACAACGCGCCGGTGATGCCGAACACGCTGGAAATGCGGCGCAGGCTGCTCGATGCGAACAGGCTCTCGTCGAGTTCGAACTTGAGCGAGAGGCGACCAGGAACCTGCAGGGTCAACGCATCGCCCTGCCCCATCTGCACGATGTCGTCGGCATCCAGAGCGCTCGGCAGGTCGCGCAGATCGCCGAGGATCGTCGCGGCGATCGGTTGCGCCAACCGATGGCGCCGATACATCGCGTATTCGATGCTGCGGCCGGCGCCGAGTTCCAGCGTGCCGAGCCCGAGATCGACGGCGGCCTGCGCGCGCAGGCCTGCGCCGAAGCGGTACTTGAGCCAGCCATACTCGCCGCCCGGCACCAGTCGTGGCAGCGCGGAGATCCCCGGTTCGGCGCCCTTCCGGGCGACGCCAAAGACGCCTGCTGCATCGACGTCCGAGGCGCTGTTCAACAACTCGATCGACGTTCCTGCCGATGCACTCAGCGCGCGCTTGAGTTTGCCGTGCTCAGCACTCACCTTGCGCTCGCTGTCCCAGCGCAACAACACCGGGCCTACATCATCGCCAAGCTGTGCAGTGGGCTCCAGTTGCAGATGCTGCGCCAACTGGGCCTGCGCCAACTCAGAAATACCGGGGATACGTATCAGAGTCACTTTGATTCACCAGACTTGCCGTGGGGTTGGCGATACAGTCTGGTTGGCGAGCCATTCCTCGCACCGATCCTGCGACTTCGGCGGCAGCGCTTCACGTCACGATGGGTCGCCCCCGGCAACGGCTGACCACGGCTGCATCCGAAAGCCCGGCGCAAACAGCGCATGTGCGCGCGCTTCCGCCACTGACAGCACTGGCGTGACGCAGGCATCGGCGCGCTCGAAGCGCTCGCTCCAGTCGGCCAAAGTGCGGGTGAGTACCAACGCGGCAACTTCATCGCGCAATGCGGCGTTTTCCGCCGAACCCGGCAAAAGGCCGCGTTGCCAATGACGCAAGACCCAGTCGGGGCGATCGAACACCGCGCAGGCCGCGGCCCAGAATTTGAACTCCAGCGCCGCCACTGCGAGGTGACGGCCATCGGCGGTCGCGTAAAGGTTGTAACAAGGCAGGCCGCCGTTGAGCAGGTCCTCGCCAGCGCCTGGATTGCGGCCGAGGATCGGGGCAAACAGGCTGGCGGTGGCGATCGGCAGGATCAGGTGGGCATGCGCGCCGTGCGCCATGCTGATGTCGATATGGCGCCCGCGACCGCTGCGCTGACATTCAAACAATGCGGCCAGGATGGCGATGCACGCCAGCGAACTGCCACCGGCCATATCGCCCCACGGCACGTTCGACATCGCCAGTTCACCGCCGGGTGCGCGCATCTGGTCGAGTGCGCCGGAGATGGCGAGAAAGTTGAGATCGTGGCCACCACGCCCGGCCCAGGGTCCGTGCTGGCCGTAACCGGTGATCGAGACCATCACCAGCTTCGGGTTGATCTCGCTGAGGGTCTCGAAATCCAGGCCCAGCGAGGTCAGGACACCGGACCGAAAGCTGTCGAGCATGACGTCGGCATCTGCCAGCCAGCCGCGCAGCTTTTCGATGTCGGCGGTTTCGCGAAAGTCGATGCGGCGACCGTCCTTGCCATGATTGAGGGCATCGAACAGCGGTGCCAACGGGCGTGTCGGATCACCCTCCGGTGGTTCCACCTTGATCACCGTGGCGCCGAGATCCGCCAGCAGTCGCGTGCAGAAAGGACCCGGCAGATTGCGGCTGAGGTCGATGATGCGCAGGCCGGCGAGCAGGCCCGACAGCATGTCAGGACCCTGCGTCATGGGCATCGCGCTCGCTTCCATCTTAGGTCGGGTTGCCTTCGATCGTAGGTCATGTTGCCCGCGCAGCGGGCTACGTGACAGAAGCTGTTGTCACGTAGGCCGCGTTCGCGGCCAAAGTGACCTACCTTCGCGAGCCTGATGTCACGTAGGCCGCATTCGCGGCCAACGTGACCTGCGTCGCGGTTCATGCGCCATCCTCGAAGCGCCCACGCTCCGCGGCTTGGCGCACGACGATCTCTGCCGGTGCAAAGCGCTCGCCGTAACGTGCCGCAAGTTCAAGCGCGCGCTCGACAAAACGCGCGGCGCCGAGCGCGTTGATGAACTGCAGGGTGCCGCCGTGGAACGGCGCAAAACCCCAGCCGAAGATCGAGCCGATATTGGCGTCGGCCACCGAACGCACCACGTTTTCCTCGAAACAGCGCGCGGTTTCATTGGCCTGCACATACAGGAATCGATCGATCAGTTCCTGTTGCTGCGGTTGTTCGGCGGCCGGCGGAAACAGTTCGATCAGTAACGGCCACAGCGACTTGTCCTTACCGGCGTAGTCGTAGAAGCCCTGACCGGCCTTCTTGCCCCGGCGTCCGTGCTCGACGCCGACCACCCGCAACACCGCCACACCCGGATGCTCGACCAGTGGCTTGCCCTCGGCGGCCAGGTCCTTGCGCGTCTGTTCGATGATGTGCAGCGACAGACCCAGCGAGACCTCGTCCTGCAGCGCCAGCGGCGGCATCGGCATGCCGGCCTTGAGCCCGGCAACTTCGATGGAGCGCGGATGCACGCCCTCGGCGAGCATCGCCAGGCCCTCCATGACGTAGGTGGCGAACACGCGCGAGGTGTAGAAACCGCGGCTGTCGTTGACCACGATCGGTGTCTTGCCGATCTGCAGCACGTAGTCGAACGCGCGCGCCAGTGTCTGCTCGGAGGTGCGCTCGCCGACGATGATCTCAACCAGCGGCATCTTGTCGACCGGCGAGAAAAAATGCAGGCCGATGAAATTGGCCGGCCGCGCGCTGGCCTGCGCAAGTCCGCTGATCGGCAGCGTCGAGGTGTTCGATGCGAACAGCGCGTCGGCGCCGATCACTGCTTCTGTCGCCTGGGTGCAGCGCGCCTTGATTTCGCGGTCCTCGAACACCGCTTCGATGACCAGGTCGCACTCGGCCAGATCGCCGTAGTCGGTCGTCGTGCGGATGCGCGCGAGCTGCGCATCGCGTTTTTCGGCTTTGCTGTGGCCGCGCGAAACGGCCTTGTCGAGCAGACCCAACGAATACGCCTTGCCACGCTCAGCGTTTTCCAAGCTGGTATCGAGCAGAACCACGTCGATGCCCACTTTGCTCGAAACGAAAGCGATGCCCGCACCCATCATGCCGGCGCCGAGAATGCCGAGTTTGCGCACCTTGCTGCTCGCCACGCCACCCGATCGCGAGCGGCCCTTCTTGATCGCATTCAACTGGTACCACAGCGTGCCGATCATGTTCTTCGATGCTTGCGATGCGACGCAGGCAGCGAAGTAACGCGACTCCACCTGGCAGGCCACATCGAAATCGAGCAGGCCGCCTTCGAACAGACAGGACATGATGTGGGTGATCGCCGGATAGTTGCCGTGCGACTTGCCGTTGGCGATCGACGGCGCGATCGCCAGCAACTGCACCACGCCGGGATGCTTGCTGTCGCCGCCGGGAATCTTGAAGCCCTTGGCGTCCCAGGGTTGCGACGCTTTCGGATTCGTCAGGCACCAGGCGCGCGCCATTTCGATCAGGTCCTCGCGCGTCGTCGCGAGTCCATCGACCAGACCAAGCGCCTTTGCTTCGGCGGCGCGCAACTCGCTGCCCTGCGTGATCAGTTCGAAGCTCTTCTGCATGCCCAAGCTGCGCAGCAGCCGTTGCGTGCCGCCGCCACCCGGCAACAGACCGAGCTTGACCTCGGGCAGGCCGAGCTTGAGCGCGGCATCATCGAGCGCGAAACGCGCGTGGCAGGCCAGCGCCAGCTCCAGTCCGCCGCCGAGCGCCGTGCCGTTGAGCGCGGCAACCACCGGTTTGCCGCAACTTTCCATGCGCCGGAACACGCGTTTAACCGTCTCGGCGAGTTCGAAGGCCTCGGCCGCGCTGGTGATGGCGCTGAGCTGGTCGATGTCGGCGCCGACCAGAAAGGTGGTCTTGCCGGAAGTGATGATCAGTCCCTTGACCGACGGGTCCGCGGCGAAGCGCTCGATGATCGCGGCAAAGGGTTCGACCAGCGCCGGATTGAGCACGTTCATCCCGCGACCCGACTGGTCGAGTACGACCAGGGCGATGCCAGCGTCATCGATGTCGCAATGGACTGCAGATTCGTGATTCATGGTATTGCCTTCAGACACGTTCGATGACGGTGGCGATGCCCATGCCGGCGCCGACGCACAGGGTCGCCATGCCGGTGGTCTGGTCGCTGCGCTCCAGTTCGTCGAGCAGCGTGCCGAGAATCACCGCGCCGGTGGCGCCAAGCGGATGCCCCATGGCGATGGCGCCGCCGTTGACATTGACGCGGTCGAGCGGCACACCGAGATCGCGCGCGGTCTTCATCGGCACCGTAGCGAAAGCCTCGTTGATTTCCCACAGGTCGATGTCGGCCGGCGTCAAACCGAGCTTGCCCAGCGCCTTGCGGCAGGCCGGCGTCGGCCCGGTCAGCATGATCGTGGGCTCCGAACCGATCACCGCGGCCATGCGCACCCGCGCACGCGGCTTCAGGCCGGCGCGGATGCCGGCTTCCTTGCTACCCAGCAGCAACAGCGCGGCGCCGTCGACGATCCCTGAGGAGTTGCCGGCGTGATGCACATGGTGAATCTTCTCGACGGTCGTGTACTTGGCCAGTGCCGTGGCATCGAAGCCCATGGAGCCCATCATCTCGAAAGACGGCGCCAGCTTGGCCAATGACTCGACCGAGGTGCCCGGGCGGATGGTCTCGTCGCGATCGAGCAGGGTCAGGCCGTTGAGGTCGGTCACGGCGATGATTGACCGGTCGAAGTGCCCTTTGGCCTGCGCCTGCGCCGCACGCCGGTGCGACTCGGCGGCGTATGCATCGAGCTGCTCGCGATCGAAGCGCTCCAGCGTCGCGATCAGGTCGGCACTGATGCCCTGTGGCACGAAGCCGAGTGCGCTGTTGATGCGCGGGTCCATGACCCAGGCGCCGCCGTCGCTGCCCATCTGCCAGCGGCTCATCGACTCGACGCCCCCGGCGACGACCATGTCCTCCATGCCCGAGGCGATCTTGGCCGTCGCCATGTTCACCGCTTCGAGGCCCGAGGCGCAGAAGCGCGACAGCGTGACGCCGGCCACGCGCTCGTCCCAACCCGCATCGAGCACCGCCGTGCGCGCGATGTCCGCGCCCTGCTCGCCCACCGGCGTCACGCAGCCGAGGATCACGTCGTCGACCAGCGCCGTGTCGAGGTCATTGCGCGCGCGCAATGCCAGCAGCAGCGTACGCAGCAACCACACCGGCGTCGCCTGGTGCAGGCTGCCGTCCTTCTTGCCCTTGCCGCGCGGCGTGCGCACGGCGTCGTAGATGTAGGCATCGGTCATCGAGAGTCCTTCAAGAAATCGGTGCAGATCGCGTAGGTTGAAGAAGACATTTGTCCGCAAAGGACGCAAAGGACGCAAAGAGAGCCAAGACACGAGTTGCCCGGCGGTAAACCCGGTTGTCCCGGCACCACTAACCTATCGGCTTTGCTTTCCTTTGCGTCCTTTGCGGACAAGAATCAGTCTTTTGGGATCGCCTCTGGTTCATTTGCACCAGCGGGCGCGCCAGCATGGTCGGCAAGGAATCGCCCACGGTCACAAAAACCGCGCCGCCAGCTCCTTCATGATCTCGTTGGTGCCGCCGTAGATGCGCTGCACACGAGCGTCGGCCCACAGGCGCGCGATCAGGTATTCCTTCATGTAGCCGTAGCCGCCGAACAATTGCAGGCATTCGTCGGCCAGCTTGAATTGTTGCTCGGTGACGAAACACTTGATCAGCGCGGCGCGGTCGATGCCAAGTTCGCCCTTCAGGTGAGCGACGATGCCGGCGTCCACCAGCGCCTGCGACGCCATCCAGTTGGCCTGGCATTCGGCCAGCTTGAAGCGCGTGTTCTGGAAGCCGAACAAGGGCTGGCCGAAGGCCTTGCGCTCCCTGGTATAGGCGAGCGTCTCGCGCATGGCGGCGGCCATCGACGCGATGCCGACCAGGGCGACGATCAACCGCTCCTGCGGCAGCGCCTGCATCATCTGCGCGAAGCCCTGGCCTTCGATACCGCCGAGCAAGTGGTCGGCCGGCACCATCACATCGTCGAAAAACAGCTCGGACGTATCCTGCGAATCCATGCCCAGCTTGTCGAGGTTGCGCCCGCGGCGGAAGCCCTGCGCGCCATCGGTCTCGACCACCAGCAGCGAGATGCCCTGCGCGCCCTGCGCCTTGTCGGTTTTGCAGGCGACGATCACCAGCCCGCACAACTGCCCGTTGGTGATGAAGATCTTGCTGCCGTTGATGCGATAACCGTCGCCATCGCGGATCGCCAGCGTGCGCAAGCCCTGCAGATCCGAGCCGGTACCTGGCTCGGTCATCGCAAGGGCGCCGACCAGATCACCGCTGGCCATGCGCGGCAACCAGCGCTGCTTCTGCGCCTCGGTGCCATAGTCGAGGATGTACTGCGCGACGATGCCCGAGTGCACCGACCCGCCAAATCCGGCGAGCCCGGCCTCGCCCTGCGCCAGGATCAGCACAGCCTCGTGGCCGAAGTCGCCGCCGCCGCCACCATAGACTTCGGGCACGGATGCACACAGGAAGCCGTTCCTGCCGGCCTCGCGCCAGGCCTCGCGGTCCATCAAACCGGCCTCACGCCACTCGGCATCGCGCGGCACCCATTGCTCCCTGAAGAAGCGCGCAGCGCTGTCCTGCAGCATGCGGTGTTCGTCGCTCATCCAGGCAGCTGGAAAGTTCTGAATCGGCAAAGCCATTCCCCAGTCGGTTGCATGGGTCGGCCCATCTGCGAGTTACGGTAACTTGAATTACCGTAGCGCTGATGCCCAACACGAGGGGATGTTGTGCTTCAAAAGGGTTCAGTGACAAGCTCCATCGACCCTTTCGGCTCATGACCGGAGCAAATGGTAATCTCGGTATCCCCAACGGTAAGCGCACGAACCCACCGATGAACGCCCCGAGCACCAGCGACCGCGACCCCGCCATCGACGATCGCCGCGAGTTGCTGCGCCAGATGCGGCCGGACACGCTGGAGCGCATCGAAAAGGCGGTGCTGGCATTGTTCTCGACGCGCGACTTCCACGAGGTCAGCCTGCAGGAAGTGGCGCGGGCGGCCAATGTGTCGCTGCAGACCATCTACAAGTACTTCGGCAGCAAGGAGGTGCTGCTGTACGCGATGCTCGACATCATGCTGGTGCGCCTCGCCGAGCGCATGATCGACCACCTGCAGGGCATCGACGACGCGCGCGAGCGGCTGCGCAAGACCTGCTGGGTTTTCCTCGACTACATCGACAAGCATCCGGCGGTAATGCTGCTGCTGGTCACCGCAGTGCCGGCATCGCGGCACCGCAACATCCGCATCTACGAAAGTCCGGAACTGATGGGCGCTTTCCTCGGCGTGCTCAAGGACGGACAGCGGCGCGGCGTGCTCAACAACCGTGTGTCCAGCAAGGTACTGCTCGACGTTTTCATGGGCATTCTCGGGCGCATCGGCCTGATGCACATCGTGCGCGCCGAGCAGCGCCCGCTAACGGCTCAATTCGACGAACTGTTCCAGATTCTGTGGCGGGCGATGACACCGGATGATGGCACCGACGCGCACCAGCGCGCGTGACTCCGGCGGCCGCAGTCGAGCGCAACTCGCGCGCACCGACCAGGCCTCGATGAACACGACCGAAATCTACCTGATCGATGTCGAACATCTTCTGCGTGTCCTACCCGATCTGGCGCCTGGGTCGCACTGAATGTTTCGGATTCGATCAGATCGAGCCAGATCTGGAGGATGGGTATTTCCAGCGGCTCAGAGCGCACGCGCGAGCGGCATGAAAGCGAGAACCGGCTTCCTGCTCCTGTGGGTCCAGACTTGTCTGGACGCTCTGGCTGATGTTCCTGACTGAGGCTCGAAGGCAGGATCAAAGCGTCCAGACAAGTCTGGACCTACAAGAGCCCAGACAAGTCTGGACCTACAAGAGCCCAGGCAAGACTGGGCCCACGCCGCACCTGCCCTCGCCCCCCGGGACAAGGCCTCAGCGCGACCCGAACACGGCCCGGCAACCCTGATCCACCCAGAGCACCCGCTGGCGCGCGTCGTATCCCCAACTGCGGCCACGTACGCAGGGATTGTTGGAAAGCTGGTCGAGCAGGTACGGCGTACCCGAATTCCAGTCCCAGGAGCAGGTGCGATAGCGATTGTCCTTGCTCTCGCACTGGATGGTGTAGTTGCCCTGCTGCTGCCAATATCCGCCGCCGTCGTAGCCGCCACCGCCGCCGTAATAGGGTGCAAAGCGCCCACGGCAGCCCCGATCAACCCAGATCACGCCGCGATTGCGGCCCCAACTGCGGCCTTCGACGCACGGCGTGTTCGAAAACTGTTCGACGAGTTGAACCGGGCCACCGAATCCGGTTGCGCACTCGCGGTAGCGATCATCCCTGCTTTCACAGACGATGCCCCGGCCGCCGCCAGCATGACCGCCCCCGCCGCGGTACTCCTCGAACACGCCGCGGCAGCCTTTGCTGACCCACACCGCACCCGGGCGGTGTCCCCAGCTCCGGCCCTCGACGCAGCTCGAGTTGGACAACTGACGCGCCAGCACAGGCTGGCCGCGGAACCCGGTGTAACACTCACGATAACCGCCTTCGCGACTCTCGCAAGTCACCGACTGCGCAGCCAACGGCGAAGCCATCAGCATCGCCAGCATCAGGATCAACCACGCAAACGAAGCGTTACGCATATTCCCTCCCGACCGCATGCCCTCAGGACCCGCCCGGCCCCAGGTGGCTCCGATCATAACGATGCAAATGGGCCGCAATCCACCCGCGCAAAGTGCCGTGCCGCCGTGGAATCTCCCCATGGCCGCAGTCCCCGTGCCAGCGCGACTGCCGCCGTGTTGACGATCTGCGCCGGCGACCCATCCACGTTGCCCCGGCAGCAACCCCGAACCAAGGCATCGCGCGCTGACCGCTCGCCTTGC
>CALEZI010000158.1 GCA_937928755.1 uncultured Rhodanobacteraceae bacterium | reverse complement strand
TGAGCAATGTGTCCTGGTGAGCTTGCGCCATGGGTGCCGCAGCCCATGCCGTTGCCTTTGTGGGTCCAGACTTGTCTGGACGCTTTCGCTCCGCCTGAACCGGGAAGCATCCAGACAAGTCTGGACCCACAGAATCCAGGAGCAAAACTCGCGACCCGAGGTCGCTCACGCATGGCGCAGGACACATCGCCCGTTGAGCAATGTGTCCTGGTGAGCTTGCGCCATGGGTGCCGCAGCCCATGCCGTTGCCTTTGTGGGTCCAGACTTGTCTGGACGCTTTCGCTCCGCCTGAACCGGGAAGCATCCAGACAAGTCTGGACCCACAGAATCCAGAAGCAAGACTCGCGACCCGAGGTCGCTCACGCATGGCGCAGGACACATCGCCCGGTGAGCAATGTGTCCTGGTGAGCTTGCGCCATGGGTGCCGCAGGGCTATTCGAAGCCGTTGCGGAACACGCTGTCGGCATCCAGGCACATGCCCGGCGTGCTGGCATTGGTGAACTGCACTTCGTCGAGATAGAAACCGGGCTCCTCGGCGCCCGGATCGGACGAGAAGCGCCAGCGCAGTTGCACCGTGCGCGTCGCCGCGCCGGTGAAGGTGCGGGTGAAGGTCTGGAAGTTGCCGCCGGTGCTGCCGGAGAAGGCGCCTTGCGATGCCGGGTAACCGCAGGCGTTGATCGGCGGGTTGCCGGTCTGCGAGAAGTTCGACGGATAACCGCCATCCGGTGTCACCGGCGCAAACGCGCCGCCGTCAACGGCCGCCTCCAGCACCACACCATCCCAGTTCTGCTCGATGTTGTATCGCGCCTTGAAGGTCAACACCGAGCTGCCGGCCGGCAGGTTGAACACCGGCGAGGTCAACGCGGCGCAGGTGTCGGCCGAGTAGTTGGTCGCGCCATCCGGCGCATTGCGATAGCTGAAGGTTCCGGCCGACGCAAAGTTGTTGCTGATCGACCATGGCGCGACAAGTTCGAGGAAGGACGGCGAATCGGCACCATCGCTGAAAGTGCCGGGTACCTGCGCCAGTGCCGACGGCGTGTATTTCAGGCGCAGGCTGCCGAGCGACTCGTTGCCGCCTGAGGGGCCCGGATTGCCGCTGGTGTTGTCCTCGGCGCGCACCACATAGTAATAGGTGGTCAGCGACATCGCCGTGCTGTCGATGAACTCGGTGCCGCTCACTGCGGTAGCCAGACGGTTGCCCGCGGCCGGCGTGAACAGCGGGTCGGTGGAGCGATAGACGTTGTAACGCATGCCGCTGGTGGCCGGGCAGTTGCTGCTGGCGGCGGCCCACTGCACGCGTACATCGCAGCCGGTCGGCGTCACCCGCGAGGCGGTGACCGAGGCCTGGTCGAAACTCGGAAACAGCGTACAGACCGCATTCGACGTCACTTCCGCGCACGCGCTGATCGGACCCTCGCCGCAGGCATCGACGCCGCGCATCTTGTAGGCGTAGGTGTAGCCGCCCTGGGTCAGCGCATCGGTCAAGGTATTGCTGACGCCATGGCCGACCAGTTGGAAGTCGCTGGCAGGCGCACCGGCGCAAGTTCCGGTGGCGCGGTACAACTGATAACCGGTAGCGCCGGCCGCGAGCGAAGCGCTGACATCCACGGCGCCACCGGCGTTGACGGCATTGATTGCGCCCGGTGCGGCGGTCACCGCCGTGGCGCACTGCGCGGTCGACACCGCCAGGCCATAACCCTGACGGTTGGAGTAGGGCTGGCCATCGCCGGGAACCGCGGTGCCTTTGACGCGGATGGTGTAGACCCCGGCGGTCGGCGCGGTCAGGCGCACCTGCTCCAGCGGGTTCAGCGTGTCGGCGCTGCCGCCGGTGGTCGAATTGGCGGCGGCGCCGGTGCCGGTGATGACATTGCCGCGGTAGGTGTTGGCGCCCTGCACCACTTCGAGGTCGAGATTGTTGACCAGTGCGGTGCCAGCAGCGCCGGGTGAACCCGGTGGGTCATACCAGGCCAAGGTGGCGCGGAACTCCTGACCGGCGTCGACCTGCACCTGATATTCGTGCTGCTCGCCGGTGCTGAGACCGGTCGCCTGCTGCCGCGCAAAGGTCCGCAGATCGCGGTTTTCGCCCGCCGCTCCCTGGAAATACAGGTTGTTGTCGAGCCAGATGCGGCCCCAGCCATAGGCATTGCCTGGTGTGGTGTTGATGAACGCGGTGCCGTTGGTCAGCAGCGCCTTCATTTCGGCACCGAGCGGCTTGCGCGCGTTGGCTGCGGTCTTGACCCCGGTCGGGTAGAAGCCGTCGGTGAAGTACTGGCGCAGCAGGGCAGCGCCACCGGCCACCGCCGGCGTCGACATCGAGGTACCGGACAAGGTGCTGGTGGTCGCCTGGTCCGGGTTGGCCGGCGGGTTGCTGTTCTCGGTATTGCCGCGCGCGGAGACCAGCGTCCCTGGCGCCATGATGTCCGGCTTGCGCCGACCGTCGCTGGTCGGGCCACGCGAACTGAAGCTGGCGACGGTGGTCGAGTTGCCGGAACCCAGCGCGCCCACGGTCAGCGCATGCTTGGAATGCGCGGGGTGGCCGATGGTGCTGGCGCCGGCGCCGTCATTGCCCGCGGAGAAAGCGATCAGCATGTCGTCGTTGAGCCACAGCGCCTGGTCGACATCGGCATCGCTTGAGGTATAGGCGCCGCTGAAGTTCGAGCCATAGCTGTTGCTGGAAATATAGGCACCGGCGGCACGCGCCTGCTGCCACATCGGCAGGCCGCCGACGCCGGAAAGGCAGCCATTGATGTCGTTGCCGAGGTCCTGGAACAGGATCTGCGCGTTCGGCGCCATGCCGTCGCCGGTGTTGTAGTTGGGTGTGGTCGGCGTGGATGCGGTGCCGGAATCGCCGGCGACGGTGCCGGTGGTATGCGTGCCGTGGAAGCTGGTCGACGCCCCGCCCGGGCAGGTCGCGTTGTTGTCGTAGGCGGTGGCACCGGGCTGCACGAAATAGCCGTAGACCTTGCGATTGGCGAACACCGGCCCGATCGCCGGCGGCGTCGGGCTGGAGGCGTCGGTGATTTCGTTGTTGAGACCGCCGCCGTTGTCGTAACGGTTGAACCAGCCCTCGTTGCGATCCAGCCCCGAGTCGGCCACGGCGACGATCTGGCCGCTGCCGATGATGTCCTGCGCCCAGATCGGCGCATTGTCGATCGGATTGGCGCCGGCTGCCTGGTTGGCCTGGATCGGCCACACGGCATTGGCATTGTGCAGCCTCGGATACTCGAAGCGTTCGATCCACTGCACTTCGTCGAGCGCCGCCAGCGCCGCCACCGCGCTGGTCAGACGTGCACGCGGCAGGGCGATGCGCAAGGTCGGGAACGCCCCCTGATCGAGCACGCTCGGCAACGCATCGCCGGTCACCGCCGCCACCGTCGACAGCAGCGAATCGGGCTTCTCGCCGCGGAACAAAACAATGCTGAGCGACACCTGTTCGCCATCGCCAGCGTCGATGCCATCGGCGATCTTGTAGTCCTCGCGCCACGCACCGACATGGCGAATGCGCGCGTCGGCAGCCAGCAGCGCACGCGTCTCGGCACCGGCTTCGATCAGATAGGCATTGTTCGGCACATAGCCGACGATGCGCGCACCCTGCGCCGACAACCAGGCAGCGTCCACCGCTGCATCGGTGGCGAACTGCACGATGGCATATCGGCCGACGCCCGGCGCGCGGATCGACGCCATCGGATGCTGCAGACGCTCAACGGTCGGATCGAAGATGCCCGCGGCGAGCACCAGCAATCGGGGATCCTGCGCCTGCGCGTAGGCCTCTGGCGCCGGCGTGGCGCCACGCGTGCGCGTCGTCAGATCAGTGGGCGCCGCGAAGGCACTGCTCAAGCAACCACAACCGAGTGCAAGCAGCAGCGCTTGCAGAAACATCCGATTCATTTCCCCTACCCCGACCGTTTCGATAACGGCGCGGATTGTAGAGAGTTTGTGAGGAGAAGGGCGCAGCGATTTCCGCCGCCTGTCGGAAGGGCGCGCGCAACGGCCGGACGCCGGCTGGTTCGAGCAGATCGGCCATCCGGCATCAATGTCCTGCAGCACACTGACCGGGCAAACTCCGCGCATGTGGTCCACTTCAGCCCGTCGCGACGCAAGCTGTGCTAGAACGCGCTACCCCTACTGCTGCAGGAAGCTCCCATGCGCAAGACCGTGCTCGTCTCTACCCTGATGCTGACACTGGCTGCGTGCCAGCCGACCGAAGCACCGAAGCAGACTGCCGAGCCGAGCCCGGCACCGGTTGCCGAACCCGCGCCGGCACCGGCGCCGACGCCAGCTGAAGCGTTTGCCGCCAAGCTCGATGCGGTCATTGCCGGCGAGCATCGCAGCGAGGCCAACAAAGGGCGCGATGTGTTTCGTCACCCGAAGGAAACTCTTGGTTTCTTCGGCTTGGCAGCGGGCCAGACGGTCATCGAGATCACCCCGGGCGGCGGCTGGTACACCGAGATCCTGGCGCCGACGCTGAAGGGCGACGGTACCTTCATTGGCGCCATCATCGATCCGGCAAGCGCGGCCTCCGAAGGCGCCAAGGCCTATTACACCAAGGGCAACCAGGCGCTGCGCGACAAGCTTGCCGCCAACCCGGAACTGTATGGCGAAGCCCAACTGGTCGAGTTCAACATGGCGACGCCCAGCTTCGGTGCCGATGGCTCGGCTGACCTTGTCGTGACCTTCCGCAACGTGCACAACTGGGTCGGCCAGGACGCCGCGCAAGGCATGTTCGAAGGCTTCTTCAAGGTGCTCAAGCCCGGCGGCGTGCTCGGCGTGGTCGAACATCGCGCCAAGGCCGACGACACGCGCGACATCAAGGAACTCGCCAAGACCGGTTATTTCCCGGAAGCTCTGGTCATCGAGATGGCGACCAAGGCCGGTTTCACGCTGGCCGAGCAGAGCGAGATCAACGCCAACCCGGCCGACACCAAGGATCACCCGAATGGCGTGTGGACGCTGCCGCCGAGCCTGAACATGAAGGACGTGCCGGAGACCGACCAGATCAAGTACGCGGCGATCGGCGAGTCCGACCGGATGACGTTGAAGTTCGTCAAGCCGGCGGCGCAGTAACCTGCGCGCACCGGTTCGGGGTCTCAAGGGCCGCCGTTCTGGCGGCCCTTTTGCGACAGCGGCGGTAGGTCACGTTGCCTGCGCAGCAGGCTACGTGACGATGTCCGCACCAATGCCAGCTCGCGTCCCGAAACCGCGGGCTGCAACAGCGTCACCCAGGCCCTTTAGTGCCAACGTGACCCACTGGCGATCACTCAATCCCCGCGCAGCAGTAGGTCACGTTGCCTGCGCAGCAGGCTACGTGACACGGCAGCCACATTGTCCGCTGCGCAAACAACGTGACCTGCGATCCCGGCAAGCCAACGTCACGGCTTGCGCGACAGCACCCAGACTTCGACCCATTCGACGCCCGTGCGCTTGAGCGTCTTCGCCGCCTCGTTCAGGGTCGCACCGCTGGTCATCACGTCGTCAACCAGCGCGACGCGCGACGGCAGGGATGCCGCGCCGACCGCGAACGCGCCGCGCACATTGCGCCGTCGGGACTTGAGATCCATCCCCGGCATCGGCGCGGTCGCGCGTGTGCGCGACAGGGCCGTTGACGACACCGGCAACTCGAATTCACGGCCGAGACCGCGCGCCAGTTCCTGGGCCTGGTTGTAGCCGCGCTGACGCAGTCGCGCCTGATGCAAGGGAATCGGGATCAGCGCCTGCGGCGGTGCTTCGGCGCGCGTCGACAGGTGCTCGCGCAGCGCCGCGCTCCAGTCCGGCAGCAGCGCCCGTCCCACCGCCAGTGCATTGTTGAACTTCAGCCGCTGTACCAGGTGATCGAACGGCGCGCGGTAGAGATATCCTGCCCACGCTGCGTCGAAGGCCGGCGGCTGCTGCAGGCATTTGCCGCACAGCGGCGTCGGCAGCGGCAAGGGTTCGGCGCAGCGTGCGCAAGCCGACTCGTTGCGCTCCAGCAACACAGCGCAATCGGCGCAAAGCCGCGCGTCAGCCGCTTCCACGCCACACAGCACACAAGACGGTGCCAGCAGCAGTTCGCTGCCGCCCCTGACCAAGCGTGCGATGGCGGAACAAATCGACATCGGATCAGTCTAGTGCCATCTGCAGGGAAAGCGGATCGAATCGACATTGGTCCAGTTAGTGCCAGCTGCAGGGAAAGCGTCCAGACAAGTCTGGACCCACCAGGAGCCGCGTTCCGGAGCCCACATCGCTTTGGTAGGTCCAGACTTGTCTTGACGCTTTCCCTGCTTCCGGTAGGTCCAGACTTGTCTGGACGCTTTCCCCGCTTCCGGTGGGTCCAGACTTGTCTGGACGCTCTTCCCCACTCTTGCCGAAAGCGCCAACACCCCTGTTGACTCCCCGCCGCCCATCCCGTCGAATCGCGCCCCATTGTCCGCCACCGGAAATCCTCATGGACCAGATCCGCCACGACTGGACGCGCGACGAGCTGGCGGCGCTGTTCGACTTGCCGCTGCTCGATCTGGTCTACCGCGCCGGCAGCGTGCATCGGAATCACTTCGACTCGCGCGAGGTACAGATATCGACGCTGCTGTCGATCAAGACCGGCGCCTGCCCGGAGGATTGCGCCTATTGCCCGCAGAGCGCGCATTTCAAGACCGGCCTCGATGTCGAACGCTTGCTGCCGCTGGATGTGGTGCGCGAGCGCGCGGCACAGGCGAAGGCTGCCGGGGCGACGCGCTTCTGCATGGGCGCGGCCTGGCGCAGTCCGCGCGACAAGGATCTGGATGCGGTGATCGAGATGGTCGGGGCGGTACGCGAACTCGGGCTGGAAACCTGCGTCACCGCCGGCATGCTGCGCGCCGACCAGGCACAGCGGCTCAAGGCATCGGGCCTCGACTATTACAACCACAATCTCGACACCAGCCCGGAGTACTACGGCGACATCATTACCACGCGCACCTTCGACGATCGCCTCGACACGCTGGCCGCGGTGCGCGATGCCGGCATGAAGGTCTGCTGCGGCGGCATCGTCGGCATGAACGAAGCACGCGCCGATCGCGTCGGTCTGCTGCACGCGCTGGCGACCTTGCCGCGGCATCCGGATTCGGTGCCGATCAACCTGCTGGTGCGCGTGGCGGGCACGCCGCTGGCCGATGCGCCGGCGCTGGAACCCTTCGAGTTCGTGCGCACGATTGCGGTGGCGCGCATCGCCATGCCGGCTTCGGTGGTGCGCCTGTCCGCGGGTCGCGAAGGCATGAGCGAGGAGTTGCAGGCGCTGTGTTTCCTCGCTGGCGCGAATTCGATCTTCTATGGCGAAAAGCTGCTGACCACCGAGAATCCGGAAGCTGAGGCAGATCGGCGATTGTTCGCGAAGCTGGGGTTGGTGGGACTGGGGGAGGCAGCCCGCAACTTGCTGGCTACTGCCTGAGGCGCCTGCGTGAGGGAGCGGCTTTGCGTCGCGAGTTCTCGTCGCCATCCTTCGGCCACCGAATTCACCCACAAGGCGCGCGGGACCAGCCTGGTCTCTTCAGACATACCGTAAGTGACTGAAACAAAATCATTTGTCCGCAAAGGACGCAAAGAAGAGCAAAGCCAGCACGTGATTCGGCAGAGGGAAATCTGACCTCTGCACAATCACCCCTGCTCCCTTTGCGGTCTTTGCGTCCTTTGCGGACAAATAAACAGACTCCGTCCATGGCCGCTGGCTGTTCGAGGCGCGAAGGTGCGCACCGAAGCGGTGCGCCGGGGACTCCCACAGGAAGCGCGATGCGCCCCGATTTCCTTGCCAAGCTAACTAACGACCACGCCCGACGCGTCGAAGCCGGCCTGCTGCGCCGCGTGCGCAGCGCCAAACACGCGCGCGCTGGGCGCATCGTGCTGGACGGCCGCGAGTTAATCGACTTCGGCAGCAACGACTATCTCGGGTTGGCGCGCCATCCGCGCCTGATCGAAGCGCTGAGCAAGGCCGCAAGCAGTGGTGTCGGCGCGCGCGCGTCGCATCTGCTCGGCGGTCATCACGACGCCCACGAAGCGCTGCAGCAGGCGCTCGCCGACTGGATCGGTTATCCGCGCGCCCTGCTGTTTTCGACCGGTTACATGGCGGCGCAAGGCGCGTTGACGGGCCTGCTCGGACGCCACGATCTGTGTCTTCAGGATCGCCTCAACCACGCCTGCCTGATCGATGGCGCGCGGCTGGCGGACGCCACGCTGCTGCGCTATCGACATGGCGACGGCGACGATGCCGCGAGGCTGTTGGCCGCCACGCCCGATCGTCGCGCGTTGCTGGTGACCGACAGCGTTTTCAGCATGGACGGCGATATCGCTCCGCTTCCGCAACTGGCCGAACTGGCTGCGCGCGAACGCGCCTGGCTGATGGTCGATGAAGCCCACGGCCTCGGTGTGCTTGGCCCGCAAGGCCGCGGCGCCTGTGCGGCTGCCGGCCTTGACGCCATCCATGTACCCGTCTGGATGGGCACGCTGGGCAAGGCACTCGGTGGTTTCGGCGCGGTAATCGCCGGCAACGATGAATTGATCGATGCGCTGGTCAATGGCGCGCGCAGCTACATCTACACCACCGCGCTGCCGCCAGCGCTGGCGCAGGCGATGGTGGTGGCGGTCGGCCTGGCGCGTGCGGCCGATGGCGAACGGGCACACCTCGATGAACTGATCGCGCTTTTCCGTGCCGGCGCCAACGATCTGGGCTGGGAACCGCTGCCGTCGAGAACGCCGATTCAGCCGCTGCTGGTGGGCGACAGCCATGCGGCGCTGGCGTTGTCGCGGCGCCTGGAAGCGGCAGCGTGCTACTGCCCTGCCGTACGGCCGCCGACCGTGCCCAAGGGCAGCGCGCGCCTGCGCATCAGCCTGTCGGCGGCGCATTCGATTGCGGATGTGGAGTGGTTGCTGCGGGCGCTGGGTCCACGGCATGCACGTCGTGCACGTCGCGACCGCAGTTGATCTGGTGGGTCCAGACTTGTCTGGACGCTGTTGACCCGGTCCAGACTTGCCTGGACGCTGTTGCTTTGGTGGGTCCAGACTTGTCTGGACGCTGTTGACCCCGGGGCCGGAAAAGCGTCCAGACAAGTCTGGACCTACAAGAGCCGACGGCCCGACCCTGGGGCCGGAGAAGCGTCCGGACAAGTCTGGACTCACAAGAGCCGACCGCCCGCCTACCAGGCAATCCGGTTGCGCCCAGCGTCCTTGGCCGCCTTCAGTCTTTCTTCGGCGCGGGTCACCGCGCTGGCGGCGGTCTTGAACTCGGGATTCCACAGCATCGCGCCGATGCTGACGCTGGCCCGGCGACTCTGGCCCTGGATGAAGAACTCGACATTGGCGATCGCCGAGCGCACTGCGTTGAGCAGCTTTTCGGCTTCCTCGACGCCGGTTTCCGGTAACAAGGCCGCGAATTCTTCGCCGCCGAATCGGCTCAGCACGTCTTCCTCGCGCAGTCCCGCGCGCAACGCCTTGGCGACCTGCTTGAGCACATCGTCGCCGGCGGCCTTGCCCCATTCGCGGTTGATCCGCGACAACTCGTCGACATCGACGATGGCCAGCACGAATTCGCGGTTGCGCCGCGTGCTGCGCGCTATCTCCTGCTCCAGCGACTGCTCGAACACTCGTCGCTGCGGCAGTCCGGTCATCTGATCGTTGGTGACCAGATCGAAGAACTCGCTCTGCGCGGCGTGGTCGACGTCCTTTTCCTGGGTGAACTGCACGACGATGCCACCAACGGTGATGAAGTCGCCGTCCTTCAGTCGTGCCTCGACCACCGGCCGATCGTTGAGATAGGTCTTGTTGGTCGAATTGAGATCGCGCACCCAGAAACCGGAGTTATCGCGCCAGACACGGCAATGCAATCGCGAGATCGCGCGGTTGAGCAAACGAAAATCGCAGTCGGCCGAGCGGCCCATGGTCACCGGCACATCACCGAGTTTGAGGCGACGCCCCTGGCTTTCGCCCTGGGTCACGGTGAGATAGGCACTGCTCTTGGTCGCGATCGCCTCTGCCAGCTTGGCCAGGCTGCCGCGTTGCGTTGTCAGCGTATCGAATTCGCGTTCCGCCATGGGCTGATCACGCTTGGGTGCGACCTTAAGTGAACGTGATTGTAGACCTGCAGGGGACATCGGTGGAGCGTAGGTCACGTTGCGCGCGAAGCGAGCTACGTGACGAGAGAAGGCGGTGTCACGTAGGCCGCGGTGCGGCCAACGTGACCTTCTATGACCCTACTCTCAGTCAAGCAGTCACCGATAGTT
>CALEZI010000157.1 GCA_937928755.1 uncultured Rhodanobacteraceae bacterium | reverse complement strand
GGCTGGACTACTCTCCAGCTGGAGGACTGCGCCTTCTCACGGCGCACTTCAGAGGCTCCCTAGTCGATCCACGCCGGTGGCGGGATTCCGAGGATTTGGTAGCGCTCAATGCCGCTGGCCCGCAGATTGATGGCGTCGGCGTTGTTGCCGAGAACGGCCGCGAGCGCGCTGCGCATCAGCAGAATCTCGGCAGCCTCGTCCAGGCTGGCGAGACCGAGCTGGTCGAACTGGACGTAGGCATCGGCGAGACGCAGGTTGGCGGCTTCCGGCGATCCACCCCGGCGCCAGTCGGCATAGGCGGCCAGTGCCTGGGCGTGGATGGCCAGCGGATGGACACCGCCCACGCTGCGCGGAAGGACTTCGGCAGCCGCCGTCAGTTGCTCGTGTGCCTCGTCCCATTGGCCCAGCGCCAAGCTGCTGCGCCCAAGTTCGTAAACGTACTCGCCGCGGCGCGGATCCTGCTCCGGACTGCTCGCGATGAGCTTTTGCAGTCGCTGTCGGGCACCGCCGGCATTGCCGCTCAGGCGTGCCAGCACGGCACTGCCGAATGCGGTGTCGCGCTGGTCTGCGTGTTCCGGCGGCAGATTGCGGCGTCGCATCTGGTCGGCACGCGCAAGCAGGGCCTGAGCCTCCTCGAACTTGCCCAGGCGCGCCAGCAGCGCGGCGCGGCCGCGTTCGACACCGGCCATCCGGGCGCTGTCGCCGATACCGCCGACGACCAGCAGTTCGGCGCAGCGGTCGTAAGCGCGCAAGGCATCGGCGTAGCGGTCCATCCGCGCAAGCGCGACGGCCAGATTGTTGTAATCCACCGCCAGACCGGGGTCGTCGCCACCGAGCAGTTCCATGCGCTCGGCCAGACGCGACTGGCCATTCGCCAGCGCCGCGGCCCAATGGCCACGCAGCGCAAGGATGTAGTCCAGGATCGTGCGATTTTCCAGACGGTTGCGACGTTGATCGCCTGGTAGTCGATCGAGCATGGCCATCGACTCGCGCGCGGCGGCTTCGGCGCCCGCCAGGTCGCCAGCCTTGCGCTTGAGGATGGCGATGTTGGTCAGGACCTTGGCCATCAACGGCGTCGGCTGCGGCTGCAGCGTCGCCAATTGCGCGCGTCCGCGCTCAGCCAGCGCGAGGCCGCGTTCGGGCTGGCCGAGCTCGAACAGCGATTGACCGATGACCACGCGCAACTCGCCCTGCGCCGAGGGTTGGTCCAGCAACTCGCTGTCGATGCGCTCGGCCATCGCCAGCATCAGGTCATCGACACTGAGGCGGCGACCGCTCTGATGCAGGCCGGCAAGGTCCAGGCTGCGCACCAGGAAATCCTTGGTTGCTTCGGAACGGGCGAACTCGCGCTCCACCTCGAGCCGCGCCTGCTCGGCGGCACGTGCCGCCAGATACGCGCGGTCGGCCTGCCAAAGCGCCAGCGCCAGACCGACCAGCAAGCCGGTCACGCCGATGCTCGCCGTTATCACGCCGAGGCGGTGGCGCTGGATGAACTTGCCGATTCGATAACCGCGACTGTCCGGCCGTGCCCGGATCGGTCGGCCGCCGAGAAAACGCTCGATGTCCTCGGCGAGCGCGGCTGCCGAGGCGTAACGGCGCTCGGCCTCGGGATGAATCGCTTTCAGGATCAGGGTGTCGAGATCGCCGCGCAGGCGGCGCGACCAGCCCACGCGTTCGGTCGCCGGCAACAACTCCGCCGACTGTTCCAGTTCGGCAGCGGCGATGCTCGGCCGCGTCGCGCGTTCGCCGGTGACCTCCTGGGCGAGCAACTCCATACGTCCGCTGCGCCGGTGCGGCAGGCGCCCGACGGTGAGTTCATAAAGCAGCACGCCGAGGCCGTAGACATCCGCCGCCACGCCCACTTCTTCGCCGCGAACCTGCTCCGGCGCCGCGTAGGCTGGTGACAGCACGCGCACACCGGTGGCGGTCTGCACCAGTTCGTCGGTGTCGTCGCCGAGCACCTTGGCGATGCCGAAATCGAGCAGGTGCGGTCGGCCATCGGCGTCGACCAGCACATTGCTCGGTTTCAGGTCGCGATGCACGATCAGCTGGCGGTGCGCGTAATCGACCACCCGCGCAACCTCGGCGAGCAGCGCCAGGCGCGCCTCCAGACCGATACTTCGGGTGCGCGTGTACTGGGTCAGCGGTTCGCCGCAGATGAAGTCCATCGCCAAATAAGGGCGACCGTCCGGCGCCACGCCAGCGTCGAGCAGGGTGGCGATTGCCGGATGGTTGAGCTTGGCGAGGATCCGTCGTTCCTGCAGGAAGCGCTGCAACAGGGCCTGCGAATCCATGCCGCGTTTGAGCAGTTTGACCGCCGCGGTCTGCACCACATCGCCCTGATGACGCTGCGCCAGCCAGACTTCGCCCATGCCGCCCCGACCCAGCAGTCGCTGCACGCGCCAGGTGGGACCAAATTCCGGACTGGCCTCGGCGGCAACCGGAGCCAGCACATCCTCGCGCTGTTCGAGCAAACCCTGGGTGCGCGCGTCGGCGACCAACATCGCGCGCACCTCGGACGCCAGCGTGGCATCGCGCTCGGCCAGCTCGGCCAGCGCCAGTTCCTGAGCCGCCGCGGACAGGTCGATCAGCTGATCGAAGTACTTCGATACCTCGGACCAGCGTTGGGCGCGTGGATCAGCGCTCACGAGTGGCGCCCTGGAGGACGGACCGGAATGCTCTGTTCCGATTGCCGCACCCGAGGGCCATGCGGGACGGTCGCTCAGGACTCGGGATCGCCGGCTGCCGCATCACCACTGCCGCCCAGGGTCTGGTACAGGAATGCACGCGCGCGGCGCCAGTCGCGCTTCAGCGTGCGCTCGGAAACGTCCAGCAGCGGCGCGATCTCGGAGAGTTCGAGGCCGCCGAAGAAACGCAGTTCGACCACCTGCGCCAAGCGCATGTCGAGCTCGGCGAGCTGGTCGAGTGCCTGGTTGAGCGCCAGCAGTTCCTCGTCATGGCCGGAGGCCGAGACCTCGAGTGCGACGCCTTCGAGCGTCTGCGCACGCACGCCGCCGCCACGCCGCTCGGCGTGCCGTTCGCGCGCGCGATCGATCAGGATCTGGCGCATCGCCCGAGCCGCGGTGGCAAAAAAATGCTGGCGGTCGTTGAACTCGGTCGGCGCCCGCGACAGCTTGAAGTAGGCTTCGTGCACCAGCGACGTGGCGCCGCCATGTTCGCGATCGCCGCGCAGCTGGCGCTCGGCCAGCCGATGCAGTTCGCGATAGACATGCGCGTACAGCCGCTCCTGGGCGTGCGCATTGCCCTTGCGCGCGTCGCCGAGCAGCAAGGTGATCTCTTCGGTGACGACGGCGTTCAGTTCCATGGCGACATTGTCGTGGATTTTCGCGACCTGTGGGAGTTCCCGTGGCTGCCGTCCGTGCGCTGATACGCGCATCCCCCCGCTGGTGCGGTCGGCGGCTGCTTTTCAGGACGCAAAGGACGCAAAGGGGCGCGAAGGACGCAAAGGAAAGCAGAAGCCTTGGATCAGATATTGCCAAGCCTATTGGCTGTTTTTGCGTCCTTTGCGCCCCTTTGCGTCCTTTGCGTCCCCAATCAGGTCTCGCTCGATCCGCAGTCCTTTGGCATTCGACAAAGCAAACTGGTATGCCTTCCTGATGGGTCAATCCGGATCCTTGCGCGTCGCGCGCGAGCGGGTCATGCCGGTCAGGCGCGCGATCAGGATGGCGACGAACAGAACGCCGACGACCTGTTGCAGCATCGCCAGGGCGCGCGCCGCCGGCGCCACCGGCGTGATCTCGCCGTAGCCGGTCGAGGTCAGGGTGGTCATGCTGTAGTAGACCAGGTCCGACCAGCCCAGGCGTCCGTCGGCGTCATTGGTCGGATTGATGAAGATCGCGGTTGGGTCGTAATGCACCACGATGGCGTAGGCACTGGCCCACAGCAGCGCCAGCAGCACGTAAATGCAGGCCAGCGCGTACAGTTCATCGAGGGTGATGATGTCGTCGCGCAGCACGTAGCCGAGCAGCAACATGACGGCATAGGCGTGGAACGCGACTTGCGCCACCAGCATCGGTACATGCACCATGCTCGAGCCCGGCCACACCAGATGCAGCAGTTGCAGCAGCACCAGCGGCACCGAGATGGCCCAGCCGCTGGTGAGCCACAGATCGTGCACGCGCAACATGCGCATCACGCTGAGCACCACGGCGATGTCCAGAATCTGCGCCAGCGCGCGCACGCTGCGGGTTTGATCGGCGAATGGATACAGCACCAGCGTCAGCGCCAGCACGAGCAACAATCCGACCGAAGGTTGCAGCCAGCGCAGGCGAGGTCTGGTCATCATTCTGTCGGCGTGGCCCGGAGCACGCAGCACATGTTAGCGGAGCTTTGCGGTCAGTCTCGGGGCGGTCATCTGCCTTGCGCGAAAAAAGGCTAGGCTATCGATCTTTGTCGACACCGGAGTCTGCCGATGCGCCGAGCGCGCCCCCTGGTCCTGACCGCCGCGCTGCTGTTGTTCACCGCCTGCGCGACCACTCGTGAACCCCAGCCCGCACCCCAGGCCCCGTCGGTGCCGGAGGCGGTTGCCCGACCTGCCGACAATTTCGAGCTGGATACGCTCAATGCAGTGGTCTGGTCGCGCACCTCGGCGGAGGCTGAAGCCGTCTATCTGCAGGCCTACGCCACCGGCAAGCGCGCGCTGGACCTGGCGCTGACCGATCCGGGCTGGACGGCCGCGGTCGAACAGAGCGGCGACTACGCCAGGCTGCCGCCAGCGATCATCGTCGACGTCGACGAGACGGTGCTGGACACCAGCGACTACATGGTCGAGCGCCTGCGCAACGGCCGGCCGTTCAGCAAGCAGGACTGGAACGCCTATGTGCAGCGCGCCAACGCCACGCCATTGCCGGGCGCGCTGGACTTCCTGAAATACGCCGCGAGCAAGGGCGTCACGATTTTCTATGTCTCCAACCGCGAGGGCGTTCCGGCGTCGCCGGAACTGCTCGACGAAGTCGAACCGACGCGGCGCAATCTGGCGCAGTACGGTTTCCCCAACACCGCCGACCGCAGCACCTTCCTGTTCCGCGACGCCAGCCGCGGCTGGAAGGAAAAGAGTCCGCGTCGCGCGCACGTCGCGAAGACCCATCGCATCGTCATGATGGCCGGCGACAATCTCTACGATTTCATCGACATCGAAAATGCCGATCGCGAAAAGCGCGATGCAGCCGTGGAAGACCGCATCGCATGGCTCGGCACGCGCTGGCTCGTGCTGCCGAATCCGATGTACGGATCGTGGGAGGCGCTGGTGGTTGGCGACAGGAGCGCCGCCGAAGCGCGCCGCGCCAAGCTCGAGAGCGTCGGCGTACCAGGCGCGAGCGCCGACATCATCGCCAACGGTGGCTTCGAGCGTTGATCTGGAGTGCGTCGGCTTGCCGGCGCTCTGGCTCTTGTGGGAGCGGGTTTACCCCGCGAGCTTTTGCTTGAAGGGCAAAAGCTCGCGGGGTGAACCCGCCCCTACAGTGAAGCAAAAAGCTCTCGGGGTGAACCCGCTCCTGCAGTGAAGCAAAAAGCTCGCGGAGTGAATCCGCTCCCACAGTGAAGCAAAAAGCTCGCGGGGTGAACCCGCTCCTGCAGTGAAGCACGAAGCTCGCGGGGTGAACCCGCTCCCACATTGAAGCAAAAGCTCGCGGAGTAAACCCGCCCCAGCGGATCCCTCCTTCCGCAGCCCAATGCGAGATGATCGGGCTCTGGCCGGTCTGATCCGGCATCCACCGCCGCGAGAACTTCGAGCATGTCCGCATCCACCCGCCGCTGGCTGCTGCTGGCACTGATTGTCGCCGCGATCGTCGCCTTCTTCGCATTCGACCTGCAGCGCTTGCTGACGCTGGATGCGCTGCGCGAACAGCGCACGGCGCTGGCGTCGACCATCGCCGCGCAGCCGCTGCTCAGCGCCGCGATCTACTTTTCGGTGTACGTGCTGGTCACCGCGCTGTCGCTGCCGGCAGCGGCGCTGCTGACGCTGGCTGGCGGCGCGCTGTTCGGCTTCGGCCAGGGGCTGCTGCTGGTGTCGTTCGCCAGCACGCTGGGGGCGACGCTGGCGATGCTGCTGGCGCGCTACCTGGCGCGCGACGCCGTACAGGCGCGCTTCGGCGCGCGCCTCAAGGGTATCGACGAAGGGCTCGCTCGCGAGGGCGCCCTTTATCTGTTCGCGCTGCGCCTGGTGCCGGTGTTCCCGTTCTTCCTGGTCAATCTGGCGCTCGGCCTGACACGCTTCCCGGCGCGCACCTTTTTCTGGGTCAGCCAGCTCGGCATGCTGCCCGCCACCGCCGTCTTCGTTTACGCCGGTACCGAGATCGGCCAGCTGACTTCGCTGAAAGGCCTGATCTCGCCGGGAATGCTGATCGCCTTCGCGCTGCTCGGTCTGCTGCCGTTGATCACCAAGAAGATCCTCGACGCCGTGCGCGCGCGGCGTGTTTACCAGGGTTATTCGCGACCAAAAAACTACGACTACAACCTGATCGCGATCGGAGCCGGTTCGGCGGGTCTGGTCACCACCTACATCGGCGCCGCGGTGAAGGCCAGGGTCGCGCTGATTGAACGCCACAAGATGGGCGGCGACTGCCTCAACACCGGCTGCGTGCCGAGCAAGGCGCTGATCCGCACCGCGCGCCTGCTCGCCGATGCGCGCCGCGCGAAGGATTTCGGCGTCAAGTCGATGCACGCCGAGTTCGATTTTGCCGCGGCGATGGAGCGCGTGCAGCGGGTGATCGCCAAGGTCGAGCCGCACGATTCGGTCGAGCGCTACCAGGGCCTCGGCGTTCACTGCATCAGCGGCGACGCGCGCCTGGTCGATCCGTGGACGGTCGAAGTGTGTGGGCGCCGGCTGAGCGCTCGGTGCATCGTGATCGCCACCGGCGCGCGGCCGACGGTGCCGACGTTGCCCGGCATTGAGACGATCGACTACCTGACCTCGGACACGGTGTGGAACATCCGCCAGCAGCCCAAGCGCCTGGTGGTGCTTGGCGGCGGACCCATCGGCTGCGAACTCGGTCAGTGTTTCGCGCGGCTCGGCAGTCAGGTCACGATCGTGCAGCGTCCGCCGCGGCTGCTGCCCAAGGAAGATCCGGATGCCAGTGCGGCGGTGCAGGCTGCCTTCGAGCACGAGGGCATCGCGCTGGCGCTTGGCGCCGAGGCGATCCGCGTCGAGAAGGATGGCGACGGCGGTCGATTGATCGTGCGCCAACACGGCGCGGAACGCGCGATCGAATTCGACCGCCTGCTGCTGGCGCTCGGGCGCACGGCCAATGTCGCCGGCTTCGGTCTGGAGGAGTTGGGCATCCGCGTATCGGCCAAGGGCACGCTGGAAGCCGATGCGTTGATGCGCACGACGCTGCCGAACATCTACGTCTGCGGCGATGTCACCGGACCGTTCCAGTTCACCCACGTTGCCGCGCACCAGGCCTGGTATGCCGCGGTCAATGCGCTGTTCGGCCCGTTCTGGACCTTCAAGGTCGATTACCGCGTGATCCCGTGGGCCACCTTCACCGATCCCGAAGTGGCGCGCGTGGGCCTGTCGGAAACCGAGGCGACGGCGCAGGGTATCGCGTTCGAAGTCACCCGCTACGGCCTCGACGATCTCGACCGCGCGATCGCCGACGGCCACGACGAGGGTTATGTGAAGGTGCTGACCGTGCCCGGCAAGGACACGATACTCGGCGCCACCATCGTCGGCGCGCACGCCGGCGATCTGCTCGCCGAATTCGTGCTGGCGATGCGCCATGGCCTGGGCCTGCGCAAGATCCTCGGCACCATCCACAGCTACCCGACGATGATGGAAGCCAACAAGTACGCCGCCGGCAACTGGGCCCGCGCACACGCGCCGGCCGGCGCGCTGCGCTGGCTGGCAAAGTTTCACGCATGGCGGCGAGGGTGATCGCGCTCCTGTGGGAGCGGGTTCACCCCGCGAGCTTCCGCCGCTGCCGGCCGAAACGCTCGCGACACAAGGTCGCTCCCACAGGCTGACCGCTTTTCTGTGGGAGCGGGTTCATCCCGCGAGCTCCTGCCGCTGCCGGTCGGGAAGCTCGCGACACAAAGTCGCTCCCAAAGGCTGGCGCCATTGCTGTGGGAGCGGGTTCATCCCGCGAGCTCCTGCTGCCGCCGGTCGGGAAGCTCGCGACACAAGGTCGCTCCCGGGCCGACCGCTTTTCTGTGGGAGCGGGTTCATCCCGCGAACTCCCGCCGCTGCCGGTCGGGAAGCTCGCGACACAAGGTCGCTCCCACAGGCTGACCGCTTTTCTGTGGGAGCGGGTTCATCCCGCGAGCTCCTGGTGATTCCGAGCGAAAGGCTCGCCACATGAAGTCGCTCCCACAAAAGCTTGCCTAGCGCCTTTGCGGCATCGGCAAGCGCAGATCGGCGCCGCCGTGTTTGGCGACGATGCCGGCGAGGGCAGAGGTCAGGGGCATCAGCGAGGCACCATCGCGGTTGCTCATCACCACGATCGCCCAGCCGCTGCCGCGCGCGGCGCGGAAGTCCACGGCAACGCCGGGCGCTCCGCCGGGATGGCCGTAGCCGATATCGTTACCCGCGGCCCAGCGCAGGATGCCGAGGCCATGCGGTGGCGCGCGTGTGCCCTCTGGCAGCGTGACCGCGGTGAACATCAGGTCCAACGTCGTGCTGTCGAGCAACTTGCCACCGGTCAGCGCTCGGTGGAACGCCAGCCAGTCACGCGGCCGCGCAAATCCGCCGCCGGCCGGACCGCCGCGCGGTTCGGGCATGTCCAGGCGCGAGAACGAGTCATCCTCGACCACAAACGGCACGGCCACGCCAGCCGCCTTGCCGTCGATGGCGAAATAACCTGCGCCGCGCATGCCGGCGACATCGAACACGTGTTTCTGCACGTAGTCGTAGTAATTCTCGCCGCTGATCGCCTCGATCAGCAACCCGAGCAGCATGTAACCGTTGTTGCTGTAGGCCCACTGGCTGCCGGGCGCGAAGGCCGGTTCGTCGTCGAGCAGCGGCAGATAGTCCTCGAGGTTCTGCAACTGCGGGCGCAGACGCTGAAACTCCTCGCCCCAGAACTGCCCGAGACCCGAGGTATGCAACAGCAACTGTCGCGCCGTCACCTGGTCGCGCACGCGTTCCACCGGCCAGTCGGGCAGGTAACGACCGATCGGCACGTCGAGATCGAGCTTGCCCTGCTGCACCAGCTGCAGCGTCGCGACGCTGGTGTAGAGCTTGCCGCTGGAGGCAAGGTTGAACGCGGTATCGACATCGATGTCGACCGGGTCGCCAGGATCGACGAATCCGTACTGGCGCTCGAACACGATGTGATCGCCATCGGCGATGAGCACGCTGCCGTTGAAGTTGGCGCTCACTGCTTCGGCCATGTGCGCATCCAGCGCGGCGACCAGCGACGTGCGTCCGACCTCGGCGGCGGCGTGCAGTGGTAGCGTACAGGCGAGCGTGAATGCGCCGAGTCGGCGCCAGAAGGCAGTCATGCGGAAATCTCGCCGTGGATGGATAGCACCACAGATGCACCAGCGCGCGCGCGGGTCGCAGTGCCTGAAGTCATGTGCTGCACCGAAATCAGTGACCACCATTGTCCCGGCAGAGGTACTGGAGGTGCGCCAATGTCCCCAAAACAACTGGTCCTGACCTGGGTCGACCGCTTCAACGCGGCCGATGTCGATGGTCTCGCGGCGCTCTACGCGGAAGATGCCACCAACCACCAGGTGGTGATGGACCCGCTGCTCGGACGTGCGGCGATTCGGCGCATGTTCGAGGTCGAATTCGGACGGGCGACCATGCACTGCAGCGTCGAGGCGCTGCACGAAGCCGGCGAGTGGGCGATCCTGGAATGGAGCGATCCAAAGGGCCTGCGCGGTTGCGGCTTCTTCCACGTGCAGCACGACCAGATCGTGTTCCAGCGCGGCTATTTCGACCAGCTCAGCTTCTTCCGGCAGCAGGGGATTGCGGTGCCGGCGAGCTATCTCGACCGTTGAGTTCACCGGATGTGTGGCCCGGGGTACGCGGCCAGCGCGTTCCCCGGGCTCGCGGCAAGTCGCGATCGACGGCAAGAGCGCCGATGAGCCGCTGGGCGGCACACCGGCCGACAACGGCGGAGCAGCCGCATCTCCTGGTGCCGACAGGCTACGCCGCCTGCCTGAGCGCCACCGCCGGAAAATCCACCGGCACATCGAGGGCTATGTTGAGGTAGTTGGTATAGAGGTTGAGCGCGGTGTGGGCGATCAGCTCGACCAGTTCGGCGTCGTCGAAACCGGCGGCGCGCACCGTCTGCACGTCGGCAGCGCTGAGCGCGCCGCGCTGATCGACGAGCTTGAGCACGAAGTGCAGCGCGGCTTGGGTGCGCGCGTCGTCGCTGATGCCGATCTGCGCAGCGCCGAGTTCCGCGGCGCTGAGGCCGGCGCCCTGGCCGAGCGCGGTGTGCGCGGCGAGGCAGTATTCACAGGCGTTGCGATTGGCAATCGCCACCGCGAGCTGTTCGGTCAGGCGCGCCGGCAGTTTGCCGCCGGCGAGCGCGCCGAACGCGCCCCACATGCTTTTCAGCGCGGCCGGCGAGTTCGCGGCGGCGCGGAACATGTTCGGGGTCGCGCCCATCGCGCTCGTGATCTGCCGCAGCAGGTCGCGGCTGGCGGTCGGGGCGGTGTCGACGCTGACGAGGGAAACGTGGGACATGGTGTGCTCCTTGAGGAATCAGGGCCCGCCGACATGGCGGGCTGGAGCAAACCATAGATGGCGATATCGGATGCTGGATGCCTTATAGTCCATCAAATATCACTCATCGTCCGAAAACACCATGGATAGACTCAATGCCTTGCTGGCGCGCTTCAGCGTCCAGGCGCACATGTTTCATTCCGGCGCGCTCTGCGGCAGCCACGATTTCGCCGAACATTCCGGCGTCGGCCAACTGCACCTGATCCAGCGCGGCGCGGTCGAGGCGTACCACGGTGGCGCACGCCCGCAGCAGATCGTCGAGCCGAGCGTGGTGCTCTATCCGCGGCCGCTGGCGCATCGCTTCATCACCGATCCCGAGCGTGGTGCCGACATGGCCTGCGCCAACCTGCGCTTCAGCGCCGACAGCATCAATCCGCTGGCACAGGCGCTGCCTGCGGTGGTAGTGCTGCCGTTGGCGCAACTGACCGGCGCCCAGCCGCTGCTCGACCTGCTGTTTTCCGAGGCATTCACGCCACGCTGCGGTGGCCGCCAGGTGGTCGACCGACTGTTCGAAGTGACCCTGATCCTGATCGTTCGCGCGCTGCTGGATCGTGGCGAGGTCGAGGTTGGCCTGCTCGCGGGCCTTTCCGACCCGCGCCTGTCCAAAGCATTAGTGGCGATCCACGAGTCGCCCGCGCACGGCTGGAATCTGCGTCGGCTGGCGGCGGCAGCAGGCATGTCGCGCAGCCACTTCGCGGCGAGCTTTCACGAAACCGTGGGCCAGACGCCAGGCGACTATCTGGCGCGCTACCGCATCTGCGTCGCCCAGGACCTGCTGCGCCTCGGCAAGTCGCTGCAGCAGGCGGCCGATGCGGTGGGCTATGGCAGTGCCAGCGCGCTGTCGCGCGCGTTCACCCGCTACTGCGGGCATTCGCCGCGCGAGTGGCGAGCTGCAGGTCTGCGGCTGGCGATCGGCCCGGATCGTAACCATTGATCGGATGCGCCGAGGCGTAACCCAGCGACAGCCCGCAGATCAGCCGATAGTCCTTCGGCACCTCGAAAGCCGCGCGCACCGGGCCGGCCCAGGTGGCGAGCGCGCCCTGGGCGCAGGCGGCCAGGCCGCGCGCGTGGGCGCTCAGCATCAGGCTTTGCAGCCAGATGCCGGCGTCGAGGACCGAGAACTCGCGCAGGCCGCCGTGCACGAACACGAAGATCGCCACCGGCGCGCCGAAGAACTCGAAATTGCGGCGCATTTGCGCCTCGCGCGCGGCGCGGTCGTTGCGCCCGATGCCGAGCAGGCGGTACAGCCCGAATCCGGTTTCGCGGCGGCGTGGCTGCAGGTCGGCGGGGTACTCGAAGTTGGTCTGGTAATCGCCGTCGGGAAGGCCTTTGCGAGTCAGCAGCAGCTTGAGCTTGCCGAGGGCGCCGCCGCGCTGGGCGCGCATTGCCAGGTCGTAGCGCTCGCAGAGTTCGCCAGCGAGCCGGTCGCGCCGCGCGCCGCTGGCGATGGCGATGCGGTAGGGCTGGGTGTTCGACCAGCTCGGCGCCTGGTTGGCATCGTCGAGGATGGCGTCGAGCAGCGCCGGATCGACCGCATCGGGGCGGAAATCGCGCACGCTGCGGCGGCTGTGCAGCAGCGTCGAGAGCATCTCCGTGGTCGTGGCAGAGGCGTTCGGATTACCCACGGCCAGCCCCTACGCTCAGGTTCATGGTCACCCCGCCTTCTTCGGCAACCACGAGATATCGACCCGGTGTCGCGTCGGATCGTCGGCGTCCACGCGCACCGGAATCTGCTCGCGGTCGCCGACGAACTCGCTCGGGTCGTACCACAGGTTCTCGCTCTCGAAGACGTGGATCTGCTGCGTGACCGGGTGCTGCCACTGGGCGCGGATCACCCACGGCGAACGGCCGTTGACCTTGAGGCTGGTGTTCTTGCCGACCTCGTTGATGCGCGCCTGCACGGTCATGCCGCTGTGCTGCAGCCAGGCATACATGCGATGCCTGCGGATTTCGGCAACCAGGAAACCGACGGCGACGCCACCGAACACCAGTGTGAAAAAGCCGAACAGCGTCGCCAGGAACCACTGCTCCATGAAGTTGCGGATGCGGCCATCGGCGGGCGCATCCGGCAGGTACATCACCGCCACGCGCTCGCCGATGTCGTAGCCGCGGCTGGACGAGCTGACGCTGCCGCGCGCCTCGTAGCTGGCGCCATCGCCGCCCTCGGCGGCCGGCACGCTGTAGCGCACCACCGGCGCGTACATGGTGCCGCCCTTGCTGCCGCGGCTGGTGACGAAATCGACGACTTCGCCCTCGGCGACCACCGCATTGGCACGAAACTCGAGCACGTTTTTCAGTATGAAGAACTCGCCGATGCCCATGCCGAGGCCGACCAGACCGAAGATCAGGATGAACAGGCGCATGCAAGCGTCTCGCGGTGGCGCGGTGCATTAGTCTACGAAAGCGAAGCGCGCTGCGGCCGGTCAATGCACTCATGGAATCCAAACGCGCCGCCTTCGACCAGTTGGTCCGCCGCCTGAGCCCGGACTTGTACCGCTTCGCCTACTGGCTGAGCCGCGATCCGGCCCTGGCGCAGGATCTGGTGCAGGAGAGTTTCCTGCGCGCCTGGCGATCGCTTGCCGATTTGCGCGACGACAAGGCGGCCAAGGCGTGGCTGATTACCATTGTGCGCCGCGAACACGCGCGCCTGTTCGAGCGCAAGGTGCCCCCGCTGGATGACATCGCCGACGTGGTGATCGAGGACCAGGACACGCCGAGCGCCTTCGAGATGCAGGAAATCCAGGAGATGCGCGATGCGATCGGTCGCATCGATCACAAGTATCGCGAGCCGTTGCTGCTGCAACTGGTCGGCGGATTCAGTTGCGACGAGATTGCCGAGCAACTCGGCATCAGCGCGGCGGCAGTCATGACGCAACTGTTCCGCGCGCGCGCCAAGCTCAAGGCGCTGCTGCGCGGCGACAGCCAGGGGAAGGTCCATGAACTGCACTGAATTCCAGCGCCGCCTGCTGATCGATCCGCGCGCGCCGGAGATGGCCGCCGCCGCGCAAGCACGCGTGTGCGAGGACGCGCCGGCGCGACTGGCCGAGGCGCTGGCGCTGGAGCATCGGATCGACTCGGCACTCGCCGTGCCTCTGCCCGACGATCTGGTTGATCGCATCGTGGCCGCGCTGCCGCCAGAAGCGGCGGTGCCGCAGCCGGCGTCGACACGTCGTTGGTGGCCGCTGGCGCTGGCCGCGTCGGTCGCGCTGGTCGGCTGGTTGTCGCTGGCATTGCTGCGCGCGCCCAGTCCGACCGGCGCGCTGATTGCCGCGAGTGTCGAGCATCTGGCGCACGAGCCTTACGCGCTCACCCGGAGCGGCAGGGTGCCGGATTCGCTGGTGACGCGCATGTTCCGCGAAGCGGGCATACGCATCGATACCGAGGAGCTGGCGCTGTCCTACCTGAACCGCTGTCCGCTCGATCGGCGCTGGTCGGTGCACATGGTGATGCCGGCCGCGGAAGGTCCGGTCACCGTGATGTACGTGATCGGCGAAGCGGAGATCGAGCGCATGGATACGCGCAAGGAGATGGTGGCCGTGCGCACCCTGCCATTTGCCGACGGTGCGTTGGTGCTGCTGGCCGAGAGCAACCGCGACTTCGACCGCATCGAGAGCGCGTGGCATCGGGCGGTGGGCGAGGCGGTGGAGTTGGCGGCGGGGTCGGATTGATTTGGCTGTTGTGGGTCCAGACTTGTCTGGACGCTCTTCGCAGAAATGTCGAGAAAGCGTCCAGACAAGTCTGGACCCACAACAGCTGCATGACCCGACCGCGCCGCACTCAGCGCGCGATCGGCATTACGCCGTACTCGCGCGCCAGTTGGATGTCGATCATCTGGTGCTCGGCATCGTTGTGATCGTCGAACGCATCGCCGGCTTCGTCGACTTGGCGCTGGCCTTCGGCGAGCGCCTGCTCGAAGCTCGCCAGCGAGGCGTCGATCTCCACGCCAAGCGAGGTCGAACGGCTTTTCAAGGCAGCGGCCTTGCGCTTGCCCTGCGGCGAGACCGCATCGCCAAGCATCGTGGTCTCGAGGTAGGCCATTTCGTTGCCTTCGGCATCCAGCGCAAAGCCGAGCAGCATATGCCCCGGAACCAGCACCAACACCGGCGCGATGTCGATCTTGCGCAACACCGACGCCATCAGCACGCTGCCGTCGACACAGTTGGCCTGGGTCATCGCCAGCGATTCGTCGATGAAGCGCACATGCTGGCTGAGCACGTTCGCGTGCTCGTTGGCGGTGCGCGTGATGTTCGAATAGCGGATGCCGCGCTGTTGCAGCACGTGCCAGATCGCGTAAACCTGCTTCAGCACCGCGTTCGGATCCTGTTCCTGATAGCCGCTGAAGCTGTCGATCACGCCGGCATCCAGCGCTTCCTTGAGGATGCCGTCGACCGCCGGATGGTCCTCGTTGACATAGGCGGCGAACAGCCAGTTGAAGTCGAGGTCCTGGTCGTCGTTGTCCTCGTCGATGAAGTACAGGGCGTCGTTGACCGAGCGCACACGTACGCGCTGTACGCGGGATCCCAACGATTGCCCGTCCACGCTCAGCTCGAACTCGATGGTCGCCGGACGCGACTGTCGGATGGCCGCCAGCGCGGCGTAGTCCCAGACCAGCGTGGGTGCCAGCGTCACGCTGTCGGCGGCGCGCGGGATGCTGCCATCGAGGCGACTGTCGCGCGCCAGTCCGGGAACGCGCACCACCAGTTCGAAGCGCGCGCCGGGACGCGCACCGGTCAGTTCCACGCCGACCAGACCCTGCTGATCGCCAAGCGTGGCGGGGTCGGCCTCTTCAGGGTCGACCGTCATCGTCGCGGTGGCGATCTCCAGACTCGGGAACACCTGATTGTATGGCTCGACGAAGGGTTCCCACTGCGGCTCGGCGCTGGCGCTGCGGGCCATGCCCGCGAGGGTGACAAGGGCGAGGGCCAGCCAGCGTGTCGTGTAGCTCATGCCGATGAACGGATTCCAGCGATCGATCCGAACAGCATACCTGCGCGCGCGAACGGGCCGCCGCATTTGCGGTCAAGGCGCCGCAAGCTCAGCCCGGGCGGCCGCGCGGACGCCGGGTCCGGCAGCGTCGTCAGCGACCCGCCCGATACGCATCCAGCCTGCGTTGGTGCTCGCTGCCGTCGAGATAGTCGGGTACGACCAGTTCCAGCGGCGTCGGTTGGATCCCGAGGTCGGCCAGGCCGTTGCGGTCGCTCACGCTGTCCAGCGCCAGCGAGCGGAAATTGTCGCTGGAGAAGGGCTTCAACGCCGCGGGCAACACGTCGAAGGCCAGACCCTGCAGGCGCCCGATGAAGTCCGGCAAGGGCAGCACCAGGCGTTTCACGCCGAGCACCTGCGCGGTGTAGCGCACCAGTTCGGCCAGCGTATAGGTCTTCGGGCCCACCAGGGGATAGGTCTTGCCGATACTGTCCGGGCGCATGAGTGCGCTGAGGAAGGCTTGCGCCACTTGTTTGACGTAAACCGGCTGGAAGCGCGCATTGGCGCGCGCCAGCGGCACCACCGGCAGCAGCTTCAGCATCGGCGCGAATCGGCAGAACAGACCATCGCCCGGCCCGAAGATCACCGATGGTTGGAACAAGGTCCAGTCCAGACCCGACGCCTTGACCCTGGCCTCCGCCAAGCCACGCGTACGCAGATAGTGGCTGTCGCCTTCGCCGGCGCGCAGCGAACTCATCTGCAACAGGCGCCTGACCCCAGCCTTGTGCATGGCCGCGATCACGGTTTCCGTCAGCGTCAGGTGCGCGCGCTCGAAATCCTTGCCGCCGAAGCCGTTGTTTTGCAGCACGCCGACCAGATTGATCACCGCATCGGCATCGAACATGTGTCGAGTCAGGGCGGCGACGCTGTAAACGTTGCTGGACAGCGTGCGCACGCGCTCGTAAACGCCAAGTTCGCGTTGCGTCTCGCGATTGCGACTGAGCACATCGACCGTGTGCCCGGCGGCCTGCAGCGCATGCACCAGCGCACGACCGACGAAACCGGTGCCGCCGAGGATGACGATTTTCAGAGGCTTGGCCATGGTGGGCTCCGCTTGAGCGATTGATGCGTGGAGTATGACTCGACGCGCCCCGATGTGATTTTGCGCGAGCGCAAGCAGCGATCAGTCGAAGACGCGAGCGTTCGTGGGTCCAGACTTGTCTGGGCGCTTTCCCCATCGAATGCAACAGCCGCGTAGGGCGGGTCCTTCGCCGCAGGCGAAGAACCCGCCGCACGGTACGCGGCAACCCGTTGGCGGAATCTTCGCCTGCGGCGAAGGTTCCGCCCCACAGCGCTCAACGCGCCCCGATGTGATTCTGCGCGAGCGCAAGCAGCGAACAGTCACAGGCGCAGGCGTTTGTGGGTCCAGACTTGTCTGGACGCTTTTCCCATCCAATGCAACAGCTGCGTAGGGCGGGTCCTTCGCCGCAGGCGAAGAACCCGCCGCACGGTGCGCGGCAATCCGATGGCGGAATCTTCGCCTGCGGCGAAGCTTCCGTCCTACAGCGCCGCGATCAATCGATCGGCGAACTCCGAGCACTTCACTTCGGTGGCGCCTTCCATCAGGCGCGCGAAGTCGTAGGTGACTTCCTTGTTGCCGATCGCCACGTCCATCGCGCGGATCAGGGCGTCGGCGGCTTCGGTCCAGCCCATGTAGCGCAGCATCATTTCGCCGGACAGGATCACCGAACCCGGATTGACCTTGTCCAGATTGGCGTACTTGGGCGCCGTGCCGTGAGTGGCTTCGAATACCGCATGGCCAGTCATGTAGTTGACGTTGCCGCCGGGCGCGATGCCGATGCCGCCGACCTGCGCGGCGAGCGCGTCGGACAGGTAATCGCCATTCAGGTTCAGCGTCGCGATCACGTCGAACTCTTCCGGGCGCGTCAGCACCTGCTGCAGCGTGATGTCGGCGATGGCGTCCTTGACGATGATCCTGCCGGCGGCGATCGCAGCCTTCTGCTCGGCGTTGGCAGCAGCCTCGCCCTGTTTGGCCTTGGTGCGCTCCCACTGGTCCCAGGTGTACACCTGATCGGCGAACTCGCGTTCGGCCAGCGCGTAGCCCCAGTTGCGGAACGCGCCTTCGGTGTACTTCATGATGTTGCCCTTGTGCACCAGCGTCAGCGACTTGCGCTTGTTGGCGATGCAGTATTCCAGCGCGGCACGGATCAGGCGCTCGGAGCCGTCCTTGGACACCGGCTTGATGCCAATGCCCGACGTCTCCGGGAAGCGGATCTTGCCGTATTCCTTCGGGAACGCCTCCTTGAGGAAGGCCAGCAGCTTCTTGTTGCCCTCGGTGCCGGTTTCGAACTCGATGCCAGCGTAGATGTCCTCGCAATTTTCGCGGAAGATCACCATGTCGACCTTGGACGGGTTCTTCACCGGGCTCGGCACGCCGACGAACCAGCGCACCGGGCGCAGGCAGACATACAAATCGAGCATCTGGCGCAGCGCTACGTTGAGCGAGCGGATGCCGCCGCCGATCGGCGTGGTCAGCGGACCCTTGATCGACACCAGATAGTCGCGGCAGGCCTGCACGGTGGCGTCCGGCAACCAGGTACCGAATTCGTCATTCGACTTCTGCCCGGCGTAGACCTCCATCCAGTGGATCTTGCGCGTCCCGCCGTAGCACTTCTGAACTGCCGCATCGAACACGCGCACGCTTGCCTTCCAGATATCCGGGCCGGTGCCATCGCCCTCGATGAAGGGAATGATCGGATTGTTCGGGACGGTCAGCTTGCCGGCGTCGTCGATGGTGATCTTTGCGCCGTCAGCGGGAACAACGGGGGCTCCAATGCTCATGCCTTTCCTCCTCGGGTAGACCGCCGATGATAACCCCGCGCAGTTGCTCTCGCAGCGCGCAGCGCGCCTTGCGCGACTAAAGTCGTTCGTGCGGCGGCGACATCGGCGGGAATGCCGTATGCGCTGATGCCTGCGGATCGAGCGCGACGCCGCCGACCTCCACCCAGGCATGTGCCTGAAACGGCAGGTTGCCGGGGATCACGCCGATCTTGATCTCGGCAGGCAACTGGCGCCGGCGCAGCAGCAGCCACACCGCCAGCGCCTGGCGCAGGCAACTGGTCGGCCACGGGCTGCGCGCTCCGACCGCGCGCGCCAGCTCGGCCAGGCGCAAGCTGGCGGCGACCGCCGCTGCATCGGGCGCCAGCGTCGGGCGCTCGCGACGGGTGAAGCGCGCCAGCCAGGCCCAACTGCGTTGCAGTCCGACGCTGCGCAGCGACACATCGATGACCGGCAGCAACAGCAGCAGGCGCAGGGCGATCAGGCGTTCGTCCACCGGAAGCTGACGCCAGCGCGTCAGCCGCGACGGGCGCGCTGGCGGCGATGGATCGGCAGGGGCGGTTTCAGGATCGGCCATCTGCGCATGATCGCCGAATGCGCTGATCCTGCGCTCACCTGGGTCGCCGCCGCGAACCGTCGAAGCGCATGCCGGGTTCAGCTCGGCGATCCATCAGGGCTGGGTCGACCATCAAGCCTTCAGCCAGGCCAGCACTTCCGCGCCATGGCCGTCCGGCTTGACCTTCGGCCAGACCTTTTCCACCTTGCCATCGGCGCCGACCACGAAAGTTGCGCGGAGCACGCCCATGTAGGTGCGCCCGTACATGCTCTTCTCCGTCCACACGCCAAAAGCTTCCAGCAACTTCTTGTCCGGGTCGATCAGCAGCGGAAAGTTCAGTTGGTACTTGGCCGCGAATTTGCCGTGCGCCTTGGCATCGTCGGCGCTGGCGCCAAACACCGGCACGCCAAGTGCCTTGAAGTCAGGCAGGTGGTCGCGGAAGGAGCAGGCTTCCTTGGTGCAGCCCGGCGTGTCGTCCTTCGGATAGAAGTAGATCACGTAGCGCTGGCCGCGCAGCGCCGCCGAGCGGATCGTGCCCGCGCTGTCGGATTCAAGGGTGAAATCGGGTACGGAGTCGCCGACGGTGAGCATGTTTTGGCCCTCGTTGAACAGAAGCACAGGCTAGCCCAACCGAAGTTCGAAAGGCGGGGCCGGGGACTGGGGGCTGGGGCGCCTTTCCGAACTTTCGCTCTGGCGACAGACTGC
>CALEZI010000156.1 GCA_937928755.1 uncultured Rhodanobacteraceae bacterium | reverse complement strand
GCCCCGTGCCCCGTGCCCCGTGCCCCGCTTCATCAACTCCCCCTAAACACCGCCGCCCGCTTTTCCAGGAACGCACGCGTGCCCTCGCGCATGTCCTCGGTCGAGGCGGTCGTCGCGAACAGATGGGTTTCGTAGCTCAGGCCCTGATCGAGCGCCATGTCGCCGCCGAAAATCACGGCGTCGAGAATCGCGCGCAGTGCGTGCGGCGCCGAGCGCGCCAGTTGCGTCGCAAGCTTGCGCACCTCGGCATCGAGCTCGGCGGCGGGTACCACGCGATTGACGATGCCGAGCTGGAAGGCACGCTCGGCGCCGATCGGGGCGCCGAGCAGGCACAACTCTAGCGCCGCGGCACGACCGGTCAGCCGGGTCAGACGCTGGGTACCGCCGAAGCCGGGCAGGATGCCCAGGTTGATCTCCGGCGTGCCCAGCTTCGCGGTGTCCGCGGCAATGCGCAGATGGCAGCACATCGCAAGTTCCATGCCGCCGCCGAGCGCGAATCCATTCACCCGCGCCACCACTGGTTTTCCCAGCGTCTCGACGGTGCGCATCATGCGCTGGCCGGCTTCGGAAAAGTCGCGAGCCTGCACCGGCGTGGCGTTGGCAAACTCGCCGATGTCGGCGCCCGCAACGAAGGCCTTGGCGCCGGCTCCGGTGAGCACGACCACGCGCACTCCGGTGTCGCTGCGGGCCGCATCGAAGGCGTGTTGCAGTTCACCGATGGTGGCGTGGTTCAGCGCGTTCAGCTTGTCCGGTCGGTTGACGGTGATGCTGCGCACGGCGTCGTGATCTTCGATCAGCAGATTGGCGTAATTCAACCTCGGGTCTCCGGTCTTGGCTGCAATGCTTTGCATTCTACGCGGCAATTTCGCCTGAACCTGCACCAAAGTACGTAGAGCATCGTGGCGACGAACGGTATGGTCGCACTCAGAATCCGACGTGAAGGGGTTATCGATGCGCAACTGGATGCGAGCCATGTTGGCGGGTGGAATGCTGTGGTGGACGGTGGCCGGTCATGCGCAAGTCACGCCAGACCCGGTCAACCTCACCGGTTTGTGGTACTCCGAGGCCGAGGCCGGGCATGGCATCAACGTCGCTCACCAGGGCAACATTCTGTTCGTCGCCTGGTATGTCTATGGCGCCGACGGCAAGTTGCTGTGGATGGTGTCGGCGGCGACCCGGCAGGCCGACGGCCGTTACGTGGGCCCGATCGCCAGCTTCCGCGGTCAGCCCTTCAACCTCATCAACAATGCCCAGGCCTTCACCCAGGACACCCCTCGCGGTGAGGTGCGGGTGTCGTTGGGCAGCGACGGCCGACTTGACTTCGGATACACCATCGACGGTTTCACGCAGACGCGTCGTTTCGACAAGGCCGCGCTGGTCGCCAATCCGACGACCTGCAGCTTCACCACAGCCTCGCGTGCCGGCGCGACCAATTACACCGACGTCTGGTGGCGCGCGAGCGAATCCGGTTGGGGCATCAGCATCGTCCACCAGGGCGACGCAATCTTCATCGCCTGGTACACCTTCGGCAGCGACGGCAACCCGATGTGGGTGACCGGCTTCGCCACGCGCCAGGCGGACGGCAGTTTCACGGGCGACCTGGCGCGGCCGCCGAGCGGCGTCCCCTTCAATCAGATCACCGGTCTGGCGACCAGCTTCCCGGTGCCAGTGATCGGCAGCTTCACGTTGACGTTCAGCAACGGCGAAAACGCGGATTTCCGGTACACGCTGGACGGGGTTACCCAGACTAAGGCGATCGCGCGTCTGGTGTATGTCGGTGAGGATGTTCCGAAGACGGTGTGCGCGACTGCGACCGGTGGTGGCACGCCGGGTGTGTTGTCCAGTTGCGATCCTGGCCTGAATGCGGGCGATTTCCGCACGGCGTTTTTCGACAACGGCAACGGCGAAGTCACCGAGCGCGTGGTGGGGCCTGGTACCTTCCAGGGCCAGAACGTCATCATCGTCGAGCAGTTCGATGGTCAGAACACGATCACCGGACGCAGTTACCAGCAAGTGACGGCAAGCGAGATTCTTACGCTGGCAACCGAGGGGTTCCAGAACGGTCAGGTAGCGCTGACCACGGTGTACAACCCGCCGGCAAAGTTTCGCCGAGCCCCTGCAGTGAATGAGACCTATACCCATTCCTACGTCGGCACCTCGAATGGATCCGGTCTGAGTTACACCACGCAGTATCAGGAGACCATCAAGCGCGAAGCCGATGATCCGGAGGACGTGCCCGCCGGCAGCTTCAATGCCTGCAAGTTCAAGCGCGACATCGTCACCACCACCTTCGGCATCACCCAGAGCGTCAACATGGACCTGTGGTTGGCGCCGCAAGTGGGCACGATCCGTTCGCGCAGTCGCGTACCGACCCCGGTCGGCACGACCGAGATCGAGAGCGAACTGCTGCGCGCGCGGGTCAACGGCGTGAACTTTCCGAACTGATCAGGTTCCTGGCGTCGATTGAAGCGCTTGAAGATCGCCGAGTTGTGCTCGGCGATCTTCAAGCGGGCAAGAACGAGCAACGTCGACTGCGGATCGGCGATCCGCAGCGCCGTGCGCGATTGCCGTCCGTCGTCGCCCGAAACCACATCATCCGCTACACTTCGCGTCCCGCCCGATCGGGCATGTTGCTTGTTTAGATGAACGAGGATTCCCCTAGTAGCAGCGGTTCCGCGCAGCGCTCCTGGCTGGAGCGACTGGGTCAAGCCTTCTCGGGCGAGCCGCGGAACCGCGACGAACTGATCGAAGAACTGCGCCACGCCCGCGAAAACGGGTTGCTCGATGGCGATACGCTGGCAATGCTCGAAGGCGCGCTCAGCGTCTCCGAAAAGCAGGTCGCCGACGTCATGGTGCCGCGAGCGCAGATGGTCTGGCTGGGCATGCACTGTTCGCTCAAGGACGTGCTGCGCATCGTGACCGAGTCCGGCCACTCGCGCTTTCCGGTCTACGGCGAAGACCAGGACGAGGTGCTGGGCTTGCTGTTGGCGAAGGACCTGTTGCGGCATTTCGCCAACGGCGAGGGCGAATTCGAGTTGCATGGCGTGCTGCGGCCGATGACGCTGATTCCGGAGTCGAAAAAGCTCAACGTGCTGCTCAAGGAGTTTCGGCTCAACCGCACGCACATGGCTGTGGTCGTCGACGAATACGGTGGCGTCGCAGGTCTGATCACGATCGAGGACGTGCTCGAGGAAATCGTCGGCGAGATCGACGACGAGCATGACGCCGAGGACAAGCCCGAGGTGCACATCACGCCGCAACCCGACGGCGCGTTCACGGTGCAGGCGCTGACGCCGGTCGAAGACTTCAATGAGCATTTCCGCGTGGAGTTCGACACCGAAACGGTGGACACCATCGGCGGTTTGGTCACGCAGGCTTTTGGTCACCTGCCGCAGCGCGGTGAGGCAATCGAAATCGGCGGCTTCCTGTTCGAAGTGGCCAAGGCCGACGCGCGACGCGTGCAACTGCTGCGGGTCCGACCGGGCGCTGCTTGATGCGCCTGTGCCACCGGCTGTGTCTGCTCCTGCTGGTGCTGACCGCGGCTGCAGCGCCAGCGTGGGCGTCTCCGGAGCCGGAGCCGGCGCCGGCGCCGGCGCTGGAAGTCTCGTTGATCACCGTCGAGCCCGGCGAGCTCTACTGGCAGCGTTTTGGCCATAACGCCATTCTGCTGCGCGATCCGGCCAGCGGCCTTTCGGTCAGCTACAACTTCGGCTATTTCGACTTCGGACAGCAGGACTTTCTGCTGCGCTTCATTCGTGGCCGCATGCTCTACCAGGCCGTGGCGATCGACGGCGAACAGGATATTGCGGGCTATATCGCCGACGGCCGTCGCGTCTGGTTGCAACGCCTGCACCTCGACGACGCCCAGGCAAACCGTCTGGCCACACATTTGCGCCAGCACGTGCGCCCCGAGAACCGCGACTACCGCTACGACTATTACGGGGTCAACTGTTCGACCAAGGTACGCGACGCGCTCGATCTCGCGCTCGACGGCGCGCTGCGGCAGGCAACCGAACACCGCTCGCACGGCATGAGCTACCGGCGCTTCACGCGCGCCTACGCGCGCGGCGTGCCGTGGATGTACTTCGGCACCGATCTGGCGCTGGGACAGGCGGTCGATCAACCACTGTCGTTGTGGCAAGAGGCATTCATTCCTGCCGAACTCAAGCGTCAGGTCAGCGAATTGAAGCTCGCAGACGGAACGCCGCTGGTACGCGACGAGCAGGTACTGCCGGCGGGCAGCGACGTACCCGCTCCGCCGCCCCAGGCTCCCGACTGGCGCGCCGGATTCGCCGCGCTGGGGATAACGCTTGCCGGGCTGCTGCTGACGCTGGGCCGCTTGTCCGAGGGCGGCGGGCTGGCGCGGCTGCCGCTGGCGCTGAGCGGCGCCCTGCTGGCGCTGGTGCTGGGCACGGCGGGGCTGCTGCTGGCGGGACTCTGGCTGGCCACCGACCACGCCTCCGCCTGCCGTAACGAGAACCTGCTGCTGGTTTCGCCGTTCTGGTGGCTGACGCTGCCCGCTTGGCTGCAGTTGTTGCGGCGCGACGAAGTCGGCGGCTGGGCGGCGCGGCTGGCGAAGCTGGGAGCCGGGCTGGCGGTTGCCGGCGTCGCGCTGGGCGCCTTGCTGAAAGTGTTCAGGAGCTTCGACCAGGCGAACATCGAATGGCTGTTGTTGCTCTTGCCGTTGGTACTGGCCTTGCGCCAGGTGCTCGCCAGGCGCTGCGTCTGACGCTGCGCGCGTCGCGCATCGAACTGTGGGTATCGCAGAATGCGGACTGTATTTCTGGACGCTAAGGACCCTCTGAAGTGCGCCGTGAGAAGGCGCAGTCCTCCAGCTGGAGAGT
>CALEZI010000155.1 GCA_937928755.1 uncultured Rhodanobacteraceae bacterium | reverse complement strand
AACGTGACCTACAAATAAATACTCTACAATCAAACGTTTAGAGGATGTTCTGTGAGAGTGGCCCGAGCTTGCCTCTGTGGGTCCAGACAAGTCTGGACCCACAAGAGCCGGTTGCCGGCGTCCGCTTCCTTCACAGAGATTAACGATGCGTCCGCGGTATCGCCAAGGCGCCGAGTACCAGAGTCAGGTCGTCGCCAGTTCCGGCGGCTACGCCCTGACCAGAGGACGCATCCCATGATCCGATCCATGTTTCTCATCGTCGCCGTGATCTCGCTGAACGCTTGCGCCGGCATCGATTCGCTCGACCAACCGCCGAAGATGATCAGCGCCGGTATCTGGGACAGCGAACATTTTCGCAAGGCACACCCTGATCTGGTGCATCGACTCGAAGGTCAGCGGCACTATGAAGATGGCGAGTACGAACAGGCACTGACCGAATTCACCCAGTCGGCGAACTTCGGCGACAAGTTGGCGCAGGCGATGATTGCCGAGATCCACTGGGAAGGTCACGGCGTCAGCGTCGACCGCAGTCTGGCCTATGCCTGGATGGACCTTGCCGCCGAACGCGGATTCGTCGCCTTCGTTGCCAAGCGCGAGCGCTACTGGCAAGCGCTGGGCGCGGCTGAGCGGGTGCGCGCCCTGGAGCTTGGCGTCTCCCTCTACGACGCCTACGGGGATCAGGTTGCCCTGGCGCGCATGCAGGGCAAGCTGAAGCGGGGGTTGTACGGCTCGCTCGCCGCCAGGCCAGGGATGGGCGGTGGTCGTGGCATGGTGATCCTTCCCGGCAGCGGCGGCAGTGTGGGCGTGGCTGCGGGTGTCCCAGGCGCCGCGCCGTTCGTGACTGGCGGCGTGCAGATGGAGTTTGGCGCGTACTACGCGCGCGAGTTCTGGCGCCTCGACCAGTATGTCGCCTGGCATGCCGAGCACCTCGACCTGGCGCGACGCGGCATTGTCGAAGTCGGTCCGGTGAAGTCCGTGGAAGATCCGACGGGGCCGGAAAGCTTGTAGCGACAGAGCACAGGAACTCGGCCCTCGGAGGGCGCCGCGCCTGCGGCGCCGATGTTGCGTGAGGTGTAGTGCGGGAAGAGCGGCCGCGCAGGCGCGCGGCCCTCCAACCGCAGGGCCTGTCCAATCCGCCGATATCCGAGTACCGACAGGCGGAAACCGACAACCGACCCAGTTTGCGCTCTCTCGCCACCCGCGCCAGACTCGGGCGATCGGTTTGCCGGAGTCGTCGATGTCCATCGCCCCCCCCGTACGCCCGCTGTCGGAGGCAGAACTGGCGAATGCCTGCGCGACCGATCTGCGCGATGCCTTTGCCGACTACAACGCGCGTTTTCGCTCGATCACGCAACGCGCCAAGCGTCGCTTCGAGCGCCGCGAGTGGACTGCGGCGCGCCTCGACGCGATCGAACGCATCGAGCTCTACGATGTCTGCGTGGCCGAGACCTCGCGCCGGCTGGAATCGGAGCTGGGTCCGCGCGTCGGCGATCGCGGCCTGTGGTCGAAAGTGCGCGACCGGTATGCCGCGCTGATCGCGCCGCTGCTCGATCAGGAGCTCAACAAGACTTTCTTCAACACCTTGACCCGGCGCTTTTTCAAGACGCGCGGCGTCGACGAGGCGAGCGAGTTCGTTGCGCTGGACATCGAGCCCACCGATCGCCTCACGCATCCGGTCGCGCGACTGAACTACAGCGCCACCCGGTCCCCGGAGGAGCTGTTTCAGCGCGTGCTGGCCGGCTTCCGCTTCGAAGTGCCTTACGCGGACATCGCGCTGTCGGCGCGCCGCATTTCGGCCTCGGTCGCCGAGCAACTGTCGCGCTGGGAAGGCGATCCGCGGGTGCGCGCGGTGGAAATGCTGGAGACCGTGTTCTATCGCGAACGCCGCGCCTATCTGGTCGGCCGCATCTTCGGCGAGCGCGAGTTCGCGCCGCTGGTCATCGCGCTGGTACACGACGAGCCCGGCCTGCGCGCCGATGCGGTGCTGGTGAAGCGCGACGACGTCTCGGCGCTGTTTGGCATCACGCGCAGCTACTTCCAGGCCGACCTGGAGACCGTCGGCGATGCCGTGGTGTTCCTGCGCACCCTGCTGCCAAGAAAGCCGGTCAACGAGCTGTACACCGTGCTCGGCCGCGCCAAGCAGGGCAAGACCGAACGCTATCGACATTTCTTCCGCCACTTCGAGGACACCGACGAGCAACTGGTGCTTGCCGAGGGCGAAAAGGGCCTGGTGATGGCGGTATTCACGCTGCCGAGTTACCCGCTGGTGTTCAAGGTCATCCGCGACCGCTTTGCGCCGTCCAAGCTGATGACGCGCCAGGATGTCATCGACAAGTACCAGTTGGTGTTCAAGCACGACCGCGCCGGTCGCCTGATCGATGCCCAGGAGTTCCGCTTCCTGCGCTTCCCGCGCGCGCGTTTCGCCCCGGAGGTGCTGGAAGAGCTGTTCGAGACCTGTCGCTCCAGCGTGATCGAAGACGGCGACGATCTGATCCTGACGCATATGTACATTGAACGCTGTCTGCGGCCGTTGAATCTGTTCCTGCGCGAATCGACCCCGGAACTGGTCGAGCACGCGGTGCTCGATTACGGGCTGGCGATCAAGGATCTGGCCGCCAGCAACATCTTCCCCGGCGACCTGCTGCTGAAGAACTTCGGCGTCACCCGCCATGGCCGGGTGATCTTCTACGATTACGACGAGCTCTGCCTGGTCACCGAATGCCGCTTCCGCGAACTGCCTGCCGCGCGCGACGACGACGAAGAAATGCACCACGGCGCCTGGTACTACGTCGCCGACGCCGACATCTTCCCCGAGCAGTTCACCGAGTTCCTTGGCCTGCCGCGCCGCTTGCGCGAAGCGTTGATCGCGCGTCATGGCGAGATCTTCACCGTAGGTTGGTGGCACCAGATGCAGGACAAGCTCAACGCGGGCTATTTCTTCGATATCTCGCCGTACCGCGAAGAGGTGCGGCTGAAGCGGGATTGAGGCCAGGTGAGTCTGCACCGGTCTGGACGCTCTTGAGCTTGCTCTTGTGGGTCCAGACTTGTCTGGACGCCCTTGATGGGTCCAGACTTGTCTGGACGCCCTTGACCCTGCTCTTGTGGGTCCAGACTTGTCTGGACGCTCTTCCCTACTCACCGACAACAAGATCAAGAGCGTCCAGACAAGTCTGGACCCACAAGAGCAAAGTCTGGACCCACAAGAGCAAAGTCTGGACCCACAGGAGCAGAGTCTGGACCCGCGAGAACCGACCTGCTTGCCCACTCCTGCAATCGCCCCTTACACTTCGGCCGTCCGGACGTCTATACGTCTGCAAAACAATGCCGCCCCGATGACCCTGATCCAACTGCGCCACCTGATCGCCATCGTCGATGCCGGCCTCAACCTGACGGTCGCCGCCGAGCGCGTGCACGCGACGCAGCCGGGCTTGTCGAAGCAACTCAAGGCGCTCGAGGACGAACTCGGATTTCCGCTGTTCCTGCGTAACGGGAAACGCCTGACCGGGCTGACTGAACTCGGCGCCGAAGTGGCGGCGCGCGCGCGCCAGATCGTCGACCAGGCGCGCAGCATCCGCGCTTTTGCCGCCAACACGCGTGCCGAAACCGTCGGTCAGTTGCGCCTGGTGTGTACCCACACGCTGGCGCGTTTCGTGTTGCCGGAAGCGCTCGGCGAACTGCGCCGACGCTACCCGCGCGTGCATCTGGCCATCGAAACCACCGACCCGGCGCGCATCGTCGAAGCGCTCGGCAGCGGTGACGTCGACGTAGCGCTCTCGAGCAGCGCCGGGCTGCCACCCGAAACCGGCCTGGCCGTGCCGTTGTTCCGCTGGCGCCGGGTGGCGCTGGTGCCGCTCGGGCATGCGCTGGCCGACCGCAAGGTGTTGCGCCTGGCCGATCTCGCGGCGTTTCCGTTGCTGGTCTATCCGTCGACGCTGCGGCCGGGTTCTTCATTGGCGGAGGCCTTTGCCGACCAGGGCCTGACGCCCGAGTATGCAGTTACGGCCAGCGACGCAGAATTGATCCGCACCTATGTCGAACAGGGCATCGGCATCGGCATCGTCGCTGACCTCGCCACGCGCGAGCTGCCCACCAACGTCAGTGCGATTCCGCTGGAGCCCTCGGTCGCAGCATGCACCACCTACGCGTTGCTGCCGGCCAACCGCGTGCCGCGCGACTACACGCTGGAGTTGCTGCACGGACTGGCGCCGCAACTGGATCTGGCGGCACTGCGGCGTACGCTGGCGGGGCTTGAGAAACCGGCGTTTGTCGAGCCCGGCTGGTTTGCGTCACCCGATGCGCCAGCCGGCCGCTGAACTCCATGCAAGCCCGTGATCCTTCGTGAGCGGGAAACCCGTCACTTTCCGCGCAGCTTGAACTTCGGCTTCACCCGCGCCTCGAAGGCCTTCGGCGGCTTGACGCTGAAGCTGGTTTCGGCGCTCGCGCCGGACAAGTCGAGTGCCAGCGTGTACTCGCCAGGCGTGATGTAGAGCACGTGGCCGAGGCGCCTGGACTCGGCGAGCGGCGTCTTGCCGAGTTGCCCGTCGGCATCGGCGACGGGTTTGTCCGCCTTGGCCGCTGCCTTGGCGACGCGCGCGGCTTCTGCGGCGATACCGAGGTCGGCATCGACCAGCAGGTCGTAGTCGACCCGGTTGATGCCCCTGGTTGCGGTGATGTCGAGCACGCGCACCGCGTTGCCGTCGGCGTCCTTGATCGTCAGTTTGCCGCTGCCCGCGTTGGCGGCCCAGTAATGGATCACCGATTTAGGCTTGACTTCATTGTGGTCGAACCAGCGGTCGCGCGCGCTGCGCCAACCGCGGTCGGCGTCGACATCGGCCACATGGAACAGATGCGCCGGCTTGGCACGCACATCCGCGGTCAGCTCCTGGATCGGCAGCACGTCGACGATCCAGACGCTGCGACCGTGGGTGCCGGCGACCAGTTCGCGCTCGCGTGGATGCACCACCAGATCGTGCACCGGGACATTCGGCAACCCGCCAGGCAGTGCCTGCCAGCTGCCGCCGCGGTCGAGCGAGACATACACGCCGCGATTGCTGCCGACGTACAGCACGTCGGCGTTCACCGGATCTTCCTTGACCACATTGACCGGCTCGGCCGGCAGGTTGGCTGCGATCGAGCGCCAGTTCTTGCCGAGGTCCTCGCTGACGTAGACATAGGCCGTCATGTCGTCTTCGCGGTAACCGGTGAAGCTCGCGTAGAGCCGACCGCGGTTGTGCGTCGAGGTGACCACGCGACTGACCCAGCGGTCCCTGGGCAAGCCCTTGTTGATCTCGCGCCACTCCTGACCGCCGTCCTCGGTGAGCCAGAGCAGCCCGTCGTCGGTGCCGGCGGCGATCAGGCCGAAGTCCTTCGAGGATTCGGCGACCGTGGTGATCGTCGCGAACGGCACGTCGCCGCGATTGGGATTGCGCGTCAGGTCGCCCGAGATCGCGCGCCAGGTGCGGCCCTGGTCCAGCGACCGGAACAGCTTGTTGGCGCCCATGTAGAGAATGTCGGGATTGTGCTCGCTGAGCAGGATCGGCGTGTTCCAGTTGAAGCGCAGCGAGGGCTCGGCCAAGGCCGCGCGCGGGCGCACTTCGCCACCGTCCTTGCCGCCGCGCCGGTACCAGCCGAACTGATAACCGGTGTAGACCACCGACGGGTCGCGCGGATCGACCTGGATCTGCATGCCGTCGCCGCCGTTGAGGAAGCTCCAGCCGTCGCCGCCGCCCCAGAAACCGCCGGGCGCACTGGGATCGGACTGGCTCGAACCCTTCCAAGTACCGTTGTCCTGCATGCCGGTATAGACGTTGTACGGTTCGGCCATGTCGACGCCGAGCGTATAGCTCTGGCCGACGGCTTGCGCATCCAGCCGCACCCAGCTCTCGCCACCGTCGTAGCTGACGTCGAGTCCGCCGTCGTTGCCGTTGAACAAGCGCTGCGGGTTCTGCGGGTCGAACTCGAAGGCGTGGTGGTCGACATGCACCTGGGCGTCGTTGATGCGACCGCTCCAGGTGGCGCCGGCGTCCTCGCTGATCGCGGTCGGCACGCCGAGCACGTAGACGCGATCGGCGTTGTCCGGGGCGACGCGGATCTCGCCGAAGTAATAACCGTAGGTGTAGGTGACGTCGCGGATCGGCTCGATATTGGCGCGCGCCCAACTGGCGCCGGCATCGTCCGAGCGCCACACGTCGAGGCCGCGGATCTCGGTGTTGAACAGTGCCGCGTTGCCGTCGGTCAGTTCGGCGCGCAACTGGTCCATGCTCAACTCGCCGGACTTGATCATCGCGACCAGTTTCCCGGCGTCCATGCTCGGTTCGAAGTCCGAGCGGCGCACCAGCATCTCGATCTCGTCCGGGTCCTGGCGCAGGAACTCGTCCTTGTCCATGCGCTTCAGGCGCGCCGGCGACAGCGGGCGATCGCCGAGGTCGACGAGGTTCTCCGGCAGCGGCTCCTGGTTGTCGATGCTGGCGTAGATGCGGTCCGGATTCGCCGGCGAAATGGCCAGCCCGATGCGCCCGATGTGTTCGCCCTTGGGAAAGCCCGCCAGCCGCGTCCAGTTGTCGCCGCCGTCAGTGCTCTTGTACACACCCGAACCGCGGCCGCCTTCGACGAAATTCCACGGCCGTCGCGAACGCTCCCACATCGCCGCATACACGACCTTCGAATCGCGCGGGTCGAAGATCACATCGATGGCGCCGGTCCATTCGCCGTCCCCGGCGAGTACCTGCTGCCAGCTCTGTCCACCATCGCGGGTGCGAAAGATGCCGCGCTTGCCGCCGGGCGTGTACAGCGGCCCCTGCACGGCGACGAACACGCGCTGGCTGTCCTTGGGATCGACCACCACGCGGGCGATGCGGTCGGCATCGGTGAGCCCGGCATGTTCGAAGGTCTTGCCGCCGTCACGGCTGACGAACATGCCGAGGCCCGAGTACGACGAGCGCGAGGAGTTCGGCTCGCCAGTGCCGATCCACAAAGTGTCCGGCGCCTGCGGATCGATCGCGATGTCGCCGGAAATCATGCTCGCCAGCTCATCCGACAATGGCGTGAAAGTGACGCCGTTGTTGCTGGTCTTCCACACGCCGCCGGAGGCGTAAGCCACGTAGAAGGTGTACGGCTGGCTCGGATGCACCTCGACATCGACGATGCGCCCGCCCTGCACGGTCGGCCCGATCGAGCGCCACTTGAGGCCGCCAAACAGGCTGGATCGATCCAGTTGCTGATGCTGCTCCCAGGCCTGCCAGCGGGTTTCGGCATCCGTGCGCGTGGTCTTGGCCACCGCAGGGGCAGCCAGCGCGATGGCGATGGCGACGGTCAGGGCGTGGCGCATGGGTCCTCCCGGGACTGCACGTGAATCGAGGGCCGGAACGATAACGCGGGAACCGGGTGGTGTATCGCCGCGTCTGTGAAACACCGCGACGCGGCAACAGCGATCTCACGCGGAGGCGAGGCGAGCAGCGAGGGTTTTCCTGACTTGCGTCGAACCTCAGCCAGGCCAGGACGAGCCCAGGTCATTGCGAGGGAGCCAAAGGCGACCGAAGCAATCCAGTGACTTGCACCCTGACCAGAACCCAGCAGAATCGCTGGATTGCTTCGTCGCTACGCTCCTCGCAATGACGAGTCTGGATGATTGAGGTTCTACGCTATTCAGGAGGGTCTTTGGATCGCCGCCGAGCGTCCCATGAACGCTTTGCTGCTCTCCGCGTCTCCGCGTGAATGGGCCCTGCAGGTTCGGTGAACCGGCTCGGCCGGAACGCGTTAGGATGCGTGCATTCCCCGCCGTGGAGACGCCGATGCTGCCCGCCGCCGCTCAGGAACTTTGGAAGGCATTGCGCAAGGCCGATCGCAAGGCGGCGGGCGCGCGCGTGGTGGCGCTGCGCAAGCGCCTGCCGGATGCCAGCAACGAGGAGTTGCACCGACTACTGGTGCAGAGCAAGTGCCTGCAGGCCGGCGCCATCGGCGCTTTGGCGTCGGTGGTCGAACTGGTGCCGGGCGCCGGCAAGGTCGCCGGCGTGTTCCTGGGTCCGGTGATCGACATCGGCACGGTCACGGCGCTGCAATCGGAACTGGTGATCGAGACCTTTGCGCTGTACGAGGTCGAACTCGGCGATGCCGGCGAGCGTTTCGCCATCCTCGCCATCGCCGCGACCAATGTTGGCGCGACGCACGCTTCGAGCATCGTCGCCAAGTTGCTGAAGCGTTATGCCGGCGCCGTGATCGGCGGTTTCGTGCTCAAGCGCGCACTGCCGATCGCCAAGATCGCCACGGTGGCGACCAAGAACATCGCGTTGACCTACGCGATCGGCATGCGCGCGCAGGCAGTGGCCAAGTTCCGCGACGCCGACCTCGAAGAATGGCCAAAGCTGATGCGCCAGGTCACCAACATCGACGAGTCGACGCTGGTCGAGTGGGCGACCAGTGCCGCGCGCACGGCGATCGATCAGGTGCAGGAGTCCGCCCGCTCGTGGGTCGGGCGGGTCACCAGCCTGTTGCCGAGCCTGCCCAGCCTGCACGATCTGAAGCGCTTCGTGCCGGGAGCGCATGAGCAGGTGCCGGGATTGGAAGACGCGGAAATCAGCGTCGAGGCAAAGCCGACCATCAAGGCGCGGCCCAAGGCAAAAGCCATGGTCAAGGCGCAGCCCGGAAAGCGTCCGGCGGTCAGCGCCAAAGCCGCGAGCAAACCGCGCGTGGCGAAGGCAAAGGCGCAATCCAGCAGCCGCAAGCCGACGGCGGGAACCCGCGAGGACAAGAAGGCAATGCCAACCCGGGGACGCCGCAAGACCGGCTGATTCGAGGAAATCTGGCGCGCAAGACGTGCAAAGCGCGCCCAAAGCGCTGATTTCGGCCAATTCATCGCCCGACAAGGCAGCTAAACACGCACAAGTCGCGCTATCTTTCGTCGGTCTGGCTCAGGCCGGCGTAGCCTTCTGCAAATTCCGGGGTCGATCATGATTCAAATGCGTTCGGTTGTCGCACTTGCGGCGCTGTCACTTCTGGGCGCCAGCGCGCTCTGGTCAACATCTGTGCAGGCACAGTGTGTGTCGGTAAACGCCCTGGATGCGGCGAATACGCAGAACTTCGACACCCTCGCCCAGGCAGGAACCAACATCGCCTGGACCAACAATGCCACGATCCCGGGTTGGCATTCGACCCGAGCGACGTACAACGCGGGCACGGGCAGCAGCAACGCCGGCGCGCTCTACAGCTTCGGTGTCGCCGGCGCGGGCGTGGTGGGTGATCGTGCCCTGGGTGGCATTGCCTCCAATGGGACCGGCGTCTTCTACTGGGCGGCGTGTTTTGTAAACAACACCGGGAGCCCGCTGCAGTCGGTCGACCTCGCCTTCGTGGGTGAACAATGGCGCGATGGCGGAGCAGCGACGCCGGTTGCGCAGGCTCTCGACGTCGAATACCAGTTTGCAGCGGCCGGCACGATCACCGGTGCGAACACGCCCACGACCGGATGGACCCTGATCCCGGCACTGCAGTTCAACAGCCCGACCTTCGCCAACACCGGCGCCGGGGCATTGCTTGATGGCAACGCCGCGGCCAATCGCCAGGCGCGCTCGACCAATCTGCCGGTCGCGGTGCCGGTTGGCGCAGAGTTCTGGATTCGCTGGATCGACGCCAACAACAGTGGTAACGACCACGCGCTGGCCATCGACGACTTCTCCTTCACCGCGCGTGGCGCTGCTGCGGTCGGCGATGCCGACCTGTCGATCGTGATGGCCGATTCCCCGGATCCGGTCACTGCCGGCACCAACATCAGCTACCTGATCACGATGACCAACACCGGTCCGGATGCCGCACAGAACGCGCGCTTCAGCGTGCCGTTGCCGGCCGGAACCACGCTGGTTTCGACCGCGCCGAGCGCCGGCGGCGTCTGCACTGCGGTCAGCCCGATCGTCTGCACCTGGGCCGGCGCCACCGCGAATGCGGCCGTGCGCACGGCCACCATCGTGGTTGCCGTGGCAGCGAATGTCGCAGAGGGCAGCTTCCTCGATTCCAGCGCAACTGCGGCCTCGGATACCCCGGATCCCGATCCTGCCGACAATCTCTCGACCGTGTCGACCTCGGTGGTGACCTCGGCCAACCTGGCGATCACGGTGACCGACACGCCGGATCCGGTGATTGCCGGCAACCAGTTGACCTATGCCGTCACCGTCAGCAATGCCGGGCCGAGCGACGCGCAAGGCGTGTCCTTCAGCCTGCCGTTGGCGACCGGCACCAGCTTCGCTTCGGTTGCGGCCAGTGCTGGCTCGATCTGCAACGCCGCCAGTCCGGTGACCTGCACCTGGGCTGGCGCCACCGCGCCTGGCGTCAACCGCACGGCCACCATCGTCGTCAATGTGGCAGCCAACGTTGCTGACGGCACGCAGTTGCTCGTGGCGGGCACGGCGACTTCGACCACCAACGATCCAGCGCTCGGCAACAACACCGGCGAGGCCAACACCACGGTCAATGCCAACGCCAACCTGGCGATCACGCTGAGCGACAGTCCGGATCCGGTGATCGCGGGCACCAACCTGACCTACGTGGCGACGCTGACCAACGCCGGTCCGTCGGATGCTCAAGGCGCCAACATCACGCTGCCGCTGCCGGCCGGCACCAGCTTTGTCTCCGCGGCGGCGAGCGTCGGTGGCAGCTGCAGTGGCGCCAACCCGGTGGTGTGCACCTGGGCCGGCGCGACGACCACCGCGACCACGCGTACGGCGACCATCGTCGTGTTGGTCAGTGCCGCACAACTGGCAAATCTGAGTGCGACGGCAACCGCCGCATCGGCGACCACCGATCCGACGCCCGGCAACAACACGGCCACGCAGACGACCACCGTCAACACCTCGGCGGACCTTGCGATCACCCTGGTCGACAGCCCGGATCCGGTGATCGCCGGCACCAATCTGACCTACACAGCGACGCTGTCCAACGCCGGGCCTTCCGACGCGCAGGGCGCCAACATCGTGCTGCCGCTGGCGGCCGGTACCAGCCTGGTCTCGGCCACGCCGAGCGCGGGCGGCGCCTGCTCGGGGACCACTACGGTGACCTGCACCTGGTCCGGTGCCACCGCGCCGGGCCTCAACCGCACGGCGACCATCATCGTGCTGGTGTCCTCCGGCCAGACCGCGAATCTCAGTGCCACGGCGACAGCGGCGTCGACCACCAATGATCCGAACCCGGGCAACAACAGCGCCACCGCGAACACCGTGGTGGAGGTGCAGGCGGACCTGTCGGTCACGCTGACCGATGCGCCGGATCCGGTGATCGCCGGTACCAACCTGACCTACACCGCTGTGATCACCAATATCGGTCCGTCCGACGCCACCGGCGTGGTGCTGACGCTGCCGACGCCGAGCAACACCAGCTTCGTGTCAGGCAGCGTGACTGGCGGCGGTACTTGCGGCGGCAGCCCGGTCGTGTGCACGGTCACCGGCAGTATGCTGCCAGCGACCTCGCGCACCGTCAGCATCGTCATGCTGGTGGCCGCCTCGGCGCCGGAAGGCAGCACGATCAGCGCGACGGCGACGGTGACGGCGACCTCGCCGGATCCGAACCTGGCCAACAACACGGCGAGCACGACGACCTCGGTGATCACCCGCGCCGACCTGCTGCTCGGTTTCAGTTCGTCGGTGGCACAGACGCTGATCAATGTGCCGGTGACGTTCACTGCGACCAGCCTCAACCAGGGCCCGTCGGACGCGCAGGGCGTGTCGGTCACGATCACGTTGACGCCGGACTTCCGCTACAGCAGTTTTGTGGCGACCGGCGCGACCTGCACCACCCCGCAGGTGGGCACCACGGGTGCGATCGTGTGCACCTGGGCCGGCGCGACCGCCCCGGGCGTGACGCGCACCCTGACCGTGGTGGCCTTCAGCAACGTCGAGGGCCGGACCGCGGTGAATGCCAGCACGACCTCGAACACCGTCGACCCGGTTACCAGCAACAACAGTGGCAGCCTGACGGTACAGGTGGGATACCTGATCGAGGAAATCCCGACCTTGAGCGGTTACGGGCTGATCCTGCTGGGCCTGATGTTCGGCCTGATCGGCTTCGTGGCGGTGCGTCGCCAGGTCTGAGGCAAGGCAACGGAACCCGCGCCGCCAGGCGCGGTTTCCATCAGGTGAGACGCAAAGGGGCGGCCATTGGCCGCCCCTTTTGCGTTAGATCGCAAGTCCCAGCCGAGCAAGCTCGGCTCTACCAGAGCCCGTTTACCGTCGCTCCTGTAGAGCGGAGCTTGCTCCGCTGCTCTGCATCGCAAGGTCCCAGCCGAGCAAGCTCGGCTCTACCAGAGCCCGCATACCGTCGCTTTTGTAGAGCGGAGCTTGCTCCGCTGCTCTGCATCGCAAGCTACAAGCCGAGCAAGCTCGGCCCTACCAGAGCTCGCATACCGTCGCTTTTGTAGAGCGGAGCTTGCTCCGCTGCTCTGCATCGCAAGGTCCAAGCCGAGCAAGCTCGGCTCTACCAGAGCCCGTTTACCGTTGCTCCTGTAGAGCGGAGCTTGCTCCGCTGCTCTGCATCGCAAGCTACAAGCCGAGCAAGCTCGGCCCTACCAGAGCTCGCATACCGTCGCTTTTGTAGAGCGGAGCTTGCTCCGCTGCTCTGTATCGCAAGGTCCAAGCCGAGCAAGCTCGGCTCTACCAAAGCCCGTTTACCGTCGCTTTTGTAGAGCAGAGCTTGCTCCGCTGCTCTGCATCGCAAGGTCCCAGCCGAGCAAGCTCGGCTCCACGAGAGCCCGTTAACCGTTGCGCCTGGAACCTGTGATCAGGGGCAATCGTGATCCAGCAAGGTCGTCAACCTCTGCAGCGCGAGCTCGCCATTGCTGAAGCCGGCGGCGCTGCTCTGCCACTGCATGCGCGCAGTCTGATTGTCGACGATGCGAAAGTTCAATGTCCCCCACGGCTGGCGGACCACGCTGGCGGGATTGAAATTCGGCGGAAACCGGGCGCCCTCGGTCAGCGTCATCGGCAGCGTAGCCTGGTCGCCAGTGACTGGACCGGCGCCGAGCAACCACACCTGATGTCCGTCGAGATAGGTGAACCAGATCGCCACCAGTTGCTGCTGCCCGGGTGGCCCGATGATCTGCGTCTGCAAGCCATGGCCGTTCTGCAGTGGCTGGTACCAGGTGCCGCTGTGGCACGACGACAGGTTGCCGGTTCCGGGGTTGGCGGAGCCGATGCTGGTCAGCCGCCGCAGCGGCATGCTGCCATTGCCGAATTCGGGCCGCGTGCTGGTCCAGGTTGCCGTACCCTGGTCACGGCTGCCGAAGAGCAGCACGACCTCGCCCCAGGGCTCGACGACGACCGATGACGGCGCGAAGTTGGGCGGGAAGCCGCCGCCGCGGGTGATCGACAACGGCACGCGCGCGCTGTCGCCTGCGACCGGCGCGGCGCCAACCAGCCAGACCTGCTCGCCTTCGAGATAGGTGTACCAGGTGGCCACCACACCCGGCACGCCGCCGATGTCGGTGGCTTCGATGAACCAGCCGTGGCCGTCCTGTGCCGGATCGAAGAAGGTGCCGGAGATGTCGGCGCCGATCCGATAACTGGCCACGCCATCGAGGTCGCTCAAGGGTACACGCCAGGCGCCGCGGCCATAGGTAAAGGCGTACAGCTCGGGCACACCACCCGGAGGATTGCTCGCGATCGCCAGGCGCTCGACGATGACGTTGGCGAAGCCGCCGTTCTCGCGCGCCCAACTGTTGCCGCCATCGAGCGTCACGAATACGCCGATATCGGTGCCGATGTACAAGCGCTGGCGATTGTTGGGGTCGATCACCAGATGGTGCACCGGAATGTCCGGCAAGGCGCCTGCGCCGACGCCGTCGATCGGGCTCCAACTGGCGCCGGCATCGCTGCTACGCCAGACGTGCTGGCCACCAAAGGTCGAATAGGTGGCATAGGCGACATTGGCATCGACCGGATCGAAGCTCAGCGACGAGACCCAGCCGCTGCGCGGCGAGGTTTGCGCGAACGTGGTCGATCCGTTGGCGCTGGTCGCCGCGTTGCTGCGGAAGATGGCGCGCTGGTTGCCAAGCAGGATCAGGTTGGGATTGACCGGCGACAAACCGATGGCCGAAATGCGATCGGTGAAATCGCCCCCGAGCACGGCGCTCGCGGCGCTCCAGTTGCGACCCTGGTTGGTCGTGCGCCACAGCCGCGAGCCACCGGCGTACAGGCGATCCGGCGCTGCGACATCGATGACGAATGGCATGATGAACACGGTGCCGTCGCTGATGCCGTTGGTGGCGCGCACAAAGGTGCTGCCGCCGTTGATCGAACGATGGATGTTGACGTTCTGGTAGCTGACGTAAAGCACGTTGTCGTCGCGCGGATCGATCGCCACGCTGGCGCCATCGCCGCCGAATATCTCGAAGAACTGGTTGCCGCTGGAGAGGAAGCTCTGCAGCAAGGTGCCGTTGTCCTGCGCCCCGCCGAGCCACAACGTAGCGCTGGCGCTGACTGCGCCGGTGTAGAACTGCACCGTACCGAGGCCCTGCTCGATGGTGGTCCAGCGCACCACGCCGCTGCCCGGGCCGCAGGCCGCGCTGGCTCCGGAGCGCACCGGCCCGGCGTCGTCGTCGGTGTAGGCGACGCCACCGTCGTTGGCGCTGTAGAGCACCCGCGTTCCCTGCGCATAATTCGGGTGGAACTTGAGTACGTGCTGGTCGGCGTGGATGGCGCCGGAGGTTCCCGCAGCGGTGAACGACCCGGCGTCGAGCCACCAATAGGACGCTTTGCCGAAACTGGCGCCGCCGTCGTTGGAGCGATACACCTCCATGCCGCCGACCCAGACGATGTCCGGATCGAGCGGGTTGACCGCGATCGCCTGGTTGTACCAGCCGGCGCTGTAGGCATCGAAGCTGCCGAAACCGCAGCGCACCGCTTCGAAGCCATCGGCATAGCTGAGCAGATAGGTCGACAGCACATCGCCGGAAGTGTTGCGCAGACGCGCCTGCCAGGTTCGACCGCCGTCGCTGGAGCGAAACAGCGCGTGCAGGCCGTTGTCGTAATCGCCGCGGCCGTCGCCGTTGCGGTCCGGGCCCGGCAGTGTGGAGGCCGCAAGCGCATACAGGATGTCCGGATTCGAAGGCGCCAGCGCCAGCGAGGTACGCCCCATGCCGCGCTCAGTCAGTACCACCTGCCATGCGGGTGTACCGCGGGCATCGTCGGTGCGGAAAACGGTCGCATCGCAGGGTCCACCGCAAGCCGGCGGCACCACCGTGCCCGGCAACCAGTAGCGATCGTCTTCCGATCGCGAAGCGCAACTGGCCAGCAGGGTCTCGCTGCCGGGCAGCAGTTCCAGATCGGTGCAGCCCTCGTAGAGCAGGCCACCGCTGCCATCGGTTGGATTGAGGATGTGCACGAAGCTGATGCCACCGTCGTCCGAGCGCCACACGCCGGTATTGGTCGCCGCGTACAGCCGGCGATGGTCGAGGCTGGAAATGACCAGGTCGGAGACGTAGCGGAAATTTTCATTGGCGGTGGCCAGCAACTGCGCGAAGTGCTGGCCACCTTCGGTCGAGCGCAGGATGCCCTGGCCCCACATCGCGGCGAACGGGCGCGCGCTGTTTCGATAGAGCTCGCCGGTACCCGCGTAGATGGTGTCCGGCGCGACCGGATCGATCGCCAGCGCACCGATGTTGATGTTGGCCGCATCGTCCGACAACGGTTGCCAGGACGCGCCGCCGTTGGTGGTCTCGAACACCCCACCGGAGACACCGCCGCTGAGCATGCGCGCCGGATTGCGCGGATCGAACACCAGCGTGCGCGTGCGCCCGCCGACATTGCTCGGCCCCAGCCATTCCCAGCGTGGCGCGGTCTTCTCGCCGGTCACCATGCGACCAGCCTGGGTACTGAAGCTCGCCATCGCCGCGGCTCGACGTTCGGCATCGGGGTACCAGTCGGGATTGATCGCGACCGCGCCAGGTGGCAGACGCCTTGCCTGGTCGTAAGCAGCGCGTTCGCCGGGCGAGTCCGGGCGATTGCGCGGCGGTGGCTGCACCCTGGAATCGGTGGGCGCCTGGTGCAGCGCACAGGCGCTCAGCAGGATGGGTACGACGACCAACAGACGAATCGCGGTACGCATGGCACGCTCCAAGCTTCGACGAAGAACGTCGTAGTTATCAGGATCGAACGAAACTTGACGCGGTGCAACGATTGCGCAGAGTGGCGTTCGTCGACGTTTTGATTGCCTTAGCTTTCCTTAACGCGCAGGACCTGCGCCGAGCCGGCACCGCGGCCTTGTTCAGCGCAATCGGTGCGGATCGCACTCTCGCCATTGCCCCGGAGCCAGGCCTTGAAGGTCGATCGCTCCGATCGCCGCGCGGATCAGGCGCAGCGTCGGCAGGCCTGCTGCCGCGGTCATCCGGCGCACCTGGCGATTGCGGCCTTCGCGGATGGTCAATTGCAGCCAGTGCGTCGGAATCTGCGCACGAAAGCGAATCGGTGGATTACGCGGCCACAGTCCGCGCGGCTCGCCGTCGAGCAGGACCACGTCGGCGGGCCTGGTGGGTCCGTCATTGAGCACCACGCCCTGCCGCAACTGCTGCAGCGCCGAACGGTCCGGCGCGCCTTCCACTTGCGCCCAATAGGTCTTGGGCAGGGCGTGACGCGGGTCGGTGATCCGCTGCGCGAGCTTGCCATCATCGGTCAACAACAGCAGGCCCTCGCTGTCGCGATCGAGGCGCCCCGCCGCATACACACCGGGCACGCGCACATGGTCAGCCAACGTCGGCCGACCGGCTGGGTCGGTGAACTGGCAAAGCACGTCGAAGGGTTTGTTCAGGGCGATCAGCACGGGAGCGGAGAATGAATGAGGAATGCGGCAGCAGCGCCAGGCTTTGGTGGATCCAGACTTGTCTGGAGGCTGTCCGATCCTCCAGCGCCACGGCATCCAGACAAGTCCGGGCCCACAACGGTGTCGCTCTACGGCGTCGAGACCACGTAACGCCGGTTGCTCACGCGGATTGTCGGCGGGCGCGCGTCGTCGGCAAAAGCCCGATACGCCGGTTCGAGTTGCTGCCAGAACGACAGCCACTGGCTGTCCGCGTGCTCGGATTCCCAGCCTTCGTCCATGCGGAACGGGAAGACGTGCACCGGCACATGCGACTGGCCGTTCGCCAGCGCAGCCGCCACCAGCGTGTAGATTTCCTCGATGGCGGCATCGCCCATCGCGTAACAACCGATCGACACGCAGTTGCCGTGCACCATCAGGAAATCGCCGGTGCGCCGGTGGGCGCGATCGAAGGCGTTGGGATAACCAAGATTGAAGGACAGATGGAAGCGGCTGGTCGGATTCAGTTGCTTGGGGCCGACTGCATAAAAGCCCTCGGGCGCCTGTCCGTCGCCTTGGCGCAACTTGGGGCCGAGCGCGCCGGACCAGGTGCAAATGGGCCAGGTATGCAGCAACTGGTGGCGCTCACCGGTGGCGACCCAAACTTCCAGTTCGCTCGTGGCCTTGAAGATGCGCACATAAAGCGGCGCACCCCAGTTGGCGCCGAGCGCTTGCAGGCGCGCGCGCAGATCGGCGGCAACACGCTCGGCCGCCTGTTCGGCGCGCACACTGGACGGAATCGACCGTGCGTCCGCTGGTTGCGACAGCATGGCGATCACAACGACACCCAGCATCCAGCGCAACATGGCTCAGGTACCTGACCGGCGACAGTCCCAGTCTGCCATCCAACCGTCGCTCGCGCAGCCACCGGTTCAGACCGGTGGCGCGCTGCCGGGTCGCTCAAATCGCCGCATCGTGGGTCGATGCGGCGGCTGATCCGAGCTTCAGGAGAAGCGACGAACGGCGACGAAACCCGCGAGGCCGAGCACCAATGCCAGCGCCAGCAGACCGGCATTGCTCAGGCTGTCGACCTGCACATGCGCAATCGCCGGAGCGGGCCCGAGCACGATGTTGCCGGGGCCGGAGATCTGGTTGGTGAACGGGCCGGCATCGCTGTTGCCAAAGCCGGTGGTGACAAAAACATAAGTGCGGTTGGCGTCGAGCGGCAGACCGAGGATTTCGGACAGGCCGATGACCCCGGCGTCGTCGTCGCCGGCGATGCAGTTGGTCGATGGCGATGCCGGATTGAAGCTGTCGGCATACACGAAAATGAAACCGTCGAATCCGCCTTGCGGCTGCGCCGTACCGCCGCCGTAACCCTGATCGCTGAACAGGTCGTACGCACCCGCGGTGGTGACGTAGAACTGTTGGGTCGAATACGGCGTTGCCGTGCCGACGCCGGAGAGCCCGGTGCAGTCGGCAAACGGACGGTTCCAGGTCGGTCCGCCGAGAGTGTTGCCGGTATAGGTAATGGTGGCGGCCGGGGATTCGATCGGCGTGCCAGTACGAGCACTCGGCTTGCCGTCGGTTTCCGACTGGGCAAACGATGCACTCGAAAGCGCCAGGATCAGCCCAAAGGCGAGGGTTTGAGTAGCCTTCATGGTCTTGTTCTCATTCAGGAATGGTACGGCGAGGGCGCGCCGCGCGTAGCTTAGCGCAAACCAACCCGCGCGCAAGTCCCAACCCTGTCGTCCGACCCCGCACGGCAAAAGCCAACGATCAGCGCGGTTCAGGCAGAGTCTGCTCGACCCTGGGCGGTATGGCGATATCCGGATCGCCAGCCGAGGGCGCGTCCCGCGCGCCGAAGCCAATGGCACCGCCGCAACCCAGCCGCACGGAATCCGCCGCCGACCGCAACACACCCACGGCCACCATGCCGAATGCGTGACGGTGGAATCCGCCTTACGCGGGTTACCGCGAGTACGCTTTACGCGGGTTGTGTCCAACTTTTTGTGCCTGCGGGTTTCGGGACCGTGGCCCGGCTCACGCGGGTTCTGATCCCTTCCTTCGTTGAGACAGCTCCCGTCCGGTGGCCTTTAGCAATATGCACAGACCTGGAACGGCAACGACCGACGCAATTGCCACCCCACCCATTGCCCAAGGCACATATACGTGAGTCGCGTAGGTCAGTACGAGACACATTATTGAAATGCCAATCACCAAGAGCAGGAGCAGGCGCTCAAAATCTATCAAGTCATCAACTTGCATGCTCTTTGAACGGCTTGAATATCGAGTCAGAGGATAAAGCGCGGCTGGCACCACCAAGAACGAAATAGGGACCGCGACAATAAGTCCAACCAAGAGAGCACCTGCTGACAGCAATGATAGTTTGACCAGTTCCAACGCACCCAAACGAATTCGATGTTCATTCATCATCGCACCTCACAGGTACAATTACTCAGCCGAGAAGGGCGGATCCCGCGCCGAAGGCAATGGCAACCGCCGCAAACCAGCCGCGCGGAATCCGCCGCGAACCGCAACACACCCACGCCCACCGTGCCGAATGCGTGACGGTGGAATCCGCAGGGTGAAGCGTGTTCGGGTTCCACCCTGCCGGGAATCTGCCTTGCGCGGGTTACAGGACGTTGACTCGTCCGGGTTCGGCAAAAGCCAACGCCCGGATCAGGTCCGGGCGTTGGTCTTTTGCCACCGATCAGCGCCGTTCAGTTGCAGCGCTTGATCTCGACATTGTCGATGTTCCAACCTTCGGTACTGCCGACCGAGGTGTCGGAGCTGACGTGGAAGCGGAAACGCACGTTGCTCATGCCTGCATACGGGGCCAGATTGATCACCGATTTCAGGTAAGCCTGTTCGCCGCACCATGCCGGCTTGGGCGCCGCCGGGTTGCCACTGCCCAGCGGACCTTGATACGGGTCAGTCAACAGGCCTGCCGTGATCTGCGTGTAGGTGCTTCCACCGTTGGTCGAAACCTCGATGAAACCACCGTCCCAGCAACCCCCGGTGCGCGATTCCATCTGCTGGCGACTCTGGAACGACAAGGTCAGGCCATTGCCAACGCTCGGCAAGGTGACCACCGGGCTGACATAACGATGGTCGACTGCGCTCGCGGCCGGCGTCAGGCCCTGCAGCGCCTTGCTGCCGGCGAACGGGAAAAGACTGGTGATCGCCCAACTGGCATTGCCGCTGCCGCCTTCCGGGCCCCATCCGGTTGCCGCGCCCTCGAAATCCTCACTGAGCACGATGGTCGGCGCCGGACCGGCCGGGCAGTCGCCGGGAGCCGCCAGGGTGGTGAACGACGACGTCGCCGAGGCCACGCCGCCACCGCTGGCGCCACCATCTTCGAAGCCGTTGGCGAACAGTTCAGCCGTGGGGCAGGCGTTGCGCGAGATCACTCGCCAGAAGTACTGCGTGCTGCTGTCGAGCGCCGGCGACGGCGTCCAACTGGTACCGCGCGTGGTGGTCGTGCGCACGATGTTGCTGAATGCCGCATCGGTGGCGACCTCGACCACGTAGTCGAACGCCTGTGCCGCCGCCGCCCAGGTGAACTGCACTCCGAGCGCCACGTTGGTAGCGCTGTTCGCGGGCGTCGTCAGCGTCGACGCCGCTGGCGCCTGCGTAGCGAGGAAGATCGGGAAGCTGCTGTTGCGCACCAGCGCGCCCGAGGTGCCGGTCGCCAGCACCGTGTACTCGCCCGCGGCCACGCCGGTGGTATCCACCGTCATCGTGCTGGTGCCCGGCGGTGTGACCGGGTTCGGGCTGAAACCGACGGTTCCTGGCGGGGGCAGTCCGGTCGAACTCAGGGTCACGTTGTCGATGAAACCGAGAATGGTGCCGATCGTGATCGGGCGTTCGAGTTCCGTGTCGCCGCACACCGATTCCATCGCGGTCGGCATCGACACGGTGAAACCCGGCTCGGCGGCACAGTTGCTGCAGACCAACGCAAAGTCCTGATCGGTTGCATCGCCCACATTGGGCACACCATCGCCGGGCAGCGTGGTGGCGATCACGCGCACCGTGACCGCACCGGTACCGGCCGGCAGGAACACGTTTTCGACCGGATTGCGATTGTCTGCGCTGCCGCCGGGCGTCGACTGGCCACTGCTGAGCACATTGCCGAGATAGGTCTGGCCATCGGCGATGACCACCAGATCCAGATTGTTGACCAGCGCCGGGTTGGCGCCAGCCGCACCCGGCGCGTCGGTCCAGGCCAGCGTGATACGCACCGGCCGGCCACTGTCGGGAACGCCGTAGCTGCGCTCGAAGACCTCTCCCACCGTATCCAGGCGATTGGCCTGGTCGATGCGTTCGGTCGCGCGGCCTTCGCCGATCGCATTGCGCAACTGGATGCGACCCCAGCCCTCGTTGTTGTTCGGGACCGGCTGGGCGACGCCGCTCATGTCGATGGCGCTGTTGACCAGCAGCGCCTTGATCATCGCCGGGCTGGGCGTGGCGCCGCCGTTGTTGTCGCGCCACCACTGCGTCAGCAAGGCAGCCGTGCCGGACACATGCGGCGCGGCCATGCTGGTACCGGAGCAGAAGGCGTAGTTGTTCAGCGGCGCAGCGCCGATCGCGGTGCCGCATTGCGACGCTCCGGCGACGCGGCGGGTCGATGCGATCTGCTCGCCGGGGGCGCCGATGGTCGGCAGCACGCGTCCATCGACTGCGGGCCCGCGGCTGCTGAAGCTGGCCAGATTCTCGAGCGATCCGGCGCCACGCTGATTCTGCGTGGCAGCGACGATGATCGGGTTCTTCGCCTCTTTCGGCGAAGTCAGCGTGCTCGCCCCGGGGCCAGAATTGCCGGCCGAAAACACGATCATGAACTGGTCGTTGACCGTCGGCGTGTCGAAGTTGCCATCGCGCACCATGAAGTCGTGGGTACGCGCGGTGGCGTTGTAGCCGATGTTGGTGCCCTCCGCGGAGGTCCACGAGTTGTTGGTGCCGACCGCATTGCGCAGGATCGCCTGCCTGCTGTTTTCCTGCCAGCCTCCCGCGGGCGGCCACGGCACGGCGCCCACGCAGATCGGATTCAGGGCGACCAGATCGGCTTGTGGCGCGACGCCGATGCCGTAATGGTAACCGTTGGCATCGGTTCCTCCGGCGACGACGCCGGCGCCGCCGATGATGCCGGCCACGTGTGTGCCGTGGCCACCGCTGGCGTTGTCATTGCCGGGTTGCGATGCAGTCACCGGACAGCCCGGAAAATCATGGCCGGAGACAATGCGACTGCCAAGTTCGGGATTGGCGTAATCAATGCCGCTGTCGGTGATCGCCCAGATCACACCATCGCCCGTCAGCCCGAGCGAGCCGATCGAGGCGATGTAACCGGGCGCAGTGACCATATTCGACGCATTGTAGTTGCCGGCAACGATCTGGCTGCTCATTTCGTCGTCGAAGATCGGGCGCGGGCCGGAGTACTCGGTCCACAGTACTTGCGGCAGCGCGTGCACGGCGGCCAGTTGGCCGGCGTCGATTTTCAGGATCACGCTTTTCAGCGCGCCATCGGGCTGCGCGTCGAAGGTGTTGAGCACGCGTGCGCCGAAGCCCTCGATCTGCGCCAGCACATTGCTGAGGTTGCCGTCGTCGTAGACCAGCATCTGCACATTGTCGATCGGCCCGAGTCGGCCCTTGAGATCCGGAGCAAGCTTCCAGTCCGGGCTGACGGTCCCTTGCCAGCGCACGAAGGGCATCGCTTCCGCAGCGCCGGCAGCGCTGTCATCGCCCCACACCAGATAGGCATTGTGCGGGTAGTACTGGATCACGTGGTTACCGCTCTGTTGCAGGCTGTCGCGCCACTCCTGGCGTGGCGTCTCGGTGAACTGCACCAGGCGCAGCGCGCCGCCGGCTGCACTCTTGGTACCCGTGCGGTAGGCGCTGGCGCTTTTCGGGTCGAAGCGCTGCGTACCGATACTGAGCTGGCGGCTGTCGTCGGCAAAGGCGTGCGAATCGCCAGCTTGCGCGAGCTGTGGCACTGCGTAGACGGACCCGAGCAGGGCCACGCCCACAGCCATCGTCAATGTTCGCTTGATCACGTGCCACCTTCGCTGACCGGGAAACGCCCGATCTTAGTAGATTGACACGATTCCGCAACCCTCCCGAGGTGGAGAGTCAGGCGAGTGGATGCCGACGATTGGCTGACCGCAAAGGGGCGCGACAGTTGCCGCGCCCCCGTCTTGCTGCCTGAGTTATGCGAACCTCTGGTTGTTCGACGTCCTGATTCGAACCCTTCGTTGTTCGACGCCCTGCTTATTCGAAACCATTCTGGAACAGCCCGTCGCCGGAGCCGGCAGGCAGGTCCAGACAGAAGCTGTTGATGGTACCGAGGTCAGCGCCGGCATTGTCGGACACGTTCAGCGTCCAGGTGCCGGAGGCTGAGCCGCCATCGAACACCGTGAACACCTGCAGTGGTTTGACATTGCCGGAGATTGTTGGCGTGGTGGCGGCGCAAGTGTTGGCGGTCCCCGCAGCGGCATCGAAGAAGCTGGCACCGATGTTGTCGCCACTGCAACTGGCCGGACGCGAGATCAGGTTGGCCGTGGCCGCGCCCTTGGTCAGCCGGATGATCAGATCACCGATATAGGTATGCGTGATGCCCAGGTTGACCTTGAGAGCGCTGACGTTGGCGGCGCCACCGGGAATCACGATCTGCACGTTGACACCGGCCGGGGTGGCGTCCGGAATCGAGATCGGCGGGCCGCCATAGCAGAACTGGTTCGACGTGGTGAAGCTGAACACGTTCGAGTTGTTGCCGGTGCCGCAGGCATTGGTAGCGCGCACACGCCAGTGGTATTGGGTCTGTGTCGCCAGTGCCGGCGTCACTTGATAGCTGGTACCGCTGACAGTGGCGGTGCGGACGATGTTGGTGAAGGCGGCATCGGTCGCTACTTCGACCGTGTAGCCGCTGGCACCGGCGACGGCTGCCCACGACAGCGTCGGCGCGGTGGCGACGCCTACCGCCGAGTTGGCCGGGCTCGACAAATTCGGCGCTGACGCAGCGCTGGTCTGTACCGTCAGGCTGACGTCCGCGGTGCGGTTGATCGGACCCGCCGATACGCCATTGATGGTGATCGGATAGGTGCCGGCGGCGACGCCCACCGTGTTGCCGACGGTGAAGGTGCTGGTTCCCGCCGGCGTGACCGGATTCGGCGAGAAGGCGGCGGTCGCACCCGCCGGCTGACCGCTGCTGCTCAGTGTTACCGGATCGGTGAACCCGGCAATCGACCCGACGTTGATGGTGAAGCTGGCGGGCGTGCCGGCGCAGATCGTCTGTGTGGTGGGACTGGCGCCCATCACGTAGGTCGGCGAACCGCACTCGTTGAAGCGGAAGGAACCGACGCGCAATTGCCAGCCGCTGCCCGACGTCACCGGCGTCCACTGGTTGACGTACCAGAAGGTGCAGTCGTCGGTCGGGTCGACGTTCATCGACGAATAGTCGCCCCAACGGCTGCCGCCGCCGGTGTTCGAGCCGGTGCCGGCGATGATTTCGCCTTCGCCCTGCGGCATCGTTCCCGGAGTGTCGGTGGACAAACGACCGGTGTAACGCACGCTGGGAAACACGGTGGCGCTGGATGCGCTGTAGCCGAGCGCCATGTTACCGGCCGAATCCTGGGCGATGGATCCCATCCAGCGATGCACGCCATCGGTGATGCCCGGGGCGTAGGTGCCTTCCTGGAAGATCGTCGGAGCGCTGTTCGGGCTGCGGATTTCCCACCAGCGGATGCCGGCCATGCCGGTTGCCGCTTCCACCGACTGATTGGTGACCAGCGACTCATGCGAGCCGAAATTGCGATAGGCCAGGCGATGCATCGGACGCTGGCGATAGGACAGGATGTCCACTCGAGTGGCAGTGCCCGGCTGCGGTATGCACTGGCGGCCACTGCAGGTGTCGAAGATCGTGTCGAAGTTCGCGATCGGAATGGTGTTGGTCAAGGTGAAACTGGAATTCGCTGGAGTGGTGAAGTCGGCGACGAACTTCCACAAGGTCAGGGCGTCCTGCGGCGCACCGTAAGGACCACCCGAGTCCATCGATCCGACAAAGTAGTTGGGCGCACCTACCGGAGGGAGCGTGGTGCCGTCGACATCGGCCGGCAGCAGGCCATCGCCGATGTTGTACGGGGTCGCGCCCGGCGGCACCACAAAGGAGATCACCGCGGGCGTCGGGTTGCCGGCGATCATCTGTGCGCGATTGATCGCGTAGGCGCCGACACCGGCGAAGCTGCTGCCGGCGAACTCGCGCGTGCTGATGTAGTAGGCATCGCGCCACACACCGTACTTGGGGTAATCCGGAAAGTTGCTGCCGGTGGAGAAGGCGTAGCGGAAGTAACTGCCTGTGGGATCAGCCGAGGTCGAAATCGCGACGCAGTTGAAGTAGGTCGGGCCGGCCGAAGTGAACTGGGTGATGATCCAGCGATCAGCAAACTGGTCGTGCAGCACGATGGGATCGCCCGAGTTTTCGGTCTGGCAGGCGCCACCGAAACCGGCCCAAAGCGTATTGGTGAACACCGGCCCGAACACCGAGGTACCGGTTTTGGTGAAGATCTGCAGCGACAGGTTGCTCATCGCCACATAGTGGTTGGGGCCGACGTCGCCAACCGGATCCGGCGGGTTGACACCCGAGATATTGGGCTGCGCATTGAAGCTGACAGTCGGCGCGGGGATGGCGAACGGACCGATCTGCGACTGCGCGATCAAGTCCGGCCCTTGTCGACCCGGTGCCAGCAACATCCACTCGAGGCCGGACGGTGGGTCGATCATCGAGCCGCCCATGATCAGCAGCGGGCCCGATGGCACCGGCATCGGCTTCATGTCGCGCAGCGGCGGCGACACATCGAACTTCGCCACCGGCACCAGACCTCGGTACTGGGCACTGACGCCCGGGGCGTCGCCGTCCTTGGGCGCGGCTGCCCAAGCCGGGGCGCTCGCGAAACACAATGCCAACAGCCAACCCTGTCCCGATCTCATGGTTCCCACCCTCGATTCATCCGGAGGGCGGACGGTAGCTCAGTCGCAGGTGGCAGGACAACCGCTCCATGGTCGCGTCGCACTTGTTTGCGCTGTCATCCATGGCCTGGCGTTTTACCTTGGCGCCGCAGGGTCGCTGTCCGGATCGAGCAGGGTCAAACGTCCAGATTGGAAACCCTGAGCGCGTTGGCTTCGATGAAGTCCCGCCTCGGCTCAACGGCTTCAGTCCGGCCCCTCGGCATAGCCTCGGGGCGTTCAGCCTCGCGCCGCATGCGGCGCGTTCGCCGAGGCGGGCTGCGGCCGTGGTTTACCGAGTTACACGTCGAGGTTGGCAACCCGCAAAGCGTTGGCTTCGATGAAGTCCCGCCTCGGCTCAACGGCTTCACCCATCAGCATGGTGAACATCTGGTCGGCGGCTACGGCGTCTTCGATGCCTACTTTCAACATGCGGCGGGTTTCCGGGTTGACCGTGGTTTCCCACAATTGATCCGGGTTCATTTCGCCGAGGCCCTTGAAGCGGCCGATTTCGCGGTTGCGCTTGGCTTGCTCCATCAACCACTCGTGCGCTTCACGGAAGTTGTTGATTTGTTTTGACTTCCCGCCTCTGGTGACGGTGGCGCCCGCGACCAGAAGGCCGCCCAATGACTGCGCCAGGTCGGCCAGCGGCGTGTAGTCGGAGCCTTCGAAGAAGGCACGCGGAAGAAGCGTGTGGCTGCTCAGGCCGTGGTGCTGACGCTCGACACTCAGCGAGTAGCGCGGCGTTGCCGGCAATTCACCCTCGGCGAGCTGCGGTACCGGCTCGTCGACCACGCGCACCTGGTAACGCGGCGAATCGAGTGCGCTGCCCGAAAGGCGCTTTTCCAGCGCCAATGCCAGTGACTGCATCTGATCGCGTGCGTCGAGCGTGGTCGACAGCACCGGTGGCAGTTCGGTCAAGGCCTCCAGCAGCGCACTGTCGAAACGGTGCTTGAGACGCTTCAAGTGTCCGAGCACATTCGAATAGCGCTGCATCAGCTGTTCGAGGCCAAGGCCACTGATCGGCGGCACGCCCTCGCCTGGCGTCACCGAGGCGCCGTCGACGGCGCTCGCCAACAGGAACTGGGCCAGCGCAGCGTCGTCCTTGATGTAGGTGATCTGCTTGCCCTGGGTCACCTTGTACAGCGGCGGCAGGCCGATGTAGATGTAACCGCGCTCGATCAGCTCCGGCATCTGCCGATAGAGGAAGGTCAGCAGCAGCGTGCGGATATGCGAGCCGTCGACGTCGGCGTCGGTCATCAGGATGATGCGGTGGTAACGCACCTTGTCCGGATTGTATTCGTCGCGACCGATGCCGCAACCGAGCGCCGTGATCAGCGTGCCGATTTCGGCCGACTGCAGCATCTTGTCGAAACGCGCCTTTTCGACGTTGAGGATCTTGCCCTTGAGCGGCAGGATCGCCTGGAACTTGCGGT